>NZ_JBAYTI010000127.1:0-2525 GCF_041675725.1 Castellaniella sp. | reverse complement strand
TCGGTCAGGCGGGATTCGAACGCATCGAGATAGCGTGTGATGATGAGATCATTTTCCAGCAGGCCCCGCCGCGCGCGCCAACGCAGGCGCGCACGTTCGAGCCCGGATAATGGATCGGACATGAAGGCCCTTCAAATTGTACGGCGCACGAGCATTTCCTTGATTTTGCTGATGGCCAGGGATGGGTTCAGACCCTTGGGACAGACATCGGTGCAGTTCATGATGGTGTGGCAACGGAACAGGCGATAAGGGTCTTCTAGATCATCGAGGCGCTCGGCCGTGGCCGCGTCGCGCGAATCGGCGATGAAACGGTAGGCCTGCAGCAGGCCGGCGGGCCCCACGAATTTGTCGGGATTCCACCAAAACGACGGGCACGCGGTAGAGCAGCAGCCGCAGAGAATGCACTCGTACAGGCCGTTGAGCTCTTCGCGCTCTTCGGGCGACTGCAGGCGTTCTTTTTCGGGCGGCGGCGTATCGTTGATGAGAAACGGCTTGATCGAATGGTACTGGTCGAAGAAGAACGTCATGTCGACGATCAGGTCGCGCACCACCGGCAGGCCAGGCAGCGGCTTGAGCACAATCGGTTCTTTGAGTGTGCGCAGGTTGGTGGTACACGCCAGGCCGTTCTTGCCATTGATATTCATGGCGTCCGAGCCGCAGACCCCTTCGCGGCACGAGCGGCGCAACGCCAGGCTGTCGTCGATCTCGTTTTTGATGCGCAGGATGGCGTCGAGCAGCATTTTGTCGGATGGTTGCAGCTCGACATCCAGTTTCTGCATATAGGGCCGTTCGTCTTTGTCGGGGTCGAAACGGTAGATCTCAAACTTTACGATACGTTTACTCATGACAATATCCACATGGCAATATTCAATCAGAAGGTACGCGGCTTGGGCGGAACGGTGTCCACGGTCAGCGGCTTCATGCGCACCGGCGAGTAATCGAGCCGGTCATCCGGCGAGAACCACAGCGTGTGCTTGAGCCAGTTTTCGTCGTCGCGCTCGGGGTAGTCTTCCAGGGCGTGAGCCCCGCGGGATTCGTGTCGATTGGCCGCCGACCGGGTGGTGGCGCGCGCGACTTCGATCATGTTGGTGAGCTCGAGCGCCTCGACGCGGGCCGTGTTGAAGACCTTGGATTTGTCGGCGTAATACACCGAATCGACTTCGGCGACCATGTCGGCAATGACTTTTTCACCTTCTTTGAGCACGTCCAGCGTGCGGAACACCCCGCAGTGGCTTTGCATGGCGATCTGCATCTTGTGCACGATGTCGTGGGTCTTTTCGCCCGACGTGCGGGCCTCGATCCGGTTGACCCGGTCGAGCGAGGCCTCGATGTCAGTATCGGGCAGCGGTTCGTGCCCATGCTGCCGCTCGGGGTGCTGATCGACGATGAAATTGCCCGCCGAGCGGCCGAACACCACGATGTCCAGCAGCGAGTTGGTGCCCAGGCGGTTGGCGCCGTGCACCGATGTGGCCGCGCATTCGCCGATGGCGTACAGACCCTTGACGACCTGCTCTTCGCCATTGACGCGGGTGAGCACCTGGCCGTGATAGTTGGCGGGTATGCCCCCCATCTGATAATGAATGGTAGGCACCACCGGGATCGGATCCTTGATGGGATCCACGTTGGCGAACTTGATGGCCAGTTCGCGGATCGCCGGCAGGCGTTTCTTGATGGTTTCGGCGCCCAGGTGATCGAGTTTCAGCAGCACGTAATGACCATCGCCACAGCCCCGCCCCTCTTTGATTTCCTGGTCCATCGAGCGCGAAACGAAGTCGCGTGGGGCCAGGTCCTTGAGGTGCGGCGCGTAGCGTTCCATGAAGCGCTCGCCGTCCTTGTTGAGCAGGAAGCCGCCTTCGCCGCGCACCCCTTCGGTAATGAGCACCCCGGCACCGGCCACCCCGGTGGGATGGAACTGCCAGAATTCCATGTCTTGCAGAGGGATGCCGGCGCGGGCCGCCATGCCCAGGCCATCGCCCGTGTTGATGAAGGCGTTGGTGGTAGACGCCCAGATACGCCCCGACCCCCCGGTGGCCAGCACCGTATGCTTGGCCTCGAGCACGTAGATTTCGCCGGTTTCCATTTCGAGCGCCGTCACGCCGAGGACGTCGCCCGCATTATTGCGCAGCAGGTCGAGCGCCATCCATTCGACGAAAAACTGGGTATGGGCCGCCACGTTGCGCTGGTACAGGGTGTGCAGCATCGCATGGCCGGTTCGGTCGGCCGCCGCACAGGCCCGCTGCACGGGGTTTTCGCCGAAATGCGAGGTATGGCCGCCGAAGGGGCGCTGATAGATGGTGCCATCGGGGTTGCGGTCGAAGGGCATGCCGAAGTGCTCGAGCTCGTAGACCACGCTGGGCGCCTCGCGCACCATGAACTCGATCGCGTCCTGGTCACCCAGCCAATCTGAGCCCTTGATCGTGTCGTACATGTGCCATTGCCAGTGGTCTTCGCTCATGTTGCCGATCGAGGCGCTGATGCCGCCCTGAGCCGCCACGGTGTGTGAACGCGTCGGAAACACCTTGGTG
>NZ_JBAYTI010000126.1:0-2639 GCF_041675725.1 Castellaniella sp. | reverse complement strand
TGATCCTGTCCGCCTGTCTGTTGCAGACTGCCGTGTCTCACACCCCGTGACCCGTGGCCGTGCGTCGAACCCGACGTACCCTGACCACGGAGAATACCGCTCATGAAACGCATGTTGTTCAATGCGACGCACCAAGAAGAACTACGCGTCGCTATTGTCGATGGCCAGAAACTGATCGACCTGGACATCGAAACGGCCGGGCGCGAACAGCGCAAAGGCAATATCTACAAAGGGGTGATTACACGCATCGAACCGGGCCTCGAGGCCTGTTTCGTCAACTATGGCGAAGAGCGCCACGGCTTCCTGCCCTTCAAAGAGGTCGCGCGCAGCTACTTCAAAGATGGCATCGATGTCCGCAATGCCCGCATCCAGGATGCGCTGGCAGAAGGCCAGGAACTGATCATCCAGGTCGAAAAAGAAGAGCGTGGCAACAAGGGGGCGGCCCTCACCACCTTCATCTCGCTGGCGGGCCGCTATCTCGTGCTGATGCCCAACAACCCGCGAGGGGGGGGCGTGTCGCGCCGCATCGAGGGCGAAGAACGCCAAGAATTGCGCGAAACGATGGACCAGCTCGATATCCCGTCGGGCATGAGCATGATCGCCCGTACGGCCGGCATCGGTCGCAGCGTCGAAGAGCTGCAATGGGACCTGAACTACCTGCTGCAACTCTGGAACGCGATCGACGCCGCGGCGCGCGAGAACCAGGCACCCATTCTGATCTACCTCGAATCCAGCCTGGTCATCCGCGCCATCCGCGACTACTTCTCGCCCGACATCGGTGAAATCCTGATCGACACCGACGACATCCACGACCAGGCCTCGTCGTTCATGAGCGTGGTCATGCCCGACAACGTCAGCCGCGTGAAACGCTACCGCGACGACATCCCGCTGTTTTCCCGGTTCCAGATCGAGCACCAGATCGAAACCGCCTATTCCCGTACGGTGCAGCTGCCCTCGGGCGGCGCGGTGGTCATCGACCACACCGAAGCGCTGGTGGCCATCGACGTCAACTCGGCGCGCTCCACACGCGGTGCCGACATCGAAGAAACCGCGTTGCGCACCAATCTCGAGGCAGCCGAAGAAGTCGCCCGCCAGCTGCGCCTGCGCGACCTCGGCGGCCTGATCGTGATCGACTTCATCGACATGGAGGACAGCAAGAACCAGCGCGCCGTTGAACAGCGCCTGCGCGACGCCCTGCATTTCGACCGCGCACGGGTGCAAATGGGCAAGATCTCGCGCTTCGGGCTCATGGAGCTCTCGCGCCAGCGTCTGCGCCCGGCGCTCAATGAAGGATCCCACGTCACCTGCCCGCGCTGCACGGGCACCGGGGTGATCCGCGACGCCGAGTCCAGCGCCCTGCACGTCCTGCGCCTGCTCCAGGAAGAAGCCATGAAAGAAGGCACGGCCGCGCTGTACGCGCAGGTGCCGGTCGACGTGGCCACCTTCCTGCTCAACGAAAAGCGGCGCGACATCAGCCAGATCGAAAACCGCCTCAAGGTCAATCTGGTCCTCATCCCCAATAAAACGCTCGAGACCCCGCACCACCACATCGAACGGCTGCGCCACGACGACCCGCGCCTGGACGAGTCCAAGACCAGCTTCGAGCGCGTGCAGGAGCCCGAAGAAAGCACCATCTGGCAGCCACACCGGGCCCAGGATGCAGGCGTACGCCAGGAAGCCCTGGTCAAGAGCATACAGCCCGCGCAGCCGGCGCCACCGCACGTCGAACGCGAACGCCCGGCCCGCCAGGCGCCGGCCAGCCAGCCGGTCGCCGTGGTTGCGGCCACGGCCACCACGCCTGGCGGCAGCCTGTTCCAGCGCATCCTGGGCTGGTTCTCGTCGACGCCCGCCACCCCCACGCCCGCGGCAGCCGAGCCGTCGGCGCCGGCTGGCGACGCCCCTGTGCGCGAAACCGCGGGCAACTCGCGCAGGCGCAGCTCGGGCTCGCGCGGTGGCCGGCGCGGCGAGCGACGCGATGGCCGCACAGAAGCCCGCGCAGACGCCGGCACGCCGGTCGAATCCCGCGACGGGTCCAATGGTTCCGGCAGGCCATCGGCCAGCCGGCGCGGCCAAGGCCGGCGCAGTCAACCAGAAAGCGCCACGACACAGCCTGTCGCGACCAACAACACTCACCAGGTCACTGACTTCGCCACAGAAACAGCGCCCGAAGCCACCGATGAGCCCGTACGTCGTTCGCGGGGTCGCCGGGGCCGGGGCCGCAGCAGCCGCCAGGACGAAAACGCAACCGTGCAGGTGCAGGCCCAGGACACAGCGAACGACACCCTCGCAGCCGCCGAAGCCCCCGACAGCGCCGACACCCCCCGCCACGCGGCGGCGGCCACGGTAGCCCCTGCGGCGGCAGCCGATTCCATGGCCGCACCGGCCATAACGGCAGCCACGCCCCAGCCGGCCATCGCACAGGCGACCGACCCCGGGCCGGCCCCGCAGGCCGATGACGACGTGGCGGTCGCCGGGCCCGCGCTGGATACCGATCCGGACACCGATACCGAGACCGCAGCGTCCGACACCGACCGCAGCAAGCGCCGCCGTCGCCGGGGCCGCCGCAGCCGGCGCACCTCCGACGAAGCCACCACGGACAACGGCACGCCCACCCAAGAGGCCGATGACGCCGGCGCCGA
>NZ_JBAYTI010000125.1:0-2710 GCF_041675725.1 Castellaniella sp. | reverse complement strand
GCCGGCCGCGTGCGTGCTCGGATACGAGAAGGGACCGCTGACTGTGGCCTTCATCGCCAGCTCCCGGCCGGTACAGACCATCGAAAACCCGCGTCAGGTCAGTGCCTTCCACTACCCCGACCAATACGGCCCGCGCAAGCCTCTCTTTGCTCGCGCCGCCGTTGCCTGCTCCGAAGGACGGCCGACCCTGTTCATCTCTGGCACGGCGAGCATCGTCGGCCATGAAACGGTGCACCTGGGCGACCCCGTTGCGCAGGCAGCCGAGTGCCTGAACAACATCGAAGCCCTGCTCAAGGAGGTCTATCGGGTGACCGGAAACTGCTTCGGCATCGGCGATCTAGCTTTCCGCGTCTATGTCCGTCATCCGGAACACCTGCCTGGCATCCGCCAGATCATCTCCGAGCGCATCGGGTCAGCACAGGCCGTGTACCTGCGGGCGGATGTGTGCCGTTCCGACCTTCTGGTGGAAATCGAGGGACACAGCGTTTGATCCACAGGCCCAGCCATGACGCTGGATCAGTTCATGAGCCTTTTCGGGCGGCTCGGCAACTCTTGCTGGGTGCGCAACTATGTGGTCACGCAATGCGGCCATCTTGTGCTGGAGATTGCCGATCTTGGCAGGGAGGGCTTCGATAAAGCCCACCAGGTGCTCTCTGAGATCGGGTTTCTCCAGCGGGAAGAGTTCGAGCGCCACAGCGTCATGTGCCGCACCTACAAGATCAAACGCGCATATCCGACGCGCATTTACCGGCACACGCAGCCGTCCCGTTCTGCCCTGATTCGTGAGCTATGAAGCCAGTTCAGGTTCGACACATAGGAACATGCCTGGCATACGTTGGGGTGACTTCTTCAGGAGTCCCCCAGGACATTGCCCGCCTCATGAGCCACATCAGCTATCGGCTCGCTCGCGCAGGCTACACCCTTCGAACCAACACCACACAGGCATGCCGCGATACGTTCCTGGCCGGTTATCGGCAGGCCGGGATGGGTCAATTTCAGCTCTGGGCTCCAATGCCCAACAGCGCAGGGTATAGCGGCAACGTCCAGCTTCCTACCGACGAGCATGTGCGCGTGGCGATGCCCTGGCCGCCCTGCTCGGCGCCACCCCACAAGGCCTGCCCATCGCGGGCGACGAAGGCCTGGGCGCGTGGCGCCAGACCTACGCCACCGCGGGCGCCTTTGAGGGCTGGCAAGTGCACGGCGCCTGGATCACCCAGGCCCAGCCGGTGTTCGCCCCCGCCATCGCCGCGCGCTGGCAGGCCGCCAGCCAGGTCACGGCCGAGGCCGCCGAGGCGGCACGCGCCGCGCAGGCCCGCGTGAGCGCGCAGGTGCGCGGCCTGCTGGGCGAGGACGGCGTGCTGCTGCTGCCCTCGGCCGCCAGCCTGGCCCCACGGCGCGACGCCGACCCCGCCAGCGTGGACGCCATCCGCCTGCGCACCATGGCCATCACCTGCATCGCCGGCCTGGCCGGCCTGCCGCAGGTGAGCCTGCCGGTGCGCACGGCGGGCGGCGATACTTTGGGCCTGTCGTTGCTCGGCCCGGCCGGCAGCGACCTGGCCCTGATCGGACTCGCCCGCCGCCTTCATGCCCAAATCGCCTGATCCCCGCCCACCTGCTCGCGCCGCCCGCGCCACCCGAGGCAACGCCACGCCGCCGCCCCGGCGCCAGCCCAGCGCCGCGCCGCCGGTGGACAGCGCGCCGGCCGACGAGAGCGCCGACGTCGAAACCCGCATCTACCGCGCGGTGTTCGACAGCGTGATGGGGCAGCGCCTGAAGCCCGGCACCAAGCTGCCCGAGGCGCCGCTGTGCGAGCTGTTCGGCGTGAGCCGCTCGGTGGTGCGCAAGGTGCTGCAAAAACTCGCGCACGACCACATCGTGCAACTGCGGCCCAACCGGGGCGCCATCGTGGCCGTGCCCACGCGCGAGGAGACGCGCCAGATCTTCGAGGCAAGGCGCGCCCTGGAGGCCGCCATCGTGCGCCTGGTGGCCGAGCGCGCCACCGCGCGCGACCTCAAGGGCCTGCGCGAGCAGTTGCGCGCCGAGCACGAGGCCATGCACCGCTTCGACCAGCCCGCCTGGGCCCGCCTGGCCAGCGCCTACCACCTGCGCCTGGCCGAGCTCTCGGGCAACCCCATCCTGCAGCGCTACCTGCAGGAAATCGTCTCGCGCTGCTCGCTCATCGTGGCGGTGCACCAGCCGCCCGGCAACGCGGCCTGCGAGCACGACGAGCACGAGCGCATCATGGACTGCATCGCCCGCGGCGACGCCGAGGGCGCGGTGCAACTCATGGACCAGCACCTGCGCGAGCTGGAAGAGCACCTGATGCTGGGCTCGCCCGGCGACGAGCGCAACCTGGCCAAGCTGCTCGGCCTGGGTTGAGGGCGGGACCTGCGAGCAGCGCTCACCTCCCCGCGCGGCTCGAAGGGCGGGGCCTGCGAGGCGCCCTCACATCCCCGCGTAGTTCGGCCCGCCGCCGCCCTCGGGCGTGACCCACACGATGTTCTGCGTCGGATCCTTGATGTCGCAGGTCTTGCAGTGCACGCAGTTCTGCGCGTTGATCACCAGCTGGTCGGCGCCGTCTTTGTTCACGAACTCGTACACGCCGGCCGGGCAGTAGCGGCTTTCCGGCCCGGCGTACTTGGCCAGGTTGATCTTCACCGGCACGCTGGCGTCCTTGAGCGTCAGGTGCGCCGGCTGGTTCTCCTCGTGG
>NZ_JBAYTI010000124.1:0-2721 GCF_041675725.1 Castellaniella sp. | reverse complement strand
CCCAGCGCGAGCACCGAGAAGCGCTCGAGCGCGCCGCCCGAGAACATGTTGAACAGGCCGAGGATGCCGCCCTGATTTTGCTGGAACAGGTCGGACAGGGCGTTCGGATTGATGCCCGGCACGGGGATGTGCGTGCCCAGCCGGTAAACGACCAAGGCCAGCACGAGAAACAGGACACGGCGCTTGAGATCGCCGTATCCTGCGCTGGAGCCGGACTTTTGAGCCTGCGCTTTCGCCACGGTTGCCCCTTGTGCCTCAGGCCAGCGAGCCGCCGGCGGCCTCGATGGCGGCGCGCGCCCCGGCCGAGGCCTGCAGCCCCTTGAGATGCACCGCACGGGTGATCTCGCCGGTCCGGATGACCTTTACGGCGCGCACCAGCTGGCCGACCAGGCCGGCCTGCTTGAGCACGTTGAGATCGATTTCGTCGACCGGCAGCTGTTGCAGCTGCGACAGGCGTACCTCGCCCACCAGATGACGGCCCATGGAGGTGAAGCCCCGCTTGGGCAGACGGCGCTGCAGCGGCATCTGGCCGCCTTCGAAGCCGATCCGGTGAAAGCCGCCGGCGCGCGATTTCTGGCCCTTGTGGCCCCGACCGCCCGTCTTGCCCAGACCGCTGCCGATGCCGCGCCCCAGACGGCGCCGTTCGCGACGGGCGCCATCGGCGGGGGCGAGCGTGTTCAGTTGTGTGTACTGCGACATGGTGATTCCTTTCAGGCGTCGGAGACGCTGACCAGATAGCTGACCTTGTTGATCATCCCACGGACCTCGGGCGTATCGACCAGCACGCGGCTGCTGTTGAGCTTGCCCAGGCCCAGGCCGCGCACGGTGGCGCGGTGGCTTTTGTGGGTGCCGATCACGGAACGCACGAGCGTGACCTTGATGTGTTTGTCGGACATGTGCTTACCCCAGGATTTCTTCGACCGTCTTGCCGCGCTTGGCGGCGATTTCGGCCGGGGTGGAACAGGCGCGCAGACCATTGAGCGTGGCGCGCACCATGTTGTACGGGTTGCTGGAGCCCAGGCTCTTGGCCACGACGTTGCGCACGCCCATGACTTCGAAGATGGCGCGCATGGGGCCGCCGGCAATCACGCCGGTGCCTTCGATGGCCGGCGAGATGAGCACGGTAGCCGCCCCGTGCTTGCCCACCACGCTGTGATGCAGCGTGCCGTCCTTGAGCGCGACCTTGATCAGGCCGCGACGGGCCTGTTCCATGGCTTTCTGTACGGCCACGGGCACTTCGCGGGCCTTGCCCTTGCCCATGCCGATGCGCCCGTCGCCGTCGCCGACCACGGTAAGGGCGGCGAAGCTCATGGTGCGCCCCCCCTTGACGACCTTGCTGACGCGATTGACCGCGATCATTTTTTCGCGCATGCCGTCATCGCGATCGTCGGCGTGCTTGGCTTGTGATTTGGCCATGTGATCCCTCTTAGAACTGCAAGCCGGCTTCGCGCGCGGCTTCGGCCAGCGCCTTCACGCGGCCATGGTAACGGAAGCCCGAGCGGTCGAAGGCGACCTGCTCGATGCCGGCGGCGCGGGCCTTCTCGGCCACACGCTTGCCCACCAGGCCCGCAGCGGCCACATTACCGCCGTTGACCTGCTGGCCAGCCAGCTGCTGGCGCACTTCGGGCTCGAGCGTGGAAGCGCTGACGAGCACGCGGTCGCCCTCGGGCGAAATGATGTTGGCGTAGATGTGCAGATTCGTGCGATGCACCGACAGACGGTGCACACGCAGTTCGTGAATCTTGCGGCGAGTGGCCGTGGCACGACGCAAACGGGGTTGTTTCTTGTCCATGATGTGTCCTTGCCGAGCTTATTTTTTCTTGGTTTCCTTGATGATGACGCGCTCATCGGCGTAACGCACGCCCTTGCCCTTGTAAGGCTCGGGTTTGCGATAGGCGCGGATGTTGGCGGCCACCTGGCCGACGACCTGCTTGTCGGCCCCCTTGACTACGATCTCGGTCTGGGTCGGGCATTCGATCTTGATGCCTTCGGGGATCGGATGCAGGATGTCGTGCGAGAAACCCAGCTGCAACTTGAGATCGTTGCCCTGGATCTGGGCGCGGAAACCGACGCCGACCAGGTTGAGACGGCGCTCGAAGCCCGTGCTGACGCCCACCACCATGTTGTTCACCAGCGAGCGCATGGTGCCCGAGAGGGCATTGGCTTCGCGGGTTTCATTGGCGGCTGCGAAAGACAGCTGGTTGTCGGCGTGGTCGACCCGGACGGTATCCGGCAGCGACTGCGTGAGGGTACCCAACGGCCCCTTGACCACGATCTGGCCGGCGCTGATGGTGGGTTCGACCCCCTTGGGCAGGACGACGGGATATTTGGCGATGCGTGACATGCGATGACCCCCCCTTACGCCACGTAGCACAGGACTTCGCCGCCCACGCCGCTGGCGCGCGCCTTGCGGTCGGTCATCACGCCACGCGGGGTGGAGATGATGGCCACGCCCAGCCCGTTCATGACCTGCGGCAAGTGGGTGCTGCCCTTGTAGATGCGCAGGCCGGGCCGCGAGACGCGGTCGATGCGCTCTATGACGGGGCGCCCGGCATAGTACTTGAGTGTGATGTCGAGCATCGGCTTGGCAGGGGTGCCGCCGATGGCGAAATCTTCGATGTAGCCCTCGTCTTTCAGGACCGCGGCGATGGCGGCCTTGAGCTTGGAGGAGGGCATGGAGACCGATGTCTTGTTGACCATTTGCGCATTGCGCAGGCGGGT
>NZ_JBAYTI010000123.1:0-2760 GCF_041675725.1 Castellaniella sp. | reverse complement strand
TGCTCGACGCACTGGTCGATCTGGCCCCGCCGCCCGGTCCCAAGCCTGCGCTCCAGCGCACGGTGGAGCCGACCGAACCCAAGTTCACCGGTGTGGTGTTCAAGATCCAGGCCAACATGGACCCGGCGCACCGCGACCGCATCGCGTTCGTGCGCGTGGCCAGCGGCCACTTCGAGCGCGGCATGCGGCTGAAGGTAGTGCGCAGCGGCAAGGAACTTCGCCCCAACACGGTGGTGAGCTTCCTGAGCCAGCGGCGCGAGCTGCTGGACGAGGCCTTCGCCGGCGACATCATCGGCATCCCCAACCATGGCGTGCTGCAACTGGGCGACACGCTGACGGAGGGCGAGGCGCTGCAGTTCACCGGCCTGCCCTTCTTCGCGCCCGAGATCATCCGCAGCGTGGAGGTGGCGGACCCGCTCAAGACCAAGCAGTTGCGCGCCGGCCTGACGCAGTTGGGCGAGGAAGGCGCGATCCAGGTGTTCCGGCCGGTGGCCGGCACGGTGCTGCTGCTGGGCGCGGTGGGGCAGCTCCAGTTCGAGGTGGTGCAGCACCGGCTGCAGGCCGAGTACGGCGTCAAGGCCCGCATCACCGGCAGTTCGTACAACGTGACGCGCTGGGTGACCTGCGCGCCCGAGGACGGCGGCGAGCAGGAGCTCAAGCGCTTCATCGACGCCAACGCCCACCGCGTGGCGCTGGACGCGGTGGACGCGCCCACGGTGCTGCTCGATCACATGGCCACGCTGCGCGCGGTCGAGGCCAACTGGCCGAAGATCAAATTCCACGCGATGCGCGAGCACGCGGGGCTGGTGTTCCACAAGTCGATGTGACGGTACCGATCCATCGCGCCCAGGTACGGCGAAGCCCCATGGAAGGGGTTCATGCCGTGCTCATGCACAGCGCCAGGGGCTTCGGCCGGCACTGGCATGGCAGCTACGGCTTTGGCGTGATGGACGAAGGCGGGCACGTCTCGGCCAGCGGACGCGGCCAGGTGCACGCCGTGGCCGGCGACGTCATCACCGTCAACCCGGGCGAAGTGCACGATGGCGTTCCGCTGTCGTCGAATGCGCGCCGCTGGCGCATGATCCACGTCTCGCCCGGTGCCATGGCGGCCATGCTGGCCATGGACGGGCACGAGTTCACCCGGCCGGTGCTGGACGATCCCCGCCTGCGCACGGCCATCGACCACGTGTTCCGGTGCTGGGATGACCCGTCCGGCCCCGCGCTCTGGGAGGAGGCGCTGGCGAACGCCTGCGGCCTGCTCGTCCGGCAGCACGGCGACCGGCGGCTGGGCGACGGCCCGCCAACCCGGCTGGACAAGGTGCGCGAATGCCTGCTGGACCAGATGGACGCCCCGCCCAGCCTGGCAGACCTGGCCGGTCTGGCGGGCCTCTCGCGTTTTCAGTTGGTGCGCCAGTTCGCCAGGGGCCATGGCCTGCCGCCGTTCGCCTGGCTGCGGCAGCACAGGCTGCGCCGCGCGCAGGCCCTGATCGCCCAGGGCATGCCGCTGGGCGAGACCGCGGCGGCTTGCGGGTTCGCCGACCAAAGCCACCTCCACCGCCTGTTCTCGCGCTGCTTCGGCTTCACGCCGGGCGCCTGGCGCGACGCCTGGCTGCAATAGCGTTCAAGACAGGCCGGCGTCCTGGCGCCAGGATCGGGCTCCTTGCCTTGTCCATGTCCATGTCCATGTCCACTGCCCAGGAGCCTGCCTTGATCAGCATCGAATTCCTCATGACGTCCGCGGTGGTGGTGGCCACCCCGGGCGCCGGGGTCCTGTTCACCGTGTCCACCGGCCTGTCGCAGGGGCGCGCCGCCAGCGTCCATGCCGCCGTGGGTTGCACACTGGGCATCGTGCCGCACATGTTGGCCACGGCGCTGGGCCTGGCTGCGGTGATGCACGCCGGCGCACTGGCGTTCCAGGTGCTGAAGATCGCCGGCGTGCTGTACCTGCTGTACCTCGCCGTCAGCACCTGGCGGGACCGCGCCGCCTTTGCCGTCAACGGCGCGCGCGCACCCGCCGTGGCCCCGCTGCGCCTGATCGGCAAGGCCATCCTGCTCAACAGCCTGAACCCCAAGCTGACCCTGTTCTTCATGGCTTTCCTGCCGCAGTTCATGGACCCGTCCGACCCGGCCCCCATGAGGCACTTCGGCCTGTTGAGCCTGGTGTTCATGTTCATGACCCTGGCCGTCTTCATCGCCTACGGCATGCTGGCGCACGGGTTCCGGCAAAAGGTCGCGGCATCGCCCGGCATCCAGGCCGCCCTGCGCCGGGGCTTCGCGGGCGCGTTCGCCCTGATGGCCGGCAAGCTGGCCTGGAGCGACCGCTGATGCCGTTCAGCCGGTGGCCAGCAGGCGCTCGACGGCCCTGGGGTAGATGAGGTGCTCCTGCGAGAGCACCCGTGCGGCCAGCGCCTCGGGCGTGTCGCCGCGCAGGATGGGGACCACGGCCTGGTCGAGGTATTCGCCGTGGTCGAGTTCGGGCGTGACGCGGTGCACCGTGCAACCGGCCACGCGGCAGCCGGCCTCGATGGCGCGGCGGTGGGTATGCAGACCCGGGAAGGCCGGCAGCAGGCTGGGGTGGATGTTGACCAGCCGCCCTTCGTAGTGCGCCACGAAACCGGGCGTGAGGATGCGCATGAAGCCGGCCAGCACGACCAGGAACGGCGCGTGGCGGTCGATCTCGGCCATCAGGGCCGCGTCGAAGGCCTCGCGGCTGGCATGGGCCTTGTGGTCAACCACGGCCGTCGCGATGCCCTGCTCGCG
>NZ_JBAYTI010000122.1:0-2844 GCF_041675725.1 Castellaniella sp. | reverse complement strand
GATTGCGCTGGTGCGCACATCGGGCGAACCGCAAGACCGCTACAAGGGCCTGTCGCAACTGATCGTCGACCTTAGTCTGCCTGGCGTGACTGTCCGCCCGATCGAAGACATGTCCGGCGATGCCCACTTCTCGGAAGTGTTCTTCGACAACGTGGAATGCCCCGAAAACGCCCTGATCGGCGAAGAGGGGAACGGCTGGGCTCAGGTCAATGCCGAACTTGCGTTCGAACGCAGCGGGCCCGAACGTCTCTATTCCAGCATGGTGCTGGTGGAAAGCTGGCTCAGGCACTGCCGCGGCAGCGCAGCCAACGAAGGCGTGCGCCTTGAAACCATGGGCCACATCGTTTCCTGGCTGGCTGTACTGCGTTCCCTATCGCTGGCACTGACGGCCAAGCTGGCGCGCGGCGAAAGTCCGGCCATCGAAGCATCGCTGGTCAAGGATCTGGGCACAGAAATCGAACAGTCCATCCCCCGCTGGATAGGCGATGTGCTGGGTGCGGAACCGCATCTGGCCGCATCCCCCGAACTGCGCCGCACGGTGTCCTACCTTGAACAGTTGGCTCCTTCATTCTCCCTGCGTGGCGGCACACGCGAAATCATGCGCGGCATCATCGCCCGCGGTCTGAATCTGCGATAGGAATCCCGGTATGGATATGCTTACAGAAGCGTTGGAACGCATGTTTAGTGAACGGGCGACTCCCGCAGTGATCCGCGGCATCGAGGCGGGCGACGACCCGGCTGCGCTGTGGGCGGAAATCGCGTCCAGTGGTTTCCTGGACATTCTGCTGCCGGAAGACAAGGGTGGCGCTGGCGTGTCGCTGGATGACGCTTTCCCGTCGTTCATGCTGGCGGGCCAGCATGCGCTGCCGCTGCCTTTCGTGCAGACCGTCATGGCCAAGGGCTGGCTCGACGCCCTGGGGCACGACGCGCCTGAAGGGCCGATTGCCATTGCCGGGCCGGATACCAGTCGATCTGAAGACGGCGGCCTGAGCGTGCAGAACCTTGCCTTTGGCAAGGCGGCCGACTGGGTGTTGGCGGGGTTCGGCGACCTCTGGGTGCTGCTGCCTTCCGCCGCAGCCCGCATCGAAGGTGACGAAATACGGGGTAGCCAGACAGCCGATCTGTACTGGGCCGCCATGCCCGACAACACGCGCATCATCGACACGCCTGAAGCCGCAGTATGTTCGCCGGCGCAATTGGCCGCGGCATCGCTCGCGCCCCTGCTGGCCGGGGCGGCCCGCCAGGCTTTGGACATGACGCTGGCGCACGTGGCCGAGCGCCAGCAGTTCGGCAGGGCAATTGCCCAGTTCCAGGCAGTGCAGAGCCTCATCAGCGTCATGGCCGAACGGGTATGGGCCATGCGGATGGCAGCACGGCTGGCACTTCACGCGCCAGACGCCATGCCATCGCCTAGGCTTGCCGCCATCGGCAAGACGCGTTGCAGCGAGGCTGCACCCACCGTCGCTGACGGCGCGCATGCCTTGCACGGTGCGATCGGCATCACTGAAGAATACGACCTGCAGCTCTATACCAGGCGCTTGCGCGAATGGCGCCGGGCCGGCGGTACGGAAGCCTGGTGGGCACGTCAGCTGGGCCGCGAAGTCATCCAGAGCAGCGAAGGTACAGCGCTCGACTTCATTCTTGCAAGTACTAAGTGAGTCTGAAAATGGCAGGTTCCGTCGAATCATCCGCTGAATCGGCTCAAGCCGGCGCCCTGCAGGGCATCAAGGTTCTGGATCTCAGCCGTGTGCTGGCCGGCCCTTGGTGCACCCAGACGCTGGCTGACCTGGGCGCGGAAGTCTGGAAGGTCGAAATGCCGGGCAACGGCGACGATACTCGCAGCTGGCTGCCGCCCGAAGTGGGGGGCGAGTCGACCTATTTTCTGTGCGCCAATCGTTCCAAGGAATCCGTGGGCATCAATATGGCCCGCCCGGAAGGCCAGGCCCTGATCCGGGAACTTGCCGCAAAGGCCGACATCCTGGTCGAGAATTTCAAGCTCGATGGCTTGAAAAAATATGGTCTCGACCCGGAAAGCCTGCGGAAGGTGAACCCGGGACTGATCTATTGTTCAATCTCGGGGTATGGGCGCACCGGCCCGCGTGCTGCAGAGCCTGGCTACGATTTCGTGATCCAGGCGGAAAGCGGCCTGATGTCCATCACGGGCGAACAGGATGGCGAACCCATGAAGCTGGGCGTGGCCATCACTGATATCGTCACGGGCATGAATGCCGTGCAGGCCATACTGGCGGCGCTGTTTGCACGCGAGCGCACCGGGCAGGGCCAGCATATTGACCTGGCCTTGCTGGACGGCGCGGTCAGTGTCCTGGCGAACATCGGCTCTGGTTATCTGGCTGCGGGTGTCGAACCCCGGCGCTATGGCAATGGCCACCCCACGGTGGTTCCTTATCAGATCGTATCCACAGCCGATGGCAAGTTTGCGTTGGCCGTGGGCAATGACAAGCAGTTCACGGCGCTGTGCAGTGTGCTCGGCTTGCCCGAGCTGGCGACCGATGAGCGCTACCGTACGAATCGCGCCCGGGTCATGAATCGCGACACGCTGATCGCACAGCTGGAAGCAGCATTGAGCCATCATGGCAATGCCTATTGGCTGGAAAAGATACGCAGCGTCGGTGTCCCGGCAGGGCCGGTACGTAGCGTACCCGAAGCCCTCGAAGCGCCCGAAATCGTGGCGCGTGGCATGGTGGGCACAACCTCCGACGCGCGCCATGGCGAACTGCGTTTGATGCGTTCCCCCCTGAAGCTGCAAGGCACACCTCCGCGTGAACCCCTTGCGCCGCCCAGGCTGGGCGAACACACGAATACCGTTCTTGAGCGTGTTCTGGG
>NZ_JBAYTI010000121.1:0-2905 GCF_041675725.1 Castellaniella sp. | reverse complement strand
GCACCCTGGGTGGCCTGGGTGCTGTGGCAGGGCGACATGGCCTGGAGCCCGAAGGTCCTGCTGTTCATCGGGTTGGCGAGCCTGTTGCACCTAGGCTACAACCTGAGTCTGCAATTGGGCTACCAGAAGACCGACCTGTCCGTGCTCTACCCGGTGGCCCGCGGCACGGGTCCGCTGCTCTCGAGCCTGGTTGCCATCCTGTTCCTGGGCGAAGCAGGTGACCCCGTGCGCCTGGCCGGCATCGCGCTGGTCGTGGCCGGCATCCTGCTGATCGCATCGGACGGGCGGCTGCGCCGCTTCACGACACCCCACGCACGCGGGGCCCTGTGGCGCGGCCTGCTGACGGGGCTGTTCATCGCCGCCTACACGCTGGTCGATGCCTGGAGCGTGAAAATGCTGCTGATCGTACCGGTGGTCCTCGACTGGTGCGCCGCGCTGGGCAACGTGGCCCTGCTCGCCCCCCGGTTCGTGGCCCGGCCCCAAGCCCTGCAGCAGGCCATGCGCGGGCGCTGGTGGCCGGCCTTCTGGGTGGCCGCGCTGTCGCCGCTGGCCTATATCCTGGTGCTGTACGCCTACCGGCTGGGCGGCGACATCAGCCTGGTCGCGCCCCTGCGCGAGATTTCGCTCATGATGGGCACCGTGGCTGGCGTGTTCATCTTGCGGGAACCCGCCTCCTGGGGCCGCTGGCTGGGCTGCGCGATCATCATCGGCGGTGGCGCCCTGCTGGCCTGACCCGGGCACCGGGCACCGAAACGCCGAATAACGCCGTTTCACGGCGAACCGCGCCCGGGAGGCGGTTCTGCCGGTTCTGCCGGTTCGGCAAAAAGCGGCTATCATCATTCACTTGCGGTCCGCGCGACCCCGCCCGCGCCGTCTCCCTGGCCACCCGAACCGGAACCCCATCCATGAGCACTCCATCTTCAGCGGCACGAAGCTGGCTGACCCCCGACATCGAATCTGCGTATGCCTGGATCCGCCTGATCATCTCGCTGCTGGTGGTTACGATCGGCAACGTGGGCATGTACGCAGCCAGCGTGGTGCTGCCGATGGTCGAAGCCGATTTCGGCGTCGGCCGCGCCGACGCCTCGCTGCCCTACGCCGCGACCATGGTCGGCTTCGGGCTGGGCGGCATCGTCATGGGCAAGCTGTCGGACCGCAGCGGCATCTTCATGCCGGTCATCGTCGGGGCCGTGGCCCTGTGCCTGGGTTTCCTGGCGGCCGGGGCCGCCACCCACATTACCGTGTTCATCATCGCCCACGGCGTGCTGATCGGCCTCCTGGGCACGTCGGCCATGTTTGCGCCCATGGTGGCCGATGCCTCGCACTGGTTCACACGCCATCGCGGCATCGCCGTGGCCATCTGCCTGAGCGGCAACTTTCTGGCCGGGGTGGTCTGGCCGCCCATCATGCAGTTCTTCATGCAAGATCACGGCTGGCGCGCCACCTATGCCGGCATCGGCCTGTTCTGCCTGGCCACCCTGGTGCCGCTCGCTTTCTTCCTGCGCCGGCGCTCGCCCGAAGTCGAAGCCAACCGCCGGCTCGACCTCGGCCAGGCGCCTGCCACGCCCACCCCCGCCGCGCATCAGGCGGCGCGCTTGCAAGAACGGCCGCTGGGCATGTCGCCGCGCGCCCTGCTGATCCTGCTGAGCATCGCCGGGGTGGCCTGCTGCGTGGCCATGGCCATGCCGCAGGTGCAGATCGTGGCCCTGTGCTTCGACCTGGGCTATGGCATGACCAACGGCACCAACATGCTCTCGCTGATGCTGGCCATGGGCATCGTCAGCCGGTTGCTGTTCGGCATGCTGTCCGACCGCATCGGCGGGCTGCGGGTGCTGCTGTTGGGTTCGATCCTGCAAACCCTGGCGCTGGTCATGTACCTGTTCAGCCACGGGCTGATGTCGCTGTACATCACGTCGGCCATGTTCGGGCTGTTCCAGGGCGGGATCGTGCCCGCCTATGCCGTCATCGTGCGCGACTATTTTTCGCCGCGCCACGCGGGCACCTTCATTGGCACCGTGCTCATGGCCACCATGGTGGGCATGGCCCTGGGCGGCTGGATGTCGGGCGCCATCCGCGATCTGTCCAGCTCGTACCAGGCCGCCTTCATGAACGGCATCGCCTGGAACGTGCTGAACGCGGCCATCGTCCTGTTCCTGCTGTACCGGGCCGGCGGGCTGCGCCGGCTGCGCCCACAGGCCGCCTGAACCAAACAGCCCGCAGCCCGGACCGCCAGCCGCGCCGGCCACGGCACACGCCGGCCACGTGACCCCCAGGCGCGCCCCGCGCGCTTATGCGCTTACTCGATCAGGCGCAGCTCGGTCAGGGCGCCGGCGATCTGCGCAAATGCGCTGGGCAGGTCGCTGGCATCGGAGACGTCGAAATAGTTGTCGCCCGAGGCGCAGTTCTGCATCAGCGATTTATTGGTGACGTCGTTGCTCAGCGTGAGCGTGAAGATGCGGATCCCCTTGTCCTTGATGTTCGTGCACAGCTGGGCCATGTAGTTGTCCATAGCGGCCACGGTGATGGCCGTGGCCGCAGGCTTGGTGCCGGCCCAGCCGATGTTGGTGGTGGCGGCCGTACAGCCCTGCGTGTAATTGCTCGACGTGATGGTGCTGGGATCGACGATGCGCAGGCCCGACACCGGGCACTGGTTGAAGCTGCTCACACTGGGCAGGTCGATCGCCTTGGTGGCCGTCTTCAGGCTGATTTTCTTGGGATCATCCCATTTGTAACTACAGGTTTGTGTCCTCCCGCTGCTCGTACAGGTTTGTTTGCTGGTCTCTTCGTAGGCATAGGCCATGTTGAAGCCGGCGAACTTGTTTGAATACGACTCGGATACCCTTTGCACCACGCCGCTGGGCGCGTTGTCGCCATCGCTGAGCAGCACAATCACCTTGTTGAGCTT
>NZ_JBAYTI010000120.1:0-3042 GCF_041675725.1 Castellaniella sp. | reverse complement strand
TGGCGCAGGGCGGGTTCGGCCTGGGTCAGGTGCCGGTGCCGGGCCTGGAGGTCGGCCAGGTCCAGGGTGCTCAGGCGCATCCAGTCGGCCAGGCCGGCCTGTTCGCGCAGCGCCAGGGCTTGGCGAAAGCCGGTTTCGGCGGTTTCGTATTCGCCCCGCACCGCAGCCAGCCGTGCGCGCGCGGTGAGCAGGGCGCTGCGCGGCTGGACGCTGAGGCTTTCGGGGGTTTCCAGTTGGTCGAGCAGGGCGGCGGCGCTGGCCGGGTCGGCCTGGGTCAGGTGCAGTTCGGCCAGGCTGATGACGGCCTGGGCGTGGTGGTCGCGGGCACCGACGCGCTGGAAGGCGTCGATGGCTTCGAGGAAGCGGGCCTTGGCCTGGGCCAGGTCGCCTGCGCCACGGTCTTCCACACCCATGTTGAATTGCAGGCGGGCCACGTCGGGCAGGACGCCCAGTTCGCGGAAGTGCGTCAGGGCGGTGGTATTGGCCTGGCGGGCGGCGTCGGCGCGGCCGGCCCAGCCGTGCAGGATGGCGAGGTTACTCAGGGCGGTGGCGATGCCGCGCCGGTCGCCGATGTCGGCGAACAGGGTGTGGGCGCGTTCCCAGTGGCCCTGGGCTTCGTCGCTGCGTCCGCTGCGGGCGAGCAGGGTGCCGGTCTGGATGCGGGCGGCGGCTTCGCCGATGCGGTCGCCAGCCCGGATGTAGGCCTCCAGCGCGGCCTGGCCGGCGTCGGCGGCGCTGTCCATGTCGCCATGGGTCTGGTGCGCCAGGGCCAGGATGTTGCGGGCACTGGCCAGTTCGCGCAGGTCGCCGTGCGCGATGAGGCGTTCGATGGCGGTGTCGAGGCGGGCGATGGCGTCGGCGGGGTTGCCGGCGCGGATCTGGACGTAGGCGGCTTCGCGCAGGGCGCGTGCGGCGAAGGTGTCCTGGCCCAGGTGGGTGGCCTCCTGGGCGATGTGGTCGAAGGCGGCCAGCGCCACGTCGAACTGGCCGGCATCGCGCGCCAGGGTGGCGCGCAGCAGGGCGGCGGCGAGGGCATCGCCGGGGGTGATGCCGGTGCCGGGGAAGTCGGGGGCGTCCAGGCGCTGGCGGGCGAGGTCCGGCTGGCCCAGGAGCAGGTTGGCCCAGGCGGCCTGGAGGCTGGCCTGGTGGCGCTGGCTGGGCGAGGCGGCGTGTTGCAGGGCCTGTTCGGCCGCTTCCAGACGGGCGCGATGGTTGCCCTGGGCGGTGGCCAGGCTGGCCTGCATCAGGGCCAGGCGGAAACGGTCCAGGGCCGGGGCAGGCAGCGCGGCGAGGCGATCGAGCGTGGTTTCGGCCTCGCTCAGGCGGCCATGGGCGAGCAGGGCCTGGGTCAGGCGCAGGCCGCTGTCGGCATCGCCGGGGTTGAGTTCGAACAGGGCCTGCAAGGCGCTGGCGGCTTCGTCCCAGTGGTAGTTCAGGCCGTGCAGGAAGGCCGCCGTGCGCAATTGTTCCACGCGCGGCAGGGCGGCGGCGGCCTGGTCGGCGGCCTGCGCCCATTGCAGGGCCTGGCGGCGGTTGCCGGCGCGGGCCAGGATGTCGGCCAGCGCGGCCATGCTGGCGGGAGCATCGGGTTCGTGGGCGAGGCTTTTTTCCAGAAGGAGGCGGGCGTTGTGCAGGTCGCCTTGGGCCGAGGCATCGAGCCCACGACGATAGTCGTTGAGCGCCTGCGGGGTTCGGGGATGGCCGTCATGCATCACGTGGTGCTGTTGTTGCCGAGCAGGGATGGCACCGTGGTCTTCGACAGGTGCCCAGGGCCGCCAAATCAGCAGGCCGATGACAACAACGACGGCAAGCACCGGCAGCACCAACACCAGTGGAGCGGCAGGACGCCGCTGCGGCGTTTCGGTGCTGGAGGCAGGGTCTGGTTCGACGGCAGGGGCTTCTGCTGTGTTGCGCTGGACAACGGCGTTGAGACGGTAGCCCAGGCGCGGAAGGTTCTCGATCAGTTGCGGGTGTTGTGCCGATTCACCCAACGCTTGGCGCAGTTCGTGGATGGATTGCTTGACGACACCCGCACTGACGGCCTGTCGGCCCCAGACTTGATCGAGCAGGGCATCGCGACCAAGCAACTTGGGTGAGGCTTCGATCAGGGCCAGAAGCAGTCGCGCGGTCATCGGGCGCAGCGGAATCTGGCCCTGCGGTCCATGCAGTTGCAGTGTGTGGGCGTCGAATGAAAACGTATCGAAGCGATAGTGCATGGGGCGATTCTGGACTATCCGGTCCGGTTTGGCCCAACCAGGGGCTCAGGGCTGGCGATGCAGGCGCATCTGTGCAGCCTGCTCGGGCTCTGGCCAGGTGCCATCGGCGAAGCGGCGCAGCAGGCTGCCTTCATGCACGGCGAAGAAGGCGTTGTCGCCGGCTGCATCAAGCTGGATGTGGTTGCCGTCGTAGGTCCAGGCGAAGCTGCCATTCGTCACGCGCGGTTCCGCCTCGCGATCGAGATAGCGCACATGCAGTTCGTAGCTGCCGTCTGATGCAAGGATCAGGCGGTTTTCGATGCCGGGACAGTCGGCACAGGGCAGCACGCCGACATAGGTGCCTGCCCAGTCCAGTGAATTGCGACTGGTGTGGATGGGGTCGGGCGTGGCCGGCTCGTACTCCGGGAGAGGTGTGCTGGCGCAAGCGGCCAGTGTGATGAAAAGCAGGACGAGAAAGGCATGACGCATGGCGGTGCTCTCGGGAACGGGCGCGTGGCGCCATCTGGCGGCGGGAGTTGCGTGATGCCTGGGCAGCATCACGCAAATCAGGGTAGTGGCATGCAAAGGTAGCGTTTTGTGGTCGAGTTGGCACACGGGTGTAATGATGCGGTGCAATAGTCCGTGGCATGAGGTGCCTGCCATGGTGCCGGGATCGTCCAAGGGGATCTGCCATGTTGTTTCGTGCCTGTGTTCTTGGCATCACGATGCTGGTGATGCTTCAGGTGCCGGCTCCGGTGCATGCTCAGGAGAGCGATGCGCTGCGCGAGATCGAGCAGCTCGGCGCATCGCTGCACCAGATTGATCGTGCGGTGCGGGTGGCGGCCAG
>NZ_JBAYTI010000119.1:0-3047 GCF_041675725.1 Castellaniella sp. | reverse complement strand
CAGGGCGTGTGCGACGGCCTGCTGGCCGAGCTGGGCCGGGCGGTGCGCATCCTGGACGGTTCGGTGATGGCGGCGCGCGCCAACCCTGCGGGGCCTATGCCTGCAGATGCGGTGGATCTGGAAGGCGATCAGGCCCGTCATGCGGCGGGCCTGATGCGGGTGAATCATGTGGGCGAAATCTGCGCCCAGGCTCTTTATCGCGGGCAGGCGCTGTTTTGCGGCGATGCAGCAATTCGCGGCGTGTTCGAGCAGGCGGCGGCCGAAGAGGTCGATCATCTGGTCTGGTGCCGCCAGCGCATCGACGAATTGCGCAGTCGCCCCAGCGTATTCAACCCCCTGTGGTACCTGGGGGCTTTTTCTCTGGGGGCGATCGCCAGCCGCGTCGGCACTCCCTACAATCTGGGGTTCATGGCCGAAACCGAACGGCAGGTCGAGGAGCATCTGGATGGCCATCTGCAGGCGCTGCCGGCGCAGGACGTCCGGTCGCGCCGCATCGTGGCCCAGATGCGCGATGATGAAATCGGCCACCGGCGCACGGCCGAGGATCACGGGGCCTACCGGCTGCCCGCACCCGTGCGCTTGATCATGCGCGGCATGTCGCGTGTCATGACGACCACGGCCTACCGGTTTTAGGGTTATTCCCAAATGACAAATTCTGCAAGTGCACAACAATTTTGTGAGAAAAATACCACGATCAGGCCTGTCTCACGATCTGCTACAAGTTTTTCTTGCGTCGCACCATTCTTTGTCTATATAATTTGCTTATCGGATGTTGAAACGTGATTGCAGCGGGAAAACCCTAGATCACGCCAGACTCGGGCTCAGGCCCTAGCAGTCACGACTTGCCAAGGTTGTCTCCTCCACCCTCCTCCTTTGGTGGATTTAGCCCAGGATCTTCGGATCTTGGGCTTTTTTTTATCAAAAAGGCCTGAAGGCTTGTTGCTAACAGATTGCTGGCGCTTGCTGCAGTCAGCGATTTGCTTGCACTTGTATCATCGGGGCGAAGGCAGGGTACGGCGCTGCGGCCGATAATGTGTCTGTATTCATTTTTTCGGGTTTTGTCGTGAATGCTCTGAACCTGCCAGTCGGCCTCACCTGGCCTGTCATAGGTGTCGTGGCTTTTCTGGTCTGTGGGCTGATCGTCATTTCCGAGCGCTGGCACGGTCGGCTGACGGGCGACAGCGATCTGCACAAACCCCAGGCCATGCATACCCGCGTCACACCTCGTGTGGGGGGCCTTGCCGTCCTGGCTGGCAGCCTGGCGGGTCTGCTGGTGCTGGGGCCCAGCAACATGACGCTGGCCTGGCTGTGGCCCGTTCTATTCATCGCCGCTCTGCCCGTGTTCATGGCCGGGTTGCTGGAAGACATCACCAAGGATGTCGGATCGGGCAAACGCCTGGTTGCCGCCTTTCTTTCTGCGGCGATCGCCTGGTGGCTGCTGGGCGGTGTGACGCGCGTCGGCTGGTCGTGGGCCGATGCGATGTTGGGGTTCTGGCCGGTTTCCCTGGTATTCACCATGGTCGCGGTCGGCGGCTGCACCCACGCGCTGAACATCATAGACGGCATGAATGGCCTGGCGGGCATGATTGCCACACTGATGTCCGTTTCCCTGGCCCTGGTGGCCCTGCAAGTTCAGGATGTGCCCATCTTTCTCATCGCCACGGCCCTGGCGTCGGCGACGCTGGGCTTCCTGATCTGGAATTTTCCTTTCGGACGGGTCTTTCTGGGTGATGGGGGCGCCTATTTCCTTGGGTTCATGCTGGCCGAGCTGGCAGTGCAACTGGTCGTCAGGAATCCTGGCGTTTCACCTTTCTATGCCCTGGCGGTGCTGTTCTATCCCGTGTTCGAGACCTTGTTTTCGATCTGGCGACGGCGGTTCAAACGCGGTGTCCCGGTCGATCAGCCCGACGCACTGCACTTGCACCAGCTGGTGTTTCGACGGCTGGTACGCATCACGTTCAGCCGCGACCGGCGTCATGCATTGCCCGCCCTCTGCAATGCCATGGCCTCGCCCTATCTCTGGCTGCTGGCCTTGATCGGTCTGGTGCCGGCGACGATCTGGTGGGATGATGCGTGGCTGTTGTGCTTCAGCATGGCGGTGTTCGCGGGCGTATATATCTGGCTGTATTCGCGCCTGGTGTCGTGGCGGCGGCCGCGCTGGCTGCTGCTGCCTTCGTTGGGTCGCAGCGGCCGACACCGGTAAAATCAGACACATCAAACACCAAACAACCCTTGGAGATCATCTTGGAAATTCAGGACGTAAAGCTGGCGGTCGTGGGCCTGGGCTATGTGGGCCTGCCCCTGGCGGTCGAGTTCGGCAAACAGCGCAAGGTGCTGGGTTTCGACGTCAATGTGCGCCGGATCGATGAACTGCGTGCGGGTACCGACCACACCCTCGAAGTCTCGGGTGAGGAACTTGCCGAGGCTGCCCATCTGCGTTTCAGCCACGATCCAGCCCAATTGTCCGAGGCCAATGTCTTCATCGTCACCGTACCTACGCCCATCGATCAGTACAAGCAGCCCGATTTGACACCTCTGGAACGTGCCAGCGAAACCATAGGCCGTGTGCTCAAGCGCGGTGATATCGTCATCTATGAATCCACGGTTTATCCCGGGGCGACCGAAGAGGTGTGCGTGCCGGTTCTCGAACGGGTCTCGGGTCTGAAGTTCAATCTGGATTTCTATGCCGGCTACAGCCCGGAACGCATCAATCCGGGCGACAAGACCCACAGGGTATCCACGATACGCAAGGTGACCTCGGGCTCGACTCCAGCAGTGGCCGACCTCGTCGATACCTTGTACAGGCAGATCGTTGTCGCGGGTACGCACAAAGCGTCCTCGATCCGGGTGGCCGAGGCCGCCAAGGTGATCGAGAACACCCAGCGCGACGTGAATATCGCCCTGATCAACGAGCTGGCGCTGATTTTCAATCGCCTGGGGATCGATACCCTGGACGTTCTCGAGGCGGCCGGAACAAAGTGGAACTTCCTGCCGTTTCGTCCCGGGCTGGTGGGCGGGCACTGCATAGGTGTCGATCCTTACTACCT
>NZ_JBAYTI010000118.1:0-3145 GCF_041675725.1 Castellaniella sp. | reverse complement strand
TCGCCGCCGCGACCATCTCCATCGCCTTGGTGATCTTGCTCGTGTTTTGCACGCTCTTGATCTTGGTTCGAATTTCCTTGATTCCAGCCATGGGCTCAATCCTTCAGGTCAGCCGGGGCGGCCAGCGGCCGCCGCGGCTGAGGTCTTAAAACGTGCCGTGTTTCTTGAATTCGACAATGGCATCGGCCAGGGCGGCGTCGTCTTCCTTGGAAAGCTCCTTGAGCTCTTCGATGCGGTTGATCAGCTCGGCGTGCTTGGACTTGAGGAAATCCTTGAGCGCCTTCTCGAACGACAGCACCTGATTGACTTCGAGGTCATCCAGATAGCCATTGTTGACCGAATACAGGGCGACGGCGAGCTCCCAAACCTGCTGGGGCTGGTACTGCGGCTGCTTGAGGAGTTCGACCACGCGCTTGCCACGCTCGAGCTGGCGCCGGGTGGCGTCGTCGAGGTCTGAGGCAAATTGCGCAAACGCCGCCAGCTCGCGGTACTGGGCGAGGTCGGTACGGATCCCGCCAGACAGCTTCTTGATGACCTTGGTCTGTGCCGAGCCCCCCACCCGCGACACCGAGATACCGGCGTTGATGGCCGGACGGATGCCTGCGTTGAAAAGGTCGGTCTCCAGGAAGATCTGGCCATCAGTGATCGAGATCACGTTGGTCGGCACGAAAGCCGAGACGTCGCCGGCCTGCGTCTCGATGATGGGCAGCGCCGTCAGTGAACCTGTCTTGCCCTTGACTTCGCCGTTGGTGAACTGCTCGACATAATGCGCGTTGACGCGGGCGGCGCGTTCGAGCAGGCGCGAGTGCAGGTAGAAAACGTCGCCCGGATAGGCTTCGCGCCCAGGCGGGCGGCGCAGCAACAGCGAAACCTGGCGATACGCCCAGGCCTGCTTGGTGAGGTCGTCGTAGATGATCAGGGCATCTTCGCCGCGATCGCGGAAGTATTCGCCCATGGTGCAGCCGGAATACGCCGCCAGATATTGCATGGCCGCTGATTCGGATGCGGCTGCGGCCACGACGATGGTGAATTCGAGGGCCCCATGCTCTTCGAGCTTGCGCACCACGTTGTTGATGGTGGACGCTTTCTGGCCAATGGCCACATAGACGCAGGTGACCCCTTTGCCCTTCTGGTTGATGATGGTATCGACCGCGACGGCGGTCTTGCCCGTTTGGCGGTCGCCGATGATGAGCTCGCGCTGGCCGCGGCCGATGGGCACCATGGAATCGATGGCCTTCTGCCCGGTCTGCAGGGGCTGGGACACCGATTGGCGGGCAATGACCCCGGGGGCGACCTTCTCGATCACGTCGGTCTGTTTGGCGTTGATCGGCCCCTTGCCGTCGATGGGGCTGCCCAGGGCATCGACCACGCGACCCTTGAGCTCGGGGCCGACCGGCACGGCCAGAATGCGCCCAGTCGTCTTGACGGCGTCGCCCTCGGACACGCCGATGTAATCGCCCAGGATCACGGCACCGACCGAATCCCGCTCGAGGTTGAGCGCCAGGCCGAAGCGATTGTTGGGGAACTCGAGCATTTCGCCCTGCATCACATCGGACAGGCCATGGATGCGGGTAATGCCGTCGGTGACCGACACGACCGTGCCTTCGGTACGGATATCGGTGGATGCACCCAGGCCTTCGATACGGCTTTTCAGCAGTTCGCTGATCTCGGACGGGTTAAGTTGCATGGTAAGACTCCTGGAATCCTGTGATCTGGCCCGCCGTCATGCGGCCAGCGTGTCGCGCAGGCCCGCCAGACGGGCCTGCACGGAAGTATCTAGAACATGGTCACCCACCGCGACGCGCACGCCGCCGATGAGATCCGGGTCTACGCTGACCTGTGGCTTGAGCTTGAGGCCGAACTTGCGTTCGAGCCCGGCGAGCAACTGGGCCAGATGGTCGTCATCGATGGGAAAAGCGCTGGTGATGCGCGCCAGTGCAGTGCCCTCGAGCTGGTTGCGCAACTGCTCGAACTGCTCTGCCACCAGCGGCAAAGCCGTGACGCGATCATTTTCGACCGCCAGCCCCACGAGGTTGGCGAGTTCTGCCGGCAGGGTCTCGGGCATCAGCCCGACCAGCAGCCCGGCGCGCTGGTCGTCGGACAGGCGCGGGTCGCCCATGGCTTCCAGCACGTCGGGCAGACTGCACACCTGGGCCAGCTGCGCCATTTGATCGGACCACCAGGCAAGCCCGCGCGCGTCGTTGCGCACGGACTCGAACAGGGCTTCGGCGTAGGGTCGTGCGATAGTGGACAGTTCAGCCATGATATGCCTTGTATCAGAGTTGAGCCTGCAGCTGGTCGAGCAATTCGGCATGCGCCTTTGCGTCGACTTCGCGGCGCAGAATCTGCTCGGCCCCCTTGACGGCCAGCACCGCGACCTCGGCCCGCAGGGCCTCGCGTACGCGCTGGGCTTCTTGCTCGGCGTCCTGCCGGGCGAGCGCCACGATGCGTGCCTTTTCGGTTTCGGCCTCGCGACGGGCGGCGTCGATGAGCGCCGCCGCCTGCTTTTCGGCTTCAGCCAGGCGCGCATGGTTGTCGGTCTTGGAGGCGGCTTCCATCAAGCTGATGCGCGCCTGGGCCTGTGCCAGGTCGGCTTTGCCTTTTTCGGCGGCAGCCAGACCGTCGGCGATTTTCTGACGACGATCATCCATTGCCTTCGTCAGGGGTGGCCAGATGAACTTCATCGTGAACCAACCCAGAACGAAAAACACGATCATCTGGAAAAAGAGAGTCGCGTTTAAATTCACGGTCGTATCCTATTCTTGCCGTTCGTGCCTTGCAGCCAACCTGCAAGGCACCAATGCGGCTGTCTGTGCCTGATATGGGCGCAACAGCCCCCGGGCCCGGTGCGCCATGGCGCGCCGGCCCGCGCTGCCATCACCCCACGAAGGGATTGGCGAACGCGAACAGCATGGCCAGACCCACGCCGATCAGGAAGGCTGCGTCGATCAGGCCCACCAGCAGGAACATTTTGGTCTGCAGGGTGTTCATGAGTTCGGGCTGGCGTGCCGAGGCCTCGAGGTATTTGCCGCCCATGAGGCCAATGCCGATACAGGCGCCTATGGCCCCCAGACCGATGATCAGACCGCAAGCCAGGGCTACGAACGCAACGTTGGTCATGACAACTCCTTGGTAGTAAACGTTG
>NZ_JBAYTI010000117.1:0-3412 GCF_041675725.1 Castellaniella sp. | reverse complement strand
GGCGGCCCGGCGCTGTCGCGGCTGGCGCAGGCGGGCGACCCCCAGGCGCACGCCTTGCCGCGCCCCATGCTGCACGGCAAGACGCTCGATTTCAGCTTCAGTGGGCTCAAGACGGCGGTTTTGACCCGCCTGCAGGCCCTGGAAAAGCAGGGCCTGGCCGACGATCCAACGGCGCGGGCCGACCTGGCGGCGGCCACCGAGGCCGCCATCGTAGACGTGCTGGCGGGCAAGGCGCTGCAGGCGTTGAGCCAGACCGGCCTGCAGACCTTGGTGGTGGCGGGTGGCGTGGGTGCCAATGGCCCCTTGCGCGCGCGCCTGCAGCAGGCCATGGTCCGGCGTGGCGGGCAGGTGTTCTTCCCGCCGGTGGCGTTGTGCACCGACAACGGCGCGATGATTGCGTGGGCCGCCGTACTGCGCGCGCGCGCCGGCCTGGTCGATTGGGCGGCCCTGCGCGATGACACCGGTTTCGACGTGCATCCCCGCTGGGATCTCCAGGACGTCTGCGTGCGCTGAATGCCTGCCGGCGCTACGGCCGGCGGCGCTTGCCCCGGGTGGGTGCGGCAGCCGGCGCCTTGCGTGACGCGCCGATTTTGCCTTCTTTGCCCGCCAGCAGACGGCTGATGTTGGCCTGGTGCCGCGCCAGCAGCAGCACGCTGATCAGGACGATCACGCTGGCGGTCAGCGTATCGACGCGCCAAGCCACCCCATTGCCCAGGATGTAATAAAAGGGCGCGAAAATGGCCGCCAGGATGGCCGCCAGAGACGAATACCGGGTGATCGCGGCCACCAGCAGCCAGGTCAGCACCACCGCCAGCGCCAGCCAGCCGTGCAGGCCCAGCAGCACCCCCAGTGCGGTGGCCACCCCTTTGCCGCCACGAAACCGCAGGAATATCGGGTACAGATGGCCGAGGAACGCGCCCAGCCCGGCGATGGGCACCGCGGCGGCCGTGAGCCAGCCTTGCTGCACCGCCGCGGCGGCCAGGAACACCGCCAGCCAGCCCTTGGCGGCATCGCCCAGCAGCGTCAGGATGGCGGCCGATTTGTTGCCACCACGCAACACATTGGTGGCGCCCGGGTTGTGCGAACCGAAGCTGCGCGGATCCTGCAGGCCCATGGCCTTGCTGACCAGCACGGCAAACGATACCGAGCCCAACAGGTAGGCGGCGAGCAGGACGGCGAGCAGCGCGCTGGCCGACAGCAGGGAGGTCATGGTCATGTTCCGGCCCGTTGGGCTGACTGATCTGGATGCCTGTCATTCTATACCGGGTACAATCAGCTGCATTTGGTTTCAGGCTTTTTTGGGCGGGGCTCATGCGCATACTGGTTTCCAATGACGACGGCTACAGCGCTGCCGGCATCGAGGCGCTGGTGGCCGCCCTCAGGCCGCTGGGCGACATCACGGTGATTGCACCCGAGACCAACTGCAGCGGCGCGTCCAATTCGCTCACGCTCAGCCGGCCGTTGTCGGTGCGGCAGGCGGCCAACGGCTTCTTCCACGTCAACGGCACACCGTCGGACTGCATTCACGTCGCTCTCACGGGCTTGCTCGATTTTCGGCCGGATCTGCTCGTCTCGGGCATCAACAATGGCGCCAACATGGGCGAAGACACCTTGTATTCCGGCACCGTGGCGGCCGCCTCCGAAGGTTTTCTGTTCGGCATTCCCTCCATTGCCTTTTCGCTGGTGCAGCGCGAATGGCAGCATCTCGATTGCGCCGCGCAAGTGGCGCGCGAGCTGGTCGGCCGGTTTCGTGATGACCCCTGGGCCGAGCCCATGCTGCTCAACGTCAACATCCCGGCCGTGCCCTACCATGCGCTCAAGGGCTTTCGCACCACGCGGCTCGGGCGGCGGCATCCGTCCGAACCGGTCATCCGCAGCACCTCGCCCTATGGCGACGAGGTCTACTGGATTGGGCCGGTCGGGCGCGCCCGCGACAACGGTCCGGAAACCGATTTCGGTGCGATCGAGGCCCAGGCGGTCTCCATGACGCCGCTGCGCCTCGATCTCACCGACCATGCCCGCACCCAGGCGGTGGCCCGCTGGGCGGGGCCACTGGCCACGCCATGAGCAAGCCCCGGCGTCCGGCGGCGGGGCCCGTCTCGCACGGCCCGGGCCCGGGTGCGCGTCCGGGCGACGGGCGTGCGGCCTTCTCGGCCGCCAACAGCAATACCCGCATCCTGGGGCCGCGTTCGTTCGTGCTGCCTACGCCGGCGGCGCGCCAGGCGGCGGACGCCGGGGCGGCGCCCGCCAACCTGGGGCTCAACTCCGAACGCCAGCGCCACGCCATGGTGCAGCGCCTGCGCGCGCAAGGGATCACCGACGAGCGCGTGTTGGCCGCCATGATGGCGGTGCCGCGCCACGTATTCGTCGACCAGGGGCTGGCCAGCCGGGCCTACGACGACGCCGCCTTGCCCATCGGGTATGGCCAGACCATCTCGCAGCCCTGGGTCGTGGCCCACATGATCGAGGCCATGGTGCGCGGGCGCACGCCGCAGAAAGTGCTGGAAATCGGGGCGGGCTGCGGCTATCAGGCGGCCGTACTGGCCCAGTTCATCCCCGTGGTGCATGCGGTGGAACGGGTGCGCGGCCTCTATGAACTGGCCAGCAAACATTTGAAATCACTGGCCTTGCCGGGGCGGGTACACTTGTCCTATGGCGATGGCATGGCTGGGCTTGCGCGCCATGCGCCCTTCGAGGGTATTGTGGTGGCGGCTGCGGGGGTTAAAATCCCCGAAGTACTGTTCGATCAACTGGCCGTGGGTGCGCGGCTGATTGCCCCTGAAGGCAGTACGCACCAGCGGCTCATGCTCATCGAACGCACCGGGCCTGAAAGCTGGCAGCGTACCGAACTCGAGTCCGTCCGTTTTGTACCCCTGCGTCCTGGCACGCAGGCCTGAGGAGATCCCCCATGTATCACGGCACGCTGCCCATCACAGCTGCTTCGCTTCAATCGCGCCGCTGGCGGCGCTACGCGCTGCTGGCCGCCGTCTGCAGCGCGCTCGTGCTGGCCGGCTGCGCATCGCGCAAGGCGCCGGCCCCGGTGGCCGATCATTCCAGCAGCGCCGTGGCGCCCGCCCAGGGCACCTATGTCGTGCGCTCGGGCGACACGCTCTATGGCATTGCGCAGCGGCACGGGCTGTCGGTCGATCAGCTCAAGCAGCTTAATGGCATCACCGATCCCACGCAGCTGGCCATTGGCCAGGTGCTGCGGCTCGATGCCGGGACGGCGCGCCCGGTGGCCGGTGGCGCGGTCACCTCGCCGGTCACGGGCGCCGGCACCGGCAGCGCCGCCACGGCCAGCCCGGCCGCCCCGGTCGACACGTCCAGTGCGCGCGCCAGCGACGCCAACCTCGTCCAGTGGGGCTGGCCGGCGTCGGGCAAGATCATCCAGGGGTTCAACAGCACCACCAAG
>NZ_JBAYTI010000116.1:0-3696 GCF_041675725.1 Castellaniella sp. | reverse complement strand
CCCAGCGCCCGGCCGGTGTACGGGTGGCCCGCGCAGGGGCGGCAAAGGGATGCAGGCACGATCGCGTCATGATACACGCTCGGGCGCCTGGCCAGATGCGCAGGTGCATGATGGACGCCCGGGCTGCGAGCCCGGGCCGATCGCCACACCGGCCGGCCTGTTTCCAGGCGCGTTCAGAAAGGAATGTCTGCATCGTCATCCGGGTCTGGGGCGGTGTCCGGGGCCGTGGGCGTCTCTGGGAGATCGGGATCTTCGAGCGCTTTCTCGAGCGCTTTTTCCACGGCTTCGATCCGCTCCTTGCAGATCTTGTATGCCTGCACGGATTCATTGACGATGTCCAGCAATTCATCGATGTTGGGTTCGTCCTGCCTGCGCAGCGTTTCGGCATGGCGTTGCAGGATGTCGTACGCTTTCCTGAAGCTGTCGGGTGTGTGGTCCATGGGTTTCAAGTCGGTTTGACGGGCAGGATGCCGTCTTTGAATTGTAGGTCGAGCGTGGGTTCATCGCGGGCCTCGGCCACGCGCATGATGGGGGTGCCGCGGGCCGAGCGCACGATGGCAAAACCCCGTGTCAGTGTCTTTTCGGGCCCCTGGCCCAGAATTTCGCGCACCAGCCCGCGGCTGCGCACACGCGCCAGGCCGAGCAGGGCGCCCATCCGTTCCTGCCCTTGCAGCCACAGCGCGGGGACTGCCTGGCGGGCCACGACCAGGTGGCGTTGCGCGTCGTGGCGGGTTTCATCCAGCAGATTTTGCGCGTGGATGCGGGCGGACTGAACTGTTTTGGCGGCCTCATGGCCGACCCGCCGGGATAGCTGATTGCAGCGGCTGCCGGCTGCCTGCACCTGACGGTGCGCATCGGCACGGATCTGGATCATATGTTGCGTGGTCTGCGCCGCCACTTGCTGCGTCCTGGCTTGCGCGGATTGGAAAATCCCCGCCATGGCGGCCATCGCCTCGTCGGTGCGCAGCCGGATCCGCTGTTCGATGCCGGCAATGACCTTGCTGGGGGTATCGAAGCGCGTCTGGGCGACTTCGTCGAGCAGGACATGGTCGCGTTCATGGCCGATACCGGTCAGGACGGGAATGGGCAGAAGGCAGACGCTGCGGACCAGGTCGTAGTCGTCCAGCCAGGCCAGATCGCCGACGGCGCCCCCGCCCCGTATGATGACGACGGCATCCGGCGCGGTGTCCATCCGGTCCAGGGCCTGGCCCAGCGCGGTCAGGATTTCGGCGGCTGCGCCCTCACCCTGGAAGCGGCTGCTGGCATAGATGAAGCGACAGATTCCGAAGGCTTCGAGCCGCTGCGCCTCGGCGCGGAAATCCCCCAGGCCGGCGCCTTGCACCGGGGCCAGGACCAGTACGATGCGGTAGTCCCAGGGGGCCGGCAGGCTGCGGTTTTTTTCGAACAGGCCTTCGCGCTGCAGCCGCGCGCGAATTTCGCGCCTGCGCGCCTCGAACTGGCCCAAGGTATATTGCGCGTCGATGGCGTCGATCTGTAGGCTGAACCCATATTGGATATGGAATTCAGGCCGGGCGCGGACCAGCAGTTTGATCCCCGCCTGGACCTTCACCCCCGCCAGTTGCTCGAACTCGGGCAGGATCCTGCTTGCGGAGGATTGCCAGATGATCGCCCGGGCACTGGCCACGGGCAGGCCGGTGTCGTCTCGTTCGGAGACCTCGAGGTACACGTGGCCGCGCATTTTGACATCCATGACCTCGACGAGGGTCCAGACCCCTTGCGGGCTGCAGATCTGGGCAACCGCCACGGACACGCTGCGCAGCAGCTGCGACAATGGGATGCCGGGGGGTGCCGGGTGGGTGGTGGCCAGACCTGCGTCCAGGCGGGCGTCGGAATCCGGCCCGGGCGCAGCATCGTCCGTGGGCAGCCAGGCCGCGAAAAGCGTCAGATCGGCACCGCCTTGCACGAACCAGCGCTTTTGTTCCCAGTCGAAGCGGGCCCCGAGCCGCTTGGCCTGGTCTTTTTCCCTGAAGGGGACGTTCAGATAATGGCGCGACATGGGCGATCCTGGGCCTTGAGAAGAGGGAGGTTGCATCCAACACGAACTTGGGCGAAGCTTTCTATTTTTAGCACAACAGGCGCGGAGCCCGGGCCTGAGCCAGGAGTGGACCATTCATGAGCAGCCAATTGTTCTCATCTTTGACACTGGGCCGGCAGGCCTTGTCCAACCGGATCGTGGTGTCGCCCATGTGCCAATATTCGGCCCATGACGGCTGTGCCAGCCAGTGGCAGCTCAAGCACTTGGCGACCCTGGCGGGTTCTGGTGCAGGCCTGGTTCTCATCGAGGCGACCGGCGTGCTTCGGTCGGGCCGCATCACGCACGGCTGCATGGGCCTGTATTCAGATGAAAACGAACTGGCTCTGGGGCAGGTGCTGGCGTTTTGCCGTCAGGCGGGCGCCGCCCGTTTCGGCATACAGTTGAACTACTCCGGGCGCAAGGGGTCTTCACAGGTGCCCTGGCTGGGCGGCCAACCTTTGTCGGCGGCCGAAGATGCCTGGCAGACCCTGTCGTCCTCGGATACGCCCGATGGCCGCTCGCGCGCTTGCACGCACGAGGACTTGGCACGCATCAAACAAGCCTTCGTGGCGGCCGCGCAACGGGCGGTGCGTCTGGGGATCGATGTGATCGAGCTGCATGGGGCGCATGGCTATCTATTGCATCAGTTTCTCTCGCCCCTGTCCAACCGGCGCACCGATGAATATGGCGGCGCGCTCGATAACCGCATGCGCTACCCGCTCGAGGTGTTCGAGGCAGTGCGCAAGGCCATCCCGCCATCCGTCACTCTGGGGCTGCGGCTCTCCGCCACAGACTGGCTTCCCGACGGTCTGACCCTCGAAGAGTCGACCGTGTTCGTGCAGGCACTCGAGTCGTTGGGATGCGATTTCGTCGACATTTCCAGCGGCGGTATCGCGCCAGCCAAAATTGCGCTCGAACCAGGCTACCAGGTGCCCCTGGCCAGCCACATCAAGGCGGCCGTGTCCATCCCGGTCATTGCCGTCGGCCTGATCCTGACCGCCGAGCAGGCCGAAGACATCCTGGCGCGGGGCCAGGCCGATGCCGTTGCCCTGGGCCGGGCCTTTTTGCACAACCCGCACTGGGCGTATCAGGCGGCACTCGATCTGGGTGGGGTGGCGCACTATCCGGTCCAATACGAACGGGTCAGCCCGGCGAAATGGGCGGGTGGCCTCGTACCGGCCAGCCGCTGAACGAACCGGCAAATGATTTTTATTGCGCGAACTCTTCGAGAATGGTTATCATTTAAAAAGTTGAATCGGACCTCTTCAGCATCTGAATGAAGCGGTCTTTTTCGAATCCGGCCCTTTCTCGAATCCAGCCCTGACGGAGTGCACCTGTATGTCCATCAAATCGCTTGCGGCGTGCGCCGCCCTGATCCTGGCCGCACCCGCGTGGGCGGCCGAATACCCGATCGGCGAACCCGTCGAGATGCACGGCCTGGAGGTGGCCGCGGTGTACCTGCAGCCGGTCGAAATGGAGCCCGACGGCATGATGCGCGCGGCGCGCGATTCCGACATTCACCTCGAGGCCGACATCCACGCGACGGCCGACAATCCCAATGGCCTGCCAGAAGGCAGCTGGGCCCCTTATCTGAACATCCAGTACCGGCTGCAAAAAAGTGGCAGTGGCCAGGTGATTCAAGGCGACCTGATGCCCATGGT
>NZ_JBAYTI010000115.1:0-4056 GCF_041675725.1 Castellaniella sp. | reverse complement strand
TCTGAGCCCTTGATCGTGTCGTACATGTGCCATTGCCAGTGGTCTTCGCTCATGTTGCCGATCGAGGCGCTGATGCCGCCCTGAGCCGCCACGGTGTGTGAACGCGTCGGAAACACCTTGGTGAGCACGGCCACCGACAGGCCGGCCAGGGAGAGTTGCAGGGCACAGCGCAGGCCGGCCCCGCCGGCGCCTACCACCACGACATCGTACTGGCGGCGAGGGAGTGATTTTTTGACAGCTGCCACGTTAGAGACTCCAGAGAACTTGACCAAAGAAGAACACGGCCGCCACCAGCCAGAGCGCCGTCAGGACCTCGAGGAACAGGCGCAGGCCATCGGAATGGGCGTAGTCCATCCAGATGTCGCGCACGCCGATCCAGGCGTGCCAGGCCAGAGAGAGAAAAGCCAGCGTGGCCAGCAGCTGGCCCAGCGGCAGAGTGCCTGCGGTAAACGTGAAGAAGGCGCGCCAGGATTCGAAGCCCAGGTTGGGGACAAACACGGCATACAGGACCAGTATCAGTGTGTAGACCGCCATGATGACGGCCGTGGCCCGCTGAACGATGAAATCCCGCGTGCCATAATGCGCGCCCACCACCAGGCGCTTGCGACCAATGCGTTCGTGACCCATTACCAGGCTCCAAAAAGTTTCAGGCCAAAGATGACCGTAAGCACCAGCGCCGCGCCGATGACCACGGCGCCGGAGCGTTGAGAGGATTCGCGGTCGACCCCCCAGTGCAGATCGAGCGTGAGGTAGCGAATACCGGCACAGAAATGGTGGAAATACCCCCACATGAGCACCAGCAGCACCAGCTTGCACAGCGGATTGGCGACCCATTCGCGCATGCTGGCGAAGGATTCGGGCGACTGCACGCTTTGCGCGAACAACGGCACCAGAATGACCGGCAGGGCGAGGAACAGCAGGGCACCACTGATGCGGTGCAGAATGGACGCCTTGGCGGCGGGTGGCTGCTTGATGCCGAACAGCAGGTCCTTCAACCCCAGGTTGCGGAACTGCGGGCGCGGCTTGGTGACTGAATCAGACATGATGGCCTCGTGAGTGTGAAAAGACAAAGTGGTTCGGCATCCGGTATTTTCACCTATCCGGAGTTCAATTCAAACTATTACGGTAATGATAACGCTCGGTGACGTAATGGCCCCTGCGAAGTTCCATGGGCCGGTCGCCGTAGGTGTAGGAGACCCGCTCGACCTGCAACAAGGGGCTGCCCAGGGCGACGTGCAAATGCCCGGACAGCGCCTGGTCGGCCAGAACGGCCCGCAGCTTTTCTTCGGCGCGCACGATGCTGACGCCGAATTCCGATTCGAAGAACGCGTACACCGGCCCCCGGGAACGCAACAGCGACTCGTGCGTCAGCCCCTTGAAGATGTTCCCCGGCAGCCAGATGTCGTCGAAGATCGTGGGCGTGTCGTCGAAAGTCAGCACCCGGCGCAGATTGACCACTGCATCGCCCGGGCGCATGTCCAGGGCAGCAGCCACGTCGGCGCTGGCGCGCAGCCGGCGGCAATCGAGCATGTGGTTGCCCGGCGCAGCCGGGCGGCCGTCATCAGGCGTCAGGCGCAGAAAGCGATACCGCACTCTGGGTTCGCTGTGCGTGGCCACGAACGTCCCCTTGCCCTGGCGGCGAATCAGGAGGTTGTCGGCCGCCAGCTCGTCGATGGCCTTGCGCACGGTGCCCTGGCTGACCTGGAAGCGTGCCGCCAGATCGAGCTCGCTGGGAATGGCTTCGCCCGGCTTCCATTCGCCCCGATCCAGCCCTTGCAGGATCAGGCCCTTGATCTGCTGATACAGTGGGCTGAAGGCGGCGCCGTGAACGGGACGGCCGGGGGATTGCGTACGATCGGTCAATGCGTGTTCGGACATGGAATGAGCAATGCGGCAGCCCAACCCTCTGGTTGGCTGAAGACAGCGCATTTTCGCACTTTGAGCCCACTCTGTCTAATACTCTTCTGTCTTATATAAGATATAAGACCCTTGACGGGGAATAGTGGAATACACTAACCTTTTCCGCGTTTTGCGTCCAACCCCCTTTTCAATCGGAGAAAACCATGACCAAACCCGCCATGCGTGTTGCTGTCACCGGAGCGGCCGGCCAAATCGGCTATGCATTGCTGTTTCGCATTGCTTCGGGTGCCATGCTTGGCCCGGACCAGCCAGTGATCCTGCAACTGCTCGAGATTCCCGATGAACGCGCCCAACAGGCACTCAAGGGGGTCATGATGGAACTCGAAGACTGCGCCTTCCCGCTATTGGCCGGCATGAGCGCCCACGGCGATCCACGCGCGGCCTTCAAGGATGCCGACATTGCGTTGCTGGTTGGGGCGCGCCCCCGCAGCAAGGGGATGGAGCGCAAAGACTTGCTGCAGGTCAATGCGCAGATCTTTACGGCGCAAGGCCAGGCACTCAACGAAGTCGCCAGCCGCAACGTCAAGGTGCTGGTCGTCGGCAATCCGGCCAACACCAATGCCTACATCGCCATGAAATCGGCCCCCGATCTGCCCGCGAAGAACTTCACCGCCATGCTGCGCCTGGATCACAATCGCGCGCTGTCACAGATCGCCGCCAAAACCGGCAAGGCGGTGGCCGACATCCGCCAGCTGGTGGTCTGGGGCAACCATTCGCCCACCATGTACCCGGACACCCGCTTTGCCACCATCGACGGCCAGTCCGTACAGGCGCTGATCAACGACGACGCCTGGATACGCGATACGTTCATCCCCACGGTCGGCAAGCGCGGGGCCGCCATCATCGAGGCACGCGGCCTGTCGTCGGCGGCCTCGGCCGCCAACGCCGCCATTTGCCACGTTCGCGACTGGGTGCTGGGCAGCCAGGGCCAGTGGGTCACCATGGGCGTGCCCTCGGACGGCTCCTACGGCATTCCCGAAGGCATCATCTACGGCGTGCCCGTCACCACCGAGCAGGGTGAATACACCCGTGTGGCCGGGCTGGAAATCGACGCCTTTTCGCGCGAACGCATGGACCACACGCTGAACGAGCTGCTCGAAGAACGGGACGGCGTGGCCGACCTGCTCAAGTAACCCGGAGACCGCACCATGACCCGACCCGCCTCACCCGGCGCGCTGCTGCGCCAGGCGCTCAAAGATGAGTCGCCCCTGCAAGTCATCGGCGCCATCAACGCCAATCACGCCCTGCTGGCCCAGCGCGCCGGCTATCGCGCCATCTACGTATCCGGCGGCGGTGTCGCCGCCGGCTCGCTGGGCCTGCCGGATCTGGGCATCAACACGCTGGACGACGTGCTCACGGACATCCGCCGCATCACCGACGTCTGCGACGTACCGCTGCTCGTGGACATCGATACCGGCTTTGGTCCATCGGCCTTCAATATCGCCCGTACCATCAAGTCGCTCATCAAGTTCGGCGCCGCGGGCTGCCACATCGAAGATCAAGTGGGCGCCAAGCGCTGCGGCCACCGGCCCGGCAAAGAGATCGTCAGCACCGAAGAAATGGCCGACCGCGTGAAGGCGGCGGCGGATGCGCGCACCGATACCGACTTCTACCTGATCGCACGCACCGATGCCATCGCGGTCGATGGCGTGGATGCCGCGCTCGAGCGGGCGCACGCCTGCGTCGAAGCCGGCGCCGATGCCATCTTCGCCGAGGCGTCCTACGACCTCGACACGTACCAAAAGTTTTCGCAATCGCTGCCGGTCCCGGTTCTGGCCAACATCACCGAATTCGGCCAGACGCCGCTGTTCACGGTCGACGAGCTGGCCGGAGCCGGCGTCGGTATCGTGCTGTATCCCCTGTCGGCCTTCAGAGCCATGAACAAGGCGGCCGAAACCGTGTACGAAGCCATTCGCCGGGACGGCCACCAGAAAAACGTGATCGATCTCATGCAAACCCGCGAAGAGCTCTACGACCGTATCGGCTACCATCGCTACGAGCAGCAACTCGACGCCCTGTTCCGGCAGGGCAAGGGCAAGTGACACCTGCATGGGCATGATGCGCCCTGCCCATGCCCCCACCTGGAGACCCTATACCATGGCAAGCAAGAAATCCCCCGCCACACCCGCGGCAGAG
>NZ_JBAYTI010000114.1:0-4150 GCF_041675725.1 Castellaniella sp. | reverse complement strand
TCCGAGCCGTTGTCGAACACGTAGACCTGGATGGCCGGGATGGCCGCCTGAAAATCCGCCACCACCCGCGCAATGGTGGACGCTTCGTTATAGCAGGGAATCAGCAGGGCAATGCGGGGTTCTGATAGCATGGCTGGTTTCCATCAAGCAGCGCGCAATTCACGGCCTGCGGCATCTTGGGTCTGCAAGAATGGCCTGTTTACGTCTGCCTGAATGGCCTGTTGAACACCGGCGCCCGTCCCATGTTGCATGATCTGAGCACACGGAAAGTCCTTATTCTAGCCTTCGTCATTCTTGTGGTGGCGCTGGGCTTCCAGGCGATGCGTGAGCTGCCGGCGCTGTGGGCGATGGACTTCTCGAACCCCGATAGTTATACCCGGCTCGTATTGCTGCGCGATTGGCAGGCCGGCATGGGCTATCAATACATGGCGCGCGATGCCGCGCCGGGCGGCAGCTATCTGCACTGGTCCATGGTGTATTCCTGGGTGCTGCAGCAGGTCGCCGGGGGGCTGCAGTGGGCGGGTCTGCCCCAAGAGTCGGCACTCGTCGCGGCGGGTGCCAGCCTGACATGGATCAGCTACGCGCTCCTGGGCCTGTTTGCCGTCCTGGCCATCCTGGCGGTGGGCGGACGGCTGGGTGCGATTGCCACGGTGCTGGTCGTCGTCTCCAGCCAGGCGTTGCAGGCGTATGGGAAGCTGACACAAATCACACACCACCTGTTCATGCTAGTGCCGCTGGCCGTTGCGGCCTGGTTGATCTTTCGCCACCTGCGCGTGCCCACGTCGCCAGGCGCGGCCGCGGCGGCCCCGCCTCCTGAAGGCCCCGCTCACGGGGTGGCGACCCGGCAGCACACGACAGCGGCGGCACTGGGGCTCGCCGGCGCGTGCCTGGGCCTGAGCTTGTGGATTTCGCCCGAAACCATGCCGTTCATTGCCGGGCTCGCAGCCTTGCTGGCCAGCCACCGGCTGCAATATGGGGGACGGCCGTCATGCTGGCCGCTGGCGGCCGGCCTGTGCGCCATATTGCTGTGGGGCGGGTGGGTCGACCCGCCGCCGCCGACCTTCAGCGCCTGGGCGCTGGACCACCTGAGCCTGGCCTGGCTCGCCTGGGCGGGCGGGCTGTCCGCCCTGCTGTTGCTGGCCGACGTACTGGCCAGCCAACCCAGGCTGCCTATTGCCCTGCGCTTTTCAGTGATTGCAGCCGCAACGCTGGCCGCCGCCGCGATCTGGGTCGGTTTCACCCCCGGGGCGCTGGCCGGGCCCTCGGGCTTGCTGCCGGACGAACTGAAAACGCTGTGGTGGCGTCACATCAACGAGCTGCGTTCGACGCAGAAACCATCGGAGGTCCTGGCCTGGGTGGTGCTCCCCTGTCTGGCGGGCGCCTGGCTGCTGGTGCGCGCCTGGCGGGCACGCTGTCTCTGGTGGGCCGTGCTGGGCGCGATGGCCGTGGCCTATGCGGGGCTGACCGCCTGGCACGTGCGCATGGGGGCGGCGGCGAGCCTGGCCGGTGCACTGGCCTGGGGGGTGGCCTTGTGTGGCCAGCGCGCTTTCGTGGCCAAGGATCCCACCCGCCTGCCCAAGGGCGAGCAGTATCGCGCGGCGGCCTGGCTGCTGGCGCCTGCGGCCCTGCTCCTGCTGATGGTGGCGGCTTTTCTGGTGGAAACCCGGCTCATGGCGGCTCCCGCCGAACCGGTGCGTTGCCCGCTGGCACCGATTGCCGCCGATCTCACGGCATTGCCGCCGGCCACGGTACTGATCCCGCTGAACCAGGCGCCCGAGCTGCTGTGGCGCACGCCGCATCGCGTGATCGCCGGCAATTACCACCATAACGTACAGGGCATTCTGGATACATACCATATCTGGCTGTCCACAGGCGATGATGCCCGGGCGCGCGCCATCATCGATCGCCGCGAGGTCCATTATCTGCTCGTGTGTGCCGATCCGGACGATGCCGGCAGTACGCTGTACGCGCGCCTGGCGCGCGGCGAGGCCATCGCCTGGGCCACCGGCCCCATCCCGATGGGTGCATGGAACCGCTACGACGTGACGTCCGCGCCCTGATGCCGCGCCGCCGTACCCTGATGCCGCGCACGGGTGCCGCGCCCACGCGCCGCAACGGGGTCATCATGGGGCCTGCAGGCGCACCACGGTATCGAACACCCCGGGCGGCAGGTCCGCGTGCGTGGCAACGATCAGCGTGCGGCCGTGCGCCGCGTGCGCCAGTGCATCGAAAAAGGCCCGGGCGGTGGGTGCATCCAGCCCTGCGGTAGGCTCATCCAGCACCCAGATGCGGGCTGGCGAAAGAAAGATCCGTGCAAGGCACAGCCGCCGCACCTGCCCAACCGACAACGTCGCCCCGCCTTCATCCACCCAGGTGTCCAGCCCGTTGGCCAGCGTGCGCACGAAGTCGGCCAATTGGGCTTTTTCCAGGGCTTGCCACAACTGGACGTCGCTGGCCTGAGGGGCGGCGATCTGCAGGTTTTCACGTACGGTGCCAATGAAGGCTGGCGAGAACTGGGTCAACAACGCTATGCGCGCGTGCACCTGGGCGGGATCCGCACGGTGCAGCGGCACGCCGCCCAGGCGGATCTCGCCTTCGGTGGGATCCTGAATACGCAACAGCAAGGCCAACAGGGTGGATTTGCCCACACCGCTGGGGCCGATGACGGCGACCCGCGACCCCATGGGCCAGTGCTGGCTGAATCGGCGCAGGATCCAACGCCCCTGGCCATGGCGGCAGGACACACGATCCAGCGTCAACGCGCCCTCGTCGGGCAAGGCCAAGGGTCGCGCGGGCGCCGCCATGGCCGTCCGGGTCTGGAACAAAGCCCGTACACGGCGCGAACCTGCGGCCAGCACGCCCGCGCGCGAGGCGCCGCGCATCAGGGGCCCCCACACTTCGGACAGGCCGATCCCGCCCAGTACCACCCCGACCCACTGCGGCCCGCTGAGCCGGCCATCCTGCCAGGCCCATGCCCCCAGGGACAGCAGCAAAAGCACGACCCCGCCCATGAAGACCTGCTGCATGAGCTGCCCCAAGGCACTGCCGGCGGCCAGCGCGTCACGCCGCCGGGCCAGCTGTCCGGCCAACGCGTCAAACTCGCTCTTGGCCTGTTCCAGCAAGCCAAATGCCAGCATATCGGTATGGGCCTGTACGGCCTGCTGGACCCGATCGCGCATCTGCGCGGCATCGACCTGCAGGGCGCGGCCGGGCGGGCGGGCCTGCCAGGCGATCCAGCCCGGCACGGCCAGGGCCCCCGCCCACAGCACCATGCAAACCGACCAGGCCAGCCAGGGATCCCGCACCCCGACCAGCAGGCCAAAAGACAGGCCGGCCAGGGCAGCCACCAGCGCCGGCGCCACCCATTGCAGAAACAAGCCATCGAGCACGTCCACGTCCGCGGTCAGCCGGGCCACCAGATCGCCTTCGTGATACGCGGCCAATTGGGCCGGACTCAATGTCAGGACGTGGGCGAACACGCGGGTGCGCAGATCCGCCAAGATAGTCAGCGTCACCGAGTGGCCCAGGATGCGCTCGCCATAACGCGATCCGATGCGCAGGAACGACAGGCCGCGGATCAGGGCAGAGGGTGCGAACAGATCGAAACCGACCGTCGTCCCCGCCAGAAACGCAGCGGTCAGAAACCAGCCTGCCACCATGAACAGGCCGACCCCCGCCCAGATCGTGATGAGCGCCACGGCGATGGCCAGCAGCAGGCGGCCCGCGTGGGCCGCCAACCAGGGCTGCAGCCAGGCCAGCAGGTTCATGGCCCGCGGGTTCACGGCCAGCCCCCGTCGGGCAGGACCAGGCGGCACCCGAAGGCGGCCGCCACATTCGGGTCGTGCGTCGCCACGATCAGCGTGCGGCCCCGGCAGAAGGCCAGGATATTGTGCAGTACCTGCTGGGCCGTGGCCGCATCCAGATGGGCGGTCGGTTCATCCAGCAAGACCACCTCCGGATCCAGCAGGAACAGGCGCGCCAGCGCGAGGCGCCGTAATTGCCCGCCCGAAAGCCCATGGCCGGCCCGCCCCAGTACGGTGTCCAGGCCCGCGGGCTGCTCGGCGACGAACGCGTACGCAACGGCCTGCTGCAGTGCCCGGCGAATGGGCTCGTCCTGGGCCGCCGGGGCCACCCAGCGCAAATTGTCGCG
>NZ_JBAYTI010000113.1:0-4181 GCF_041675725.1 Castellaniella sp. | reverse complement strand
GTAGCCCAATTGCAGACTCAGGTTGTAGCCTAGGTGCAACAGGCTCGCCAACCCGATGAACAGCAGGACCTTCGGGCTCCAGGCCATGTCGCCCTGCCACAGCACCCAGGCCACCCAGGGTGCGTAGAGCACCAAGGACAGGGCGCGGTAGGCCAGCACGAAAGCCACGGCCGAGCCGCCGGCCGCAACCCGTTTGGATATCAGGTTCCAGCCGGCATGCAGCGCCGCTGCGGCCAGGACCAGCGCGAGAATGGCCGGACTCATGGGATTTCCTGGTGAGGATGACAGGGTTGTTGTAACATCCCTTTTCGGCCCAAGTAACAGATGCCCTGGGCCCGCGCCTTATTTCCCCCACCGCGATGCCTATCACCCTGTCTCTCATCCGGCTGCTCGTCGCCTGGCTGCTCGCCGGGTCCATGATCGGCGAAGCCATGGCCGCGGCCATGACATGCCGCGACGGGGATTACGTTGCCCTGGCGCACCCCGTGGTGCTGACCGAAGCCGAACGGGCCCAGCTGCCGCAGGCCCCTTTGCGGGTCGGGGTGCTGCTCGATGCCGCGCCGCTGTCGATGTATGACGCGGGCACGGGGCAGTATACCGGCATCAGTGTCGACGTGTTCTGCTTCATCGCCCGTCAGCTGGGGCTGGCGTATCGGTTCGCCGAACCCTCCGGGCGGGATCTGGAGGCCGATTTGCAGGCGCTGCAGACCGGCGCGCTGGACGTGCTGATGCCGCTCAGCCCCAACCAAGACCGCCTGCGGCACGGCCTGTTCACCCTGCCATATTACCAGGCCTATTATGTGGCGGTGGCCCGCCTGGATCGGGATTTCGAGGTACTGAGCCTGGCCGATCTGGCCGGCTTGCGCGTGGGCTACTTCGAGCGCTCGGCCATCGAACCCCTGCTGCGCGAGCACCTGCCGGCCGACGCCCTGGTGCCCTTCGCCGTGGGCCCGGGCAACAGCGGCATCTATGCAGCCCTGCAGGCGGGCAAGATCGACGTCGCCGCCACCAACAAAGCCTTCTTCGAGGAAAGCCGCTACCAGAATGATTTGTTCGACCTGGGCGCGATCTATACCTTCCGAAGCCACCCGCGCGACTACGGGTTTTATTTCAGCGATTCGGCGCAAAATCGAAACCTGGTGGCCGTGTTCAATAAGTATCTGGCGGCCATCGACCCCACGGCCTCGCTGAACGAGCACGAGATCGGCGAGGCCCGGTTCATCGAGCGCTATCGTCGGCAGATGCGCCAGCAAGACATGCTTTGGCTGGGGATCATCATGATCAGCCTGCTGCTGTTGATTCTCGCCGCATCGTTCTGGCACTACCGGACGGCCACCCGTCGGCTGCTGGCCAGTACGGTCCGCATCAAAGACCAGCAAGAAGCGCTCGAACGGGCCAATCAGCAGCTCGAACGCCTGAGCCAGACCGACAGCCTCACCAACCTGTACAACCGCCGGCGCTTCGACTTGCGTTCGAATGACGTGTACAAGGCCATCCAGGCCGGCGAGATCCCCCTGCACAAGGTCGCGCCGCTGAGCATGCTGCTGCTGGATCTGGACCGTTTCAAGGTCGTCAACGATCTGTACGGCCATATGGTGGGCGACGACTACCTGCGCAAGGTGGCCGACGTGCTCCGGCAGCACTGCCGGCGCGAGGGCGATGAGGTGATCCGCTATGGGGGTGAAGAGTTCCTGTGCGTGCTGCCGGCCACCTCGGCAAAGCAGGCATTCGAGATCGCCGAGCGCATCCGTCAGGCGGTGCTCGACTTGCGCTGTCCTAACCCGACCGAGATCGGCGAATTCCTGACGATCAGCATCGGGGCGGTGACCTCGGTGCATCTGCGGCAAGGCCCCGAAGAGATGATCCAGGCCGCCGATCAACAACTGTACGCGGCCAAGCATGCCGGCCGCAACCGAACCTATGGCATTGTGCTCGACTGACGAATGCGCCATGCGCCTGGCGCTGGCGCAGGCGCACCGGGCGGCCGCGCTGGGCGAAGTGCCCGTGGGCGCCGTGTTGCTGGATGCCGATGGGCGCGTGCTGGCCGCCGGGCACAATCGCACGCTGACGGATCACGACCCCAGTGCCCACGCGGAAATCGTGGTCCTGCGTCAGGCCGCAAGGGCGCTGGCCAATCACCGCTTGCCGGGCGCGCGCCTGTACGTGACACTGGAGCCCTGTGTGATGTGCCTGGGCGCCGCGTTCCATGCCCGGCTGGCCGAAGTCGTATATGCCGCGCCCGATCCGAAGACCGGGGCCTGTGGCGGCGTGGTGGACTTGCCGGCCGAGCCTCGCCTGAACCATCATACGCAGGTGCGCGGCGGGGTGTTGGCCGCTGAAGCCGGGCAGCTGTTGCGCGATTTTTTCAGGGCGCGGCGCGGGGCGGGGCCCGACGATGCGCATCCATCCACGCCGGTCGAACTAAAATAACCTGCTATGCCTGCTTCCCACATTGCGCCGCGTCGGCCCGGCCTCTATCTGATATCCCCGTCCAGTGCGGTGGCCGACTTGGCGGCGCTGGACCGGGCGGTCGAACGCCTGCGGGCCCTGGGCCATCCGGTCGCCCAGGACCGGGCCGCGCGCGGGGTGCACCAGCGGTTTGCCGGTACCGACCGGCAGCGCGTGGCCGGCGTGCATCGGGCCCTGAAGCAGAAGCATCCGGTGGTCATGGCCACCCGCGGCGGCTACGGCCTGAGCCGTATCCTGCCGGCCATCGATTGGCAGGCGGTGGCCGACAGCGGCAAGATCTTCGTGGGCCTGAGCGATTTCACGGCCTTCAACCTCGCGCTGCTGGCGCGCACGGGGGCCCGCAGTTATTCCGGCCCCACGGCGGTATTCGATTTTGGCGCGGCGCAAGTCAATGAGCTCACGCGCGATCTGTTCGAAGAAACCCTGTCCGGCGAATTGCAGGTGCTCAGCTTCGAGGCCCCGGATGCCGATGCAGTGGATACCCGCGGTGTGCTGTGGGGTGGTAACCTGGCCATGGTGGCATCCCTGCTCGGCACGCCGTATTTTCCGCAGATCGAACGGGGTATCCTGTTCCTGGAAGACATCGGCGAGCATCCGTTTCGCATCGAGCGCATGCTGACCCAGTTGTGGCATGCGGGGGTGCTGCACAAGCAGCAGGCGATCGTCCTGGGGCAGTTCACCGGCTATCGCCTGGCGCCCCACGACAACGGCTTCGATCTGGCCGCGGTGGTTCATTGGCTGCGCCAGACGGTGCGCGTGCCGGTGGTCACCGGCCTGCCCTACGGGCACGGGCGCATCAAGGCCACCTTGCCGGTCGGGGCCACCGTGGGTCTGGCCACTGAACAGGGCATGGCCCACCTGCTGCTGCATGAGCACGAGCATTCTGCGTTGCACGAACCCGGGCATTCGGCCCACGACGGAGATTGAATCATGAGCACATCCATGTTCGACCAGGACCTGCCGCGTACCCCGGCCAACTTCGCCCCGCTCACGCCGTTGCTGTACCTCGAGCGGGCCGCCGAGGTCTACCCGGATCGCCTCGCCGTGGTGCACGGCCTGGGCGAATCCGCCGTGCGCCATACTTGGGCGATGCTGTACCAGCGCTGTCGGCGCCTGGCGAGCGCCTTGCGGCGGCACGGCGTGGCACCCGGCGATACGGTGGCCGTCATGCTGCCCAACACGCCGGCCATGGTCGAGGCCCATTTCGGCATTCCCATGGGCGGGGCGGTCCTCAACACCCTCAACACCCGGCTCGATGCCGAGACCATCGCCTATATGCTGGACCACGGCGAAGCGCGTGCGGTGCTGGTCGACCGCGAGTTCTCCGCCGCCATGCAAGCGGCGCTGGGGCTGCGCAAGCGCACGGCGCCGATTCTGGTGGTCGACGTCGATGACCCAGAATACGACGGTCCGGGTGAGGCGATCGGTACGCTGGACTACGAGGCGTTGCTCGCCCAGGGTGATCCGCAGGCCGACTGGTCGCTGCCCGCCGACGAATGGGATGCGATCGCGCTGAACTACACCAGCGGCACCACCGGCAAGCCGAAGGGGGTGGTCTACCATCATCGTGGCGCCGCCATCAACGCCATTTCCAATATTCTCGAGTGGGACATGCCCAAGCATGCGGTTTATTTATGGACGCTGCCCATGTTCCACTGCAATGGCTGGTGCTTTCCCTGGACAGTCGCCGCCCGCGCGGGGGTGAACGTGTG
>NZ_JBAYTI010000112.1:0-4312 GCF_041675725.1 Castellaniella sp. | reverse complement strand
CTACACCCAAATCCAGGTTGCAGAGATGCTCGACGTATCTCATACGACTATTGGGCGCATGGAGAGCGGCGATAGCCCCTACCAGCAGCACTACATTGAAGCGCGCGCAAAAATTTATGGATGCACGCCCGTGGATCTGATCAGTGTTAGCCCCAATGACGCAACGGCGAGCGCCGAAGGAAAACTGCGGGGCGCACTGCTTGCCTTCGGCGTAGATCGCGATGAATTGGACCAGGTGACTCGTATTATAAGGACTTACGTGGTCGACGACGCTGCTGGCGAGCAATCAGAACAAACGCCGAGTGAGGATCAATCTCGACCCTCCACTCGCCGCCGTGTAACAACGCCATAAGATAAGCCGCTTCGGCTATCCGTCTCCTAAGCTTTTTTTGGGGGTCGTCGGGCGGGCCTTGCCGCCCGAAAAGCGCAGCATGGGCATGGGCATTGCCTCGGCCGCCGGATCACTGGGCCAATTTGCCATGTTGCCGGGTACCCTGGGCCTGCTCGAATGGCTGGGCTGGGCGGCCGCCCTGATCGTGCTGGGCCTGCTGTCCACGCTGATGATGCCGCTGGCCGCCATGATCAAAGACAAGCCCCCCGCCAGCACACCCGGTCACAAAGAACAGACGCTGGGCGAAGCCCTGCACGAAGCCTGCCACCATTCGGGCTTCTGGCTGCTGTCCTTCGGGTTTTTCGTCTGCGGCTTTCAGGTGGTCTTCATCGGCATACACTTGCCGTCGTACCTGGTCGACCGCAACCTGCCCATCATCGTGGCTACCACGGCGCTGGCGCTGGTGGGGCTGTTCAACGTCTTTGGCACCTACATCGCCGGCTGGCTCGGCGGGCGCTACTCGAAGCCGCGCCTGCTCAGCGGGCTCTATCTACTGCGGGCCGTCGTCATCGCCCTGTATATCACGCTGCCGCTTACGGCCTGGAGCACCTACGCCTTCGGCATCGGCATGGGCATGTTGTGGCTGTCCACGGTGCCGCTTACCAACGGATCCATAGCCACCATGTTCGGTGTGCGCAATCTGTCCATGCTGGGCGGCATTGTCTTCTTTTTCCACCAGCTGGGCTCGTTCCTGGGGGGCTGGCTGGGTGGCTACCTGTTCGACCAGACGGGCAGCTACGACGTGGTCTGGTATATTTCAATCATGTTGAGCTTTGTTGCCGCAGCACTGAACTGGCCCATCCGCGAACAACCAGTCCTCAGGCTGCAGGGGGTTGCTGCATGACGCACAAATCCTGGCTGATCGTCCTGGGTGTTGGTTTGGCCGTGGTCACCGTACTGGCCCTGGTCGGCTGGCGCATGGGCGGCCTGGGCCTGCTGCAGGCGGGGCTGCCCGGCTGCACTTGATGGCCATCTCGCGGCCCGGGCGCCGCCCGTGCAGCCGGCTCGCCGCTGTCGCGATCCTGGTCGTGTCGCTCGGGTGGGGCATACCGTCCGCCAGCCATGCCGGCAATGCCGGCCCGCTGCCGGCCGAATCGGCGGCCCCGTTTGCCGCCGAGCGGCTGGGCCGTTTTCACTACCCCTGGGCGCTCGCCTTCCTGCCCGATGGCCGGCTGCTGCTCACGGAACGCGGCGGCACAATGCACCTGGTGGCCCAGGATGGCCAGCACCAGCCGATCGGCGGGGTTCCCACCGTCTACGCCCATGGCCAGGCCGGCCTGCATGACGTCGTTCCGTCACCCGATTTCGATGACGATCGCCTGGTGTACTTCACCTACGTCGAGCCGGCCTTCCAGGGCGGCGGCGCCTTGGTGCTTGCGCGGGCCCGATTGGCCGAGTCGGCGCGGGGGCCGCAGCTCCAGGATCTCCAGCTCCTGTGGCGGCAAAACCGCCCGGGGCGCAAGGGTCATCCGGGCGCCCGGGTCGCATTCTCTCCAGATGGCAGGCACCTGTTCCTGACGGTGGGAGAGCGCCAGGAATCCGATACCGCCCAGGATCCGGATCTGGGCCGCGGCAAGGTGCTGCGCTTCAACCGCGATGGTTCGGTACCGGCGGACAACCCCATGGCCGACGCACCCGGCGTGCGGGCGCTGACCTGGACAACCGGCCATCGCAATCCCTACGGGCTGGCCTTCGCACCCAATGGCGACTTATGGCTGCACGAAATGGGCCCGCGGGGCGGCGACGAACTGAACCGGATCGAGCCCGGAAAAAACTACGGCTGGCCCATCGTGTCCAATGGCGACCATTACAGTGGCCTGCCCATGGCCCGCCACGCGACCCGGCCCGAGTTCCAGGCGCCTGCGCTGTATTGGACACCGGTGATCGCACCGGCCGGGATGGCTTTCTATGCAGGCCCGCTGTTTCCCGACTGGCAGGGCACGGCGCTGATCGGCGGCCTGATCGCCCAGGGCCTGGTACGCGTGGCGGTGGATGGGGAAGGGGGTGCGCGCCAACTGGATCGCTGGTCGCTGGGCGAGCGCATCCGGGACGTAGCCATTGCCCCCGATGGCGCCATCTGGGTGATTGAAGACGGCGCCGCTGGCGGGCTGCTCAGGCTCACGCCGCGCAGGGCCGCTCGGTAATGGTAATGGCCCATACCCTGGGGCTGGATGGCACGGGCAATGCTGGCGGCCGGTTGGGGACCGCCGGGGCTATGTCTCGTTTTCTTGCTGAATGCCGCGCAGATTGTGTTTTATGACGGTCAGCATGTCGACCAGGCTTTGCCTTTGGTCTTCAGAGAGGCCTTCAAGTATGCGGTCGCTCATTTCGTTGCTGCGCAAGTGCATTTCTTCAAGCATCCGGGTGCCTGTATTTTTTAAATAAATGCGCTTTACGCGGCGGTCGACGCCATCGGGCCTGCGCTGGACGAAATCACCCGCCTCCAGCCGATCGATCAGGCCACCCAGGGCGGCTTTGCCGACCTCGAGCTCTTGGGCCAGATCGCTTTGGGTCATGCCATCGCGACGGGCCAAATGGGCCAGCACCCACCACTGGGACCGTGTCACGTTCAGTGGTTTCATGAACTCGTCAAACACCATTCGACGCAGGCGCGAGACGTCGTGCATCAGAAACCCCAGCCGCTGGTCCCGTGCGTCGTTTCTTCTGGCCCTACCTTTCCCATCTTTGTGAGAATTGTCGCGTATCGATACATCCAAGTCGATGTCCTGATCGGTGTTCAAATAAGTATCCATGTAGTACTTGCTGTTTTAACGTCCCACCACCATGGTGACTGGCGCTCGCGCCAAGCCCCATGGCGTTCACCGGGTATGAGCAGCGCGAAATGCGCTACATTGTACGCTACCATTTAGTAATATGTGTTTATTGTATCCCTAGCCTGCAAACCTCATCAATACGATTTCGGCAGGCGCAAGACTTTTTCAGCGATAAAGCTCAGAATCAGTTGCGGCGATATCGGTGCGATTCTTGGCAACATGGCTTCGCGAAAATAGCGCTCGACGTGATACTCTTTTGCGTAGCCCATCCCCCCGTGCGTCAGCACCGCTGTCTCGCAGGCCCGATACCCCGCTTCGGCACAAAAGAACTTTGCAGCGTTGGCCTCGGCGGCACACGGTTTATTCTGATCGTAGAGCCAGGCCGCACGCTGATACAGCAACGTGCCTGCTTCCAGATCAACCCAACGCTCAGCCAAGGGGTGCTGTATGCCTTGGTTTTTCCCGATGGGCCGATCAAACACGATCCGTTCCCCTGCGTATCGGGCCGCCCGCTCGAGGGCGACGCGCCCGAGACCCGTGGCTTCCGCCGCCAGCAGTACGCGCTCGGGATTCATTCCGTGAAGAATGTAATGAAATCCTCGACCCTCATCGCCGATGCGGTCTTCGATTGGAATTTCCAGGCCATCGATAAACAGCTGATTTGAATCCACAGCCTTGCGACCCAGCTTGTCTATCTCTCGGATCTCGACCTTGCTTCGATCCAGATCCGTAATTTGCGTAGCAGCCAACATGATATTGCCTGATGAAACGAGCCTCGTCTTCTATGGCTTCACAGTATTCGGAATACAGCTGATCGGCGACTTCCTGGACGGTCGCAACACGATCGATGACGCCCACGCCCTGCCCTGCCGCGTAGATGTTTTTCCACGGCTTATGGGTCCCATGCACGTCTGAAAAATCGATTTTCCCTTGTGACGCGATGCTTGCCTCGTCATAGCCCGATGCCACCAGGCTTTCCCTCAGCCAATTGCACAGCACCCCCTTGACATCCTCCCTGGCCTGAAGGCCGGAGATTCCTACGGCGCTCAGGCGCGGCATTGACCCGCCCCTGAGTCGCTTCGGTGGGTTCCTGCTGCTGGCGGCATTGATGCACCGCTCACTTCACAGGCGAACCGGGCGTGTCCCG
>NZ_JBAYTI010000111.1:0-4351 GCF_041675725.1 Castellaniella sp. | reverse complement strand
GCGCAGGATGGCCTCGATCACCGCGTCGACCCGATCACCGGCCACGACCACGTCGATGCGGATCTTGGGCAGGAAATCCACCACGTATTCGGCGCCGCGGTAGAGTTCGGTATGCCCTTTCTGGCGCCCAAAGCCCTTGACCTCGGCCACGGTGATGCCGCTGATGCCGATCTCCGACAGGGCTTCGCGCACCTCGTCGAGTTTGAAGGGCTTGACGATGGCGGTGATCTGCTGGATATCGCTCGGACTCATAGGATGGGGCAAAGGGCTGCGGTCTGGAAAGCTGACAATATAACGCAGCTGGCTCATTTATAATGCGCCCACTATGCCCAAATCCGATTCCACCCACAATCAGTTCGCGAACAAGGCGCAGGCCTGGTCGGCCCGTTTCTCCGAACCCGTCTCCGACCTGGTCAAGCGCTACACCGCCTCGGTGGGCTTCGATCAGCGCCTGGCGGCAGCCGACATCCGGGGCTCGCTGGCGCACGCCGACATGCTCGCGGCCTGCGGCATCATCAGCCAGGCCGACCACGCCGCGATCGAGCGCGGCATGGCGCAGATCCAGCAAGAGATCGCCGACGGCCGGTTCGTCTGGTCGCTGGACCTCGAAGACGTGCACCTGAACATCGAAAAGCGCCTGGTCGAACTCATCGGCGACGCGGGCAAGCGTCTGCATACGGGGCGCTCGCGCAATGACCAGGTGGCCACCGACATCCGCCTGTGGCTGCGCGACGAAATCGACGTCCAGATCGACCTGCTGCAGCAGCTGCAGGGCCGCCTGGCCCGCCTGGCCTTGCAGCACGCCGATACCATTTTGCCCGGCTTCACCCACCTGCAGGTGGCGCAGCCGGTCACGTTCGGCCACCATCTGCTTGCCTACGCCGAGATGTTCGGCCGCGACACCGAACGGCTGGCCGATTGCCGCAAACGCACCAACCGCCTGCCGCTGGGGGCGGCGGCGCTGGCGGGCACCACGTTCCCGATCGACCGCGAACGGGTGGCGCGCACGCTGGGCTTCGACGAGGTCTGCCGCAATTCACTCGATGCGGTCTCGGACCGCGACTTCGCCATCGAATTCTGCGCGGCGGCGGCACTCATCATGACGCACGTCTCGCGGCTGTCCGAAGAACTGGTCCTGTGGATGAGCCCGCGCGTCGGCTTCATCACGCTGGCCGACCGCTTCTGCACCGGCAGCTCCATCATGCCGCAAAAGAAAAACCCAGACGTCCCCGAGCTCGCGCGCGGCAAGGCCGGGCGCGTGCACGGGCACCTGATGGCCCTGCTGGTGCTCATGAAAGGCCAGCCGCTGGCCTACAACAAAGACAACCAGGAAGACAAAGAGGGCCTGTTCGACACCGCCGACACGGTGCGCGACACACTCACCCTGTTCGTGGACATGATGGGCGGGGTCACGGTGCACACGGCCGCCATGCGCGAAGCGGCCCTGCAGGGCTATGCCACGGCGACGGACCTGGCCGATTACCTGGTCAAGCGCGGCCTGCCTTTTCGCGACGCCCACGAGACGGTGGCGCTGGCGGTGCGCCACTGCGAAGCCGCCCGGTGCGACCTGGCCGATCTCAGCCTGGCGCAACTGCAGGGGTTCCACCCGTCGATCGAGGCCGACGTCTTCGAGGTGCTCACCCTCGAAGGGTCGGTGGCCGCGCGCAATCATCTGGGCGGCACGGCGCCGCAGCAGGTCCGGCATCAGGCGCAGGCCCTGCTCGAGCGCCTCGAAGGCCCCGGCGCGACCGGGCACAGCTGACGCCCGCGCCGGGCGGGATGCGCGCCGGGGCGGGATGCGCACCGGGTCGGGGCGCCGTCAGGGCATCTCGAGCACGGCCATGGATTCCACGTGCGCCGTATGGGGGAACATATTGATCACCCCGGCGGCGCGCAGCACCCAGCCGCCCACGTGATGCAGAATGCCCGCATCGCGGGCCAGCGTGGCCGGGTTGCATGACACATACACCATGCGCCGCGGCCGTTCTTCGGCAGGCAGTTCGGACAGCGCGCGGGCCACGGCCAGCGCGCCCTCGCGCGGGGGATCGATCAGCAGGCGGTCGAACCGGCCCTGTGCCCTGAACCACGCGGCATCGACCTCGAACAGGTTCTGCACGCCAAAACGGGCCTTGTCACCCAGGCCGTGGCGCGCGGCCGCTGCGTGCGCCCGGGCAACCAGCGTGGCGCTGCCCTCGACCCCCAGAACGGACTGCGCCTCGATGGCCAGGGGCAGGCTGAAATTACCCAGGCCGCAGAAGAGATCCATGACGCGATGATGCGGTTGCGCCTGAAGCAGGGCCAGCGCCCGCGCCACCAGCACCTGGTTGATGAACGGGTTGACCTGCGTGAAGTCAGTGGGCCGAAACGGCAGGCGCAGCCCCCAGGCCGGCAGGGCGTAGGCCAGCACATCGGCGCGGGCCGGATCCAGCGGATGCGCCGTATCCGGCCCGCGCGGCTGCAACCACCAGTCGACCCCATGCCGCGCGCCGAACGCCCGCAACTGGTTCAGGTCGTCGTCGGTCAGTGCCTCGAGATGGCGCAGGCACAGCACCGTGGCCCGGTCGCCCACCGCCACTTCGATCTGCGGCATGCGGTCAGGCCGGGACAGCCCACCGATCAGGCCGCGCAGCGGGGCCAGCAGCGCCGATACGTGCGGCGGCAAGATCAGGCAGTGCTGCATGTCGGCCACGTAGCTGCTGGCCTTTTCGTGGAAGCCGACCAGCACCCCGCCCTTCTTGACGACCAGCCGCACCGAAAGGCGGGCCCGGTGCCGGTATCCGACCGATGGCCCCTGGATGGCCGGAAGAACCTGCAGCGCCCGCACTTTGCCGATATGCGCCAGCGCGTCTTCGAGGGTGCGCTGCTTGACGGCCACCTGGGCCGCGGTATCGAGATGCTGCAAAGAGCAGCCGCCACAAACGCCAAAGTACGGACACGGCGGTTGCACCCGCTGGCTGGAAGGCCGCAGGATCGCGTCGACCCGGGCCTTGTCGAACGTGGGCTTGCGGCGTACGATGCGCACCCGCACGGTTTCACCCGCCAGCGCCCCTTCGACGAACACCACCTTGCCCTGATGATGCGCAATGCCCTGCCCTTCAGGGTCGAGCGATTCGATGTCGAGCACCAGAAAATCGGGATCGGCCATGGAACGATCAGGCAGGCGGCCAGGCCGCCAGGAAGGCCTGCCAGTGAGCCCCCGGCGTGGCCGCCAGGGTATCGCGCACCAGTTGCAGCTCGGCGGCATAGGCCGCCGTATCGAGCTCGCCCTTGAGCAAGCGCCAGCGGCAATACAGCAGCCAGGTATTGACCACGTCTGTTTCGCAGTACTGGCGTATGGACTCGCGCTCGCCCGCCTGCCAGGCCTGCCACACCTGGCCGCCGTCCATGTCGAGCTTGCCGGGAAAGCCGCACAGCCGGGCCAGTGAGTCCAGCGGCGCGCTGGCGCGCGCGTTGTAGCCCGCCAGCACGTCCATGAGGTCTACGTGGCGGCTGTGATAGCGATTGAGGTAATTGTTGAACCGGAATTCGCGGTCGTCGTCGCCCGTTTCCCAATAGCGCGCTGCGGCTACCCCATGGACGAGGCTGCGGTAGTGCAGCACGGGCAGATCGAAACCCGAGCCGTTCCAGCTGACCAGAGTGGGCGTGTAATGCCCGATGGTCTTGAAGAAGCTGGAAATCAGGGTGGCTTCGGGGTCGTCGGCCTGCCCCAGGGCACGCACGCGAAACCCCTGGTCATCCCGGAACACGCAGCCGATGACCACGATCCGGTGCTGGTACAGGGGCAGGAAATCGTGGCCGTGCGTCTCGCGCCGGGCCTCGAGGGCCTGTTCGATGACCTGGTCGTCGGGCAGATCGGCCCACGTGGGGTTCAGGCAGCGCAGGCCCTGGGCGTCGGGTATTGTTTCGAGATCGAAGACCAGGGTGGGGATCATCGGGGCGGCAGGTACGAGAGCGGGTTCACGGGTGTGCCGCGGCGCCGGATCTCGAAGTGCAGGCGCGGCGACGTGGTGTCGCTTTGCCCCAGGGTAGCGATCTTGTTGCCCTTCTGGATGGTTTCGCCGGTCTTGACCAATAGGCTTTCGTTGTGCGCATAAGCGGTGATGAAGCCATCCGAGTGGCCCAGCAGGATCAGGTTGCCCAGGCCCCGCACCCCGTTGCCCGCATACATGACCTTGCCATCGGCCGCAGCCACCACCGGACTGCCCACGGGGCCGTCGATGTCGATCCCCTTGGTGGTGCTGTTGAACCCCTGGATGATCTTGCCCGACGCCGGCCAGCCCCACTGGACGAGGTTGGCGTCGCTGGCGCGCGCACTGGACGTGTCGACCGGGGCGGCCGGGCTGGCCGTGGC
>NZ_JBAYTI010000110.1:0-4550 GCF_041675725.1 Castellaniella sp. | reverse complement strand
GGGGGTCGAGCGCGTGCCGCCGCCCGCGCTGCCTGGCGCGAAGGTACGTACGCCGGCGCGCATCGAGGGGATGTTCGCGTACCCCGAGCCCGCGGCGACGCCCGGCCCGGCCACGGCCAGCCCCTACGGGCTCGGCGCCGACGCGACGACTGGCAAGGCCGCGACTGGCCGTGCGGGTCTGCAGGCCATGTCACTGGAAGAGGGGATTCGAGCGCTGCAGCAGGGCCGGCTGGATGCCTGGATGGGTGTGATCCCGGCGGATCAGGCCGTACCGGATGGGCTCCGGGCGGAGCCGCTGGCCTGGTCAGCCGCCGCCATGGCAATCATGCGCACCGACACCGACATCCACGCCTGGCGCGATCTGGCAGGGCGCAGCGTGTGCGTGAGCGGGGATGGCCGTCATGTGGATGAAATGGCCGCGCGCTACGGGGCGATCGAACAGATCTATCCGGCCGCCGCCGATGCCTTGCTGGCCCTGCGTATCGGGGGGTGCGACGCGGCGGTGATGGACGAGGCGCTGCTGCAGCACCTGCTGGCATTTCCGGAATGGCAAAAATTCTCAGCCCGGTTGCGGCCGACGACGGAGGCGCGTTTGTGGTGGATCAGCCGGCGGCGGCAGGCCGGGAATCCGGCTGCTGTCTCGTCTGGCGCCCCTGAACCTGCGGACTTACAGGCTCTGGGCCGGTCGCAGGCGCGTGATATCGCGTTCGAAGTGTATCTCGACCAGACCGTTCCCGATTGTCACTAGCCTGGTTGGCCTGGTTGGCCCGACACCCCAGGCCTGTTGCCGGACCCGTTGCCGGACCAGACGGTGCGGGCTGTGCGGGCTGTGCGGAGAAGGCCGAGCCTGGCGCGTCTTGGGCGGTTATCGCGTGCGGCGGCGGGGGGCGGGGCTGCCAGGCGACCGATTGAGGTGGCGAAAGGTAATGCGCCCCTTGGTGAGATCATACGGGGACATTTCGAGCGTAACCTGGTCGCCGGCCAGGATACGGATGTGATGCTTGCGCATCTTGCCGCCCGTGTAGGCAATGACCGGGTGGCCATTGTCCAGTGTTACCCTGAATCGGGAATCGGGCAGGACTTCGGTGACTGAGCCGTGCATTTCCAATAATTCTTCTTTGGCCATATGGACTCCTTGAAATGGCTGAACGACTGCCCATCGCCGTGAACCCGCGTTCTGGCGGCATGACAGACTGGCGGGGCAGAATGAAATCCGGACAGGGCATTGCATGCCCCGAAACAAGACAACCACCCGGAGAACGTGAGCCTCTGGATGGGCAAGTGGTGGAATGAATCCGAATGCAAGATGAAAGCTGATTGCTTTCAATGACTTGCATTTTATGCGCGGATCGTGATTATGTCAAGTGAAAGGGGGGGTCAGGCGCTGGTTAAAATACGTCGGGTACCCAGCAACCAGGACACGCTCCCCATGTGTGTGCAGCATGAGCCAGAAGCTTTCCATTGATACGGCGGCACTGCTGCTCGTGCCGCCCCTGATGTGGGCCAGCAACGCAGTGGTGGGTCGCGCGGTGGCGGACATGGTGCCGCCGTTGACGCTGAACTTCCTGCGCTGGTTCGTCGCGCTCCTGCTCCTGCTGCCGTTGGGCTGGCGCGTGCTGGGCAGACACAGCGTCATTTGGCGTGAATGGCCTCGCTATACGGTATTGGGTCTGTTGGGCGTGGGTTTGTATAACTCGCTGCAGTATCTGGCCCTGCACACGTCGACCCCTATGAACGTCACACTGGTGGCAGCCAGCATGCCCGTATGGATGCTCATCATCGGACGCCTGTTCCATGGCGTGGCCATCCGCCCGGCCCAGGTGCTGGGCGCCGTGCTGTCCTTGGCGGGCGTGGCCGTGGTGCTGTCGGCTGGCAGCTGGGCCGAACTCATGGCGCTGCGCTTCGTGGTGGGCGACTTGCTCATGGTGCTGGCCACCATACTGTGGGCGTTCTATAGCTGGCAGTTGACGCGCGTGCCGGTCGATTCGCCCATCCGGGATCATTGGGCTGGCTTCCTTCTGGGGCAGATCCTGTATGGGGTCGTCTGGTCCGGCCTGTTCACCGCGCTCGAGTGGCGCTGGTCCGATGCGCAGATCGCCTGGAGCGGCGGGTTGCTGGCGGCCATCCTGTTCGTGGCGGTGGGGCCGGCCGTGATCGCGTACCGCTGCTGGGGGGCCGGGGTGCAGCGCGTGGGCCCCACGGTGGCCGGATTCTTCAACAACCTGACCCCCCTGTTTGCCGCCCTGATGTCTTTGTTCCTGTTGGGCGAGCACCCCAGGTTGTTCCATGCGGCGGCTTTCGCCCTCATCATCGGCGGGATCGTTCTGTCGTCGCACCGGCGTGCTCGATGAGCAGCTGCAGTTGCGTGCGCCCCCCCCACCGGTTGTTGTCCAGCCGGTAGACTACGTCGACGTCATCGGGCAGGTGTTGATCGTGGTTGAACCAGATGGCATCCAGGCGCAGGTCGCCGCGTTGCAAGAAAAGCTTCAGGTGGCGGTTTTTTAGAAGCCGCTGGTGCAGCACCCGGAAGCGGTCATGGAACAGGGGCGCCGGAAACCCGGCCCCCCATATCTGGCGGGCCAGCAGGTCGGCCGTCTCGGGCGTACAGAATTCGGGCGCCAGCGAACCGTCGGTGTCCAGCTGCGGCTCGAAAGAACTGCAGCCACTGAGCGTGCGTACTGCCTGGTCGAACTGCAGCGCGAAGTCGTCGAACGCGCGACGCCGCAGCGTCAGGCCGGCCGCCATGGCATGTCCGCCAAATGTCAGGATCGCCTCTGGCAAACGCTTGGAGACCAGGTCCAGCGCATCGCGCAGATGGACCTCGGGGATGGAGCGTCCCGAGCCGCGCAGGGTGTCGTCGCGATCTGGCGCGAAGGCCAGCGCAGGGCGCCACCAGGCTTCTTTGAGCCGCGAAGCCACCAAGCCAATGACGCCGGGGTGCCAATCATCCTGCCAGACGCACAGGCTGGCCGTGCCAGTGGGGGTGCCCGCCCGCAGCGCAGCTTCGGCCTGCGCCTGCATGGTCGCTTCCCGCGTGCGCCGTTCACGGTTGATGTCGTCCAGGGCGCTGGCCAGCTGCGCGGCACGCGCCGGATCGTCTTCCAGCAGGCACTGTATGCCCAGGCTCATGTCGGCCATGCGGCCGGCCGCATTGATGCGTGGGCCCAGTGCAAAGCCCAGATCGGCGGCGCTTGCATGGCGGGGGTCGCGTCCGGCCACGGCGAACAGGGCGGCAATGCCCGCCTGCATGCGCCCCTGGCGGATATTGTCCAGACCCCGGGCCACCAGCAGGCGATTGTTCGCATCGAGCCGCACGACGTCGGCCACGGTGCCCAGGGCAAGCAAGTCGGCCAAGGCCTCGAGCCGGGGCCCCTGGCGGGCCGACAGCACGCCGCGTGTGCGCAGTTCGGCGCGCAGGGCGAGCATCAGGTAAAACACGACCCCCACGCCGGCCAGGTGCTTGGATGGAAAACCGCAGCCCGGCTGATTCGGATTGACGATGGCCTGCGCCTGCGGCAGGGTGGCGCCGGGCAAATGGTGGTCGGTGACGATCACCTGCATGCCGGCGGCCTGGGCCGCCGCCACCCCGTCGACACTGCCGATGCCGTTGTCCACCGTGATCAGCCAGTCAGGGCGGCCCGCCGGGTGCCGGCAGGCCAGTTCGACCACGGCGGGCGACAGGCCATAGCCGGTCTCGAAGCGATTGGGCACCAGGAAATCCACGTCGGCGCCCAGCTGGCGCAACACGCGTATGGCCAATGCGCAGGCGGTCGCACCGTCGCAGTCGTAATCGGCGATGATCAGCAGTTTCTGCCGCGCTGCCAGGGCGTCTGCCAGTAAGCGTGCGGCATGGTGAACGTGATCGAGTTCGGCCGGCGGGATCAGGCCGGCCCAGGCATGGGTATCGGGTCGCGCCAGGCCGCGCGCCGCCCAAAGGTGCGCCAGCAAGGGGTGTGCCCCTGATTCCAGCAGGATCTGGCAGGCGTCAGGCGCAGGGACGCGGGTCACAATCAGCGGCTGCACCACCAGCGCCTCCAGTCGTGAGGGCGCAGGCGGCTGAGCCAGCCTTGCCTGACGTTCAAGGTGATGTGGCGCTCGCGCCCGCACAGAGTCAGCACGCCCGAGCCCCGGTCCATCAGGCCCGCCAGTGTCGTATCCAGGCTGGCCAGCGCCTGCAGCCAGCCGCCCCAGTCCTGGCGCATGGCATGATCATTCAGCCGGTCGTCGACGTGCAGGTCCGCTGGTAGCGGCCGCTGCAGCCGTTCGCGCCGGCCGCCACCATACAGCCACAGGCTGTTGATGGACGGCAGGCCCAGGCGCGCGCGCGCCTGGTTGACTGGATGTTCGAACCAGGCCATCTGCAGCGTGTTGACCAGCCGGCGCCAGGGGCGCGCCTGCGCTGATTGTGGCCACCAGTCATTCACGGCACTGCTGGCCACCAGGGCGGGGCTTGCGCAGTCGAACGATACCGGCTCGGACCAGCAGACTTGCCAGGTGGCCGGCAGCGGCGTCGGGCGCAGGTCGATCATGGGATGGTCCGGCAGTTCCGC
>NZ_JBAYTI010000109.1:0-4565 GCF_041675725.1 Castellaniella sp. | reverse complement strand
CCGGCCCGGCCCGGCCCTTGCGGGCCATCTGGTAGCCATCGAGCACGGTCACCACCGACGAGATCTCGCCCGGCAGGTTGACCAGGATGGATGTGGTGGATCCGCCGTAGGCCGCCCCGTAGTAAATGCCCGCCAGCATGATGAGCGCCGAGGTCGGATCCAGGGCGAAGGTGCCCGGCAGCAGGATGGCGATGGTGGCGGTCGGACCCAGGCCCGGCAGGATGCCGATCAGGGTGCCAAGCAGGCAGCCGATGAAGGCATAGGCCAGGTTGTGCCAGGTAAAGGCCACGCTGAACCCGAGGGCCAGGTGTTCGAACAGTTCCATGCGATCGGTTCCGAAAGAGTGGGCGGGTGGGCGGGTTCCATCAGGTGCCGAGGAACGGCGGCCACGTCAGGAACGGCATCCCCAGGCCCCAGACGAACACCAGCCAGCTGCCGGCCGTGAGGATGGCGGCCAGGATCAGGGCCTCGCCCCAGCGGAATTCCGATCCGGCGCGGGCGGCGACCACGATCAGCACGAAGGTGGCGAACAGCAGGCCGAACGCCGGGATCCCCAGCGTGGGCCAGCCGCCCAGCAGGACGCCAAACAGCACGTTGGCCAGGACCACGTATAGCACCGGACGCCAGCGCCAGGCGCCGATGCGCTCGCCCCCCTGCCGCAGGGTGACCGACTTGATGCACAGGATCAGCCCGATCGACGCCAGCAGAATGCTGCACAGCAGGGGAAAATAGCCCGGCCCCATGTGGGCACTGGTGCCCATGCGGTATCCCAGCGCGCCCCAGCCAAAGCCCGCCCCCAGTACGATGAACAGCAAGCCCGAGAAAAAATCCTTCTGGCTCTTAATATGCACGACGTCGATCCCCAAGGTGGATAGCCAGTGAGTATATCGAAACCTTTTTCCGGCTGCAGTCACTTATAATGTTGGGCTTGCCCCGGCGCGCCTGGCCGCCGGCTTGCCGCCTCCTTAGTTAAATGGATATAACTTTCCCCTCCTAAGGGAAGATTGCAGGTTCGATTCCTGCAGGAGGCGCCAGGGTGCCCTACCAGGGCCCAATAGGTAGAGCCGCTCGGGATCGCTTCGAAAACCGCCATGTCCTCACTCACCGATATCAGCCACATCCGCGGCTTGCATATTGCGCTGGCCTACGCCACGGCGCACAACTTCGTCGGCCGCGCCGTCTATGCGCCCGAGGCGCGCGCCGTTCTGCGCCCCGAGGCGGTGGATTGCCTGGCAAGCGCCGTGCAGGCAGCACGCAGTTGCGGCCTGACGATGATCGTGTTCGATGCCTATCGGCCCGCCGCGGCCCAGGCCGTGTTCTGGCAGGCGCTGTCCGATCCACGCTACGTGGCCGACGCCCGCCAGGGCTCCAACCATACGCGTGGCGTGGCCATCGACGTCGGCCTGATCGGCGCAGACGGACGGCCGCTGGACATGGGCACGGGCTTCGATGCCATGTGCGAGCAATCCCACCACGGGCGCTCGGATCTGCCGGCCGCGGTGCAGCGCAACCGGCACCTATTGCTGGGGATCATGCTGCACGCGGGCTTTCGTACCATACCGACAGAGTGGTGGCACTATGAATTGCCCGATTGTGCACAATATGATTTCATCCCTGAAGACGATGCGGTCAAGACAATCGCCGATCTGGAAACACGGTAAATTTTCGGCAGCGTAGCCCTAAGAATGCCAGGGAAGCATCACGCCAAAGCCCATGAAGAGGCCGCCACAGAGCTTGTTGAAGCGCCGTCCCGAACGGGCCAGCCAGGGTCGTATGTGGTGGGATGCGGCGGCCACGACGTACTCGACGACGAATTCGGCCGCTGCGTAGGTCAGGGCGACGATTGCGGTCTGCAGCAGCGGGCTGTGATGCGGGTTCAGAAAGGGCGGGATGAAGGCGGTGAAAAGCAGCAGTGCTTTCGGGTTCGAGACCGCCGCCACAAACCCCTGGTTGAAAAGCGACCAGGCGCGCGTGTGCGTGGCTTCGCCCAGGTCGACCGCCATCGGCGGCGCGCGCCACAGGTTGATGCCGAGCCAGATCAGGTAAAGGCCGCCGATCATCTTCAGTGCCGTGAACCAGGTCATGGACGCCTGGATGAGGGCGCCCAGCCCCAGCGCGCACAGGGAAATCATCGTCATCAATCCCAGCACGCCACCGGCGACCGTGGCCAGGGTTTTCCGGCTGCCATAGAGCGCGCCGTGCGTCAGGACCAACAGCTGATTGGGGCCTGGCACGATGGCGATGCCCCAGCACGTCAGAAAAAAAATCAACCAGGTATCGAGCGGCATGGGTGCATGGGCCTGTCTTTGATCAGTGGTGGCGCGACGGTGCGCGGATTCAGGGTAGTGCCACGTGAACCGCCTGGGCACCCAGGGCCTGCGCCAGCACCTTGCTGGCGACCCGGATCAGAAAGCCCCGCCGGCCGCCATTCAGGTACACGTGGTCGAAATCCAGCAGACTGGCTTCGATCCAGACTGGCATGTGCTTGCGTGTGGCAAAGGGCGAGGTACCGCCCACCTGGTAGCCCGAATGGCGCTGGGCCGTATCTGGCGTGCAAGGCGACACTTTCTTGACCCCGATCTGGCGCGCGAGGTTCTTGGTGGACACTTCATGGTCGCCGTGCATCAGCATGATCAATGGCTGCCCGCGCTCGTCTTCCATGATCAGGGTCTTGGCCAGCTGATGCAGGGGCAGCCCAAGCTGGCGGGCCGCTTCCCGGGCGCCACCGTGGTCGACGTATTCGTAAGGGAAAGCCTCGAAGGGGATGCGCTGCTGGCGCAGCCAGTGGGTGGCAGGGGTTTCGGAAACGTGGCCGGATTTGCGCATGGGGCTGGACGGTTCGTTGGGTGTCGGGATAGGCCCGGCGCGGTGTAGGGCGGATGAGGCGTCAGCCGCGCGGATGATGCTGCGCGTGCAGGGTTTTGAGCCGCTCGCGTGCTACATGAGTATAGATCTGGGTGGTGGAAATGTCGGCATGCCCCAGCAGCATCTGCACGACGCGTAAATCTGCGCCGTGGTTGAGCAGGTGGGTGGCAAACGCATGGCGCAGTACGTGGGGCGACAGCGGCACGTGGATGTCGGCCTGGGTCGCGTACTTGCGCACCAGCAACCAGAACGCTTGCCGGGTCATGGCGGCCGCGCGCGCCGTGATGAACAGGGCCTCGCAGTGGCGATGGCCCAGCAGGGCCGGGCGCGAAACAGCGAGATACTGTTCGATCCAGTGGCGCGCCTCGGCGCCCAGAGGAACCAGCCGGTCTTTCGCCCCTTTGCCCATGACCACGCGAATCACGCTATCGTTCAGGCTCGTGTGCTGCACCTGCAGCTGGACCAGCTCGCTGACCCGCATGCCGGTCGCATACAGCGTCTCCAGCATGGCGCGATCGCGCAGGCCCAGCGTGGTTCCGGTGTCGGGCGCCTTGAGCAGGGCCTCTACCTGGGTTTCGGACAGGATTTTGGGAAAACGGGCGGTCGGGCGCGCCCCCTGCAGCCCCTGGCTGGGATCTTCGGCGATCAGGCCGGTACGCATCGCCCAGAGAAAGTAGCGCCGCAGGGTCGCCAGGCGACGGTTGGCCGTGCTGGTCTTGGTGCGCGGGTATTCGGCGGCCATCCAGGCCTGGATGTCGTGTGTGGCGGCCTGCGCCAGATCGCCCCGCCCATTGGCCTGCAGCCAACGGGCAAAGGCGTTCAGGTCGCGTCGATAGGCGGCCAGGGTGTTGGCGGCCAGCCCGTCTTCCAGCCACAGGGCGTCCAGGAAGGCGTCCAGATCCTGGACGCCTTGCCCGTCTGCCTGGGGGGCTTCAGTGGCCTGTTTCCACTTGCTGGAGGGGCTCTTCATGGACCACGGCCACCGGTTTGCGCGCCCGACCCAGTGGCTTGGGCGCGGGCGCCGGGATGTGCGGCACGTCGCGGGTCTCGATCATTTCCATGCCAGCGGCGGCCAGCACGGTATCGAGCGTATCGACCACGATGGGCGCCCGACCGTTGGGGTCGATGCGTTCGTCATCGGCCGCCTCTTCGGGTTCGGCCAGGCCGGCCGCCGCCGTGACGGCAGCCGCTTCGTCTGCCTCTTGAACGGCCGGACCCCCGATCGGAGCCGCTTCGTCAAGCGCCGGGACGGCCTCATCCGCGACTGGAGTGGCGTCATCCGCCGGCGTCGCCTCGCTGGCCGTTTGGATGGTTTCGCCCGCAACCTGAACCGCGCCGCCGGCGACAGGGGCCGTCTCTACCCCCTTATCGTCGGCTGCGGCCGGTGACGCTGCTTCAGTGGCCACGGTGCCGGCTTTTTGCGCCTCTTGCATGGCCGCATCCGGCGCCGCGTCGGCTACGGGTTCTTCGGCGGCCTGCGGGCCGACATCGTCTGGTGCCTGGGGCCGCGTGTCCGAGGCGGCCTCGGCTGTTTCGGCCGCGACTGCTTCGGTGCCGGTTGCTTCGGCTGGGCTGGCCGCAAGGGCTTCGGCCTCTTGCAGCAGGGCCTCGGGATCGAAGCGCGGCGTCTCGTGGGTTTCGAGGGGCTGCTCGGCGCCGGCGTCATCGGCCTCTTGGGTGGGCGTGCCGTTGTCCGTGGT
>NZ_JBAYTI010000108.1:0-4989 GCF_041675725.1 Castellaniella sp. | reverse complement strand
TTCGTTGAGCTCGATCCAGCCCATATCGGCCAGGCTCAGCCCGGCCTGGCGCAGTGCCAGGGGGATAGCCTCTTTGGGGCCGATGCCCATGATTTCGGGCGGCACGCCGCGCACGGCAAAGGTGACGAAGCGCGCCAGCGGCGTGAGGCCGTGGGTTTTCAGGGCGCGTTCGGAGACGACCAGCAGCGCGCCGGCGCCATCCGAAGTCTGCGAGCTGTTGCCGGCGGTGACGCTGCCGCGCGCGGCGAACACGGGGCGCAGGCGCGCGAGGGCCTCGAGGCTGGTGTCCGGGCGCGGGCCTTCGTCGAGCGCGACGGTGCGGTGCGTCTCGCGTACCTGGCCTGTGGCCGGGTCGGGCAGGCGGCGAACGATGTCGATAGGCAGGATTTCATCGCTGAATTCTCCGGCGGCCTGGGCCGCCAGGGCGCGCTGGTGCGAGCGCAGCGCAAAGGCGTCCTGGTCTTCGCGGCTGACCTGCCAGCGCTGGGCCACTTGTTCGGCCGTGGCGCCCATGCCGTAGGCGATGCCCAGGTGCTCGTCGAAGATCTGCGGGCTGAAGCTGGTGCAGACGCCCAGGGTGGGCACCTGGCTCATGGATTCGACGCCGCCGGCGATGAGCACGTCGGCCTCGCCCACGCGGATGCGGTCGGCCGCGATGGAAACCGCCGTCAGGCCGGAGGCGCAAAACCGGTTGATGGTGGCCCCGGGCACGGACACCGGCAGGCCGGCGAGCAGGCTGGCGACGCGGCCCACGTTCAGGCCCTGGGGGCCTTCGGGGATGGCGCAGCCCACGATCACGTCTTCGATGGCGCCCGGGTCCAGCCCCGGGGCCTGCGCGAGCAGGCCGCGCAAGGTGGTGGCCAGCAGCTCGTCTGGCCGCTGGTGGGCGAACATGCCGCGCGGCGCCTTGCCGATGGGGGTGCGGGTGGCGGCGGCGATGTAAGCGGTGTGCAGTGTACTCATGGCCGGCTCCTAGTTACGCACGGGCTTGCCGGTCTGGATGAAACCGGCGATGCGGGCCTGGGTCTTGGGATGCCCCAGCAGGCCCAGAAAGGCCTCGCGCTCGCGCGCATGCATCCAGTGGGTGGACACCAGGCTGCCGGGGTCCACGTCGCCCCCGCAGAGCACGGTGGCCACCTGGGTGGCGACGGTGGCATCATGTTCGGTGATGAAGCCGCCCACCTGCAGGTTGAGCAGCTGCGCGCGCAGGGTGGCGATCGCATCGCGCCCGGCCACCGGGAAGGGGCCCGCGGCCGGCGGATGCCAGCCGGCATCGGCCATCTGGCGTGCTTCGCGCACGGCCACGGTAAGGAGCTCGTGGCGCTGCATGACGACCGGGTCGCTGGCGCGCAGCCAGCCCAGGGCGCGGGCGTCCGGGGCCGAAGTGGATACGCGGGCGGTGGCGATGGTTTCCATGAAGCGCTTCAGGAAGGCGAGCAGCGGCGCATCGGGTGCCCCGTCGGCCTGCAGTTCGGCCGCGCGGCGGGCCGCCCAGGCCAGGCCCCCGGCCCCGGGCACCAGCCCCATGCCGGCTTCGACCAGGCCCATCCAGGTCTCGAAGTAAGCCACGCGCCGGGCGCAGTGCAGGGCCAGTTCGCAGCCGCCACCCAACGCCAGGCCGGCCAGCGCGGCGACCACCGGCACCTGGGCCGTGGCCAGGCGCGCGGTCATGTCTTGCATGCTGCGCTGTAGCGGCTCGATGGCTGCCACGCCGCCGCTGGCGAACGCCGGCAACATGGCTTTCAGGTCGGCCCCCGCCGAGAACGGGTCGCCCAGCTGGCCGACGACCAGGCCGGCAAAGCCTTGCTCGGCGCGTTCGAGCGCCTGCAGCACGCCGTCGACCACGCCCGGCCCCAGGGTGTGCATTTTGGTTTTGAAGGACACGACCAACACGTCATCCGGCCCGGGCTGTGGCAGGGTCCAGGCCAGGACCGCGTCCGTCTCGAACACGGTGCGCGGCTGCAGGGCCGGCGGTTCGCCCACCAGCCGCTCTGCGCCCACCTGGCGAGCATACACCGGCAGCGTGCTGCGCGGCACAAAGGTGTTGCGCGCCGGGCTGAACGAGCCGGCCGCGCCGTGCACCTGCTGATCCTGCCAGACTGGCCCCTGGGTAACCCAGGCCGGCAGCGGCGCGCTGCTGAGCGCCTTGCCGGCCTCGATGTCGTCTGCCACCCAGCCCGCCACGGCCTGCCAGCCCGCGGCCTGCCAGAGTTCGAGCGGGCCCAGCGCGTGGCCGAAGCCCCAGCGCATGGCGCTGTCGAGGGCGCGCGCGGAGTCGGCGATCGCCCCCAGGTGCACGGCGCTGTAATGGAAGGCATCGCGCAGCACGGCCCAGACGAACTGCGCCTGGGGGTGGTCGCTGGCGTGCAGCGCGGCAAGCCGCTGCGCGGGGTCGCGCTGCGCCAGCATGGCGCGCACCGTGTCGTCCACCGAAGCGCCGGCAGGCACGTATTGGCCGCTGGCCGGGTCCAGCCGCAGAATGGCCTTGCCCTCTTTCTTATAAAAGCCCGCGCCGGTCTTTTGCCCCAGGGCGCCGGCATCGAGCAGGCCTTGCAGCACCGGCGGGACGCCAAAGTGGGCATGGAAGGGATCGTCTGGGAGCTGGTCCTGCATGGTGCGGATCACGTGGGCCAGGGTATCCAGCCCGACCACGTCGGCCGTGCGAAAAGTGCCGGATTTGGCCCGGCCCAGGCGCGTGCCGGTGAGTTCGTCCACCAGGTCGAAGGACAGACCGAACGCCTGCGTGTGATGGAACACGGACAGGATGCCGAACACGCCGATGCGGTTGCCGATGAAGTTGGGCGTATCGTGCGCGCGCACGACGTTCTTGCCCAGGCGGCTGACCAGAAAGGTTTCGAGCGTATCGAGCAGCTCGGGCCGGGTGTGCGCGGTGGGGATGAGTTCGACCAGCGGCATGTAGCGCGGCGGGTTGAAGAAGTGCACGCCGCAGAAGCGCGGGCGCAGGGCCTCGGGCAGCGCATCGGCCAGCGCCGTGAGCGACAGCCCCGACGTGTTGCTGGCGAGCAGGGCGTGCGGGGCCACGTGCGGCGCGAGACGGTGGTAAAGGTCGCGCTTGATGTCCAGGCGCTCGGCCACGGCCTCGATGACCAGATCGCAGCCGGCCAGCAAGGCCAGATCGTCTTCGTAATTAGCGGCGCGGATGCGCTGCACGGCCTGGGGCACGCCCAGGGGCGCCGGCTTGAGGCGCGCCAGCTGGGCCAGGGCACGCTGCACGATGGCATGGCGATCGGCGGGTGCAGCGCTGCCGGGCCCGCCGGGCGGGCTGGCGAGGTCGAACAGAACGACGGGCAGGCCGGCGTTGGCACAATGAGCGGCGATCTGGGCGCCCATGACGCCGGCGCCGCACACGGCCACCTGGCGGATAGGGCGTGGGGGTTGGGTGTTTTCCATGGCGTGGTCTCTGGGTCTTTAAGGGTATTGTCGCTCATTTTGCATCCAGTGGCCTGCGCAGTGGCTCGCGCAGATGGGCTACGATGCTGGCTGTACGAACGATCGCGCCATCCCTGAGCGTCACCCATGAATACAGCGGCGAAGGACACGGACCCCAGTGTGCCGGCGAACGCGCCAGCGGGCGAGCCAGCGCCGGCGAGCGGTCCGACGCTGGCGAGCAGTCCGGCGCCGACGAGCGGTTCGGCGCCGGCGCCCGCCCTGTGGCAGCAGCACCGGGCGCTGATGCGCCGCCGGCTTCTGGGGCTGGCGCTGCTGGCGGCGGCCCTGCTGCTCGCGATGGCGGCCGACGTGCTGAGCGGGCCGGCGGCGCTGGGGCCCGCCGAGCTCTGGCAGGCCGTGTGGCAGCCTGGGCAGGTGTCCGAACTGACGCGGGTGATCGTCTGGGATTTGCGCCTGCCGCATGCCGGGATGGCGCTGGCGGTGGGCCTGGCGCTGGGCCTGGCGGGGGCCGAGATGCAGACCGTGCTGGACAACCCGCTGGCCAGCCCGTTCACGCTGGGGGTGGCATCGGCCGCGGCCCTGGGCGCTGCGCTGGCCATCGTGCTGGGCTGGACCCTGCCGGGGGTACCCGATGCCTGGGCCGAGTGGGCGGTGGTGCTGAACGCCTTTGTGTTCGCGCTGGGGGCCGCCCTGCTGCTGGATCTGCTGGCGCGCTGGGGCGGGCTGAGCACGACCGGGCTGATTCTATTCGGCATCGCGCTGGTGTTCTCCTTCAATGCCGTACTGTCGCTGGTGCAGTATGCGGCCAGCGCCCAGGCGCTGCAGGGTCTGGTGTTCTGGACCATGGGCAGCCTCGAACGCGCCTCGTGGCCCGTGGTCGCGGTGCTGTTGCTGGCGGTGGCGCTGACACTGCCCTGGTCGCTGCGCGACGCGCACCCCCTCACGGCGCTGCGCCTGGGCGAGGCGCGCGCGGCCAGTTTCGGGATTCACGTGGCGCATCTGCGCCTGCGGGCCCTGCTGCGCATCAGCCTGCTGGCGGCGCTGGCGGTGGCGTTCGCCGGCACGATCGGCTTCGTGGGGCTGATGGCGCCGCACATGGCGCGCCTGCTGCTGGGCGAGGACCAGCGATACTACCTGCCCGGCAGCGCGCTGTTGGGCGGGCTGGTGCTGACGCTCGCGGCGCTGGCCTCGAAGAGCCTGGTGCCAGGGCTGATCCTGCCGATCGGCATCGTCACCTCGCTGGTGGGCGTGCCGTTCTTCCTGCTGGTCCTATGGCGGCGGCCCCTATGATGCTCGACATCCGGCACCTGCAGGTGCGCTATGGCCGACGCCCGGGCGACCGCACGGATCACCGCGCGGTGCTGCGGGATTTCACACCCCGGCCGCTGCAGGCGGGGCAGTTGATCGCCGTGCTGGGGCCCAATGGCAGCGGCAAGACCACCTTGCTCAAGGCGCTGGCCGGGCAGGCGCCGGTCAGCCGGCCCGCTTCATTCAGCCCCCAAGTGCTGTTCAAGGCGGCCGGAGACGCCCCGGTGGATCTGTTGCGGCTCAACCCCGAGGCACGGGCCCGGCGGGTAG
>NZ_JBAYTI010000107.1:0-5002 GCF_041675725.1 Castellaniella sp. | reverse complement strand
CCGACCCGCGTCACAAGCAACGCCAAGGCTAAGGCCGGGCATCACGGATTCAAGGAAAGAACATGGCCCGTATTGCTGGCATCAACATCCCACCGCATCAACACGCCGAGATCGGCCTGACGGCGATCTTCGGCATCGGCCGCACGCGCGCACGCCAGATCTGCGATGCAAGCGGCATTGCTTACAGCAAGAAAATCAAGGATCTCACCGACGCCGAGCTCGAAAAGCTGCGCGAACAGATCAACAGCTACACGATCGAAGGCGACCTGCGCCGCGAAGTACAGCTGTCGATCAAGCGCCTGGTCGACCTGGGCACGTATCGTGGCATGCGCCACAAGCGGGGTCTGCCGGTGCGCGGCCAGCGCACCCGCACCAACGCGCGCACCCGCAAGGGCCCCCGTCGCGCCGCTGCGTCCCTGAAGAAATAAGGAACCACCATGGCCAAAGCACAATCGGGCGCCAGCCGCGTCCGCAGGAAAGTCAAGAAGAACGTGTCCGACGGCATTGCCCACGTGCACGCTTCGTTCAACAACACCATCATCACCATCACCGACCGCCAGGGCAACACCCTGGCCTGGGCCACCTCTGGGGGGGCCGGCTTCAAGGGCTCGCGCAAGTCCACGCCCTTTGCCGCCCAGGTGGCCGGCGAACAGGTCGGCCGCCAGGCGCAAGAGTACGGCATCAAGACGCTCGAAGTCCTCATCAAGGGTCCGGGCCCGGGGCGCGAGTCCTCGGTGCGCGCCCTCAACGCGCTGGGCATTCGCATCACCAGCATCTCAGACATCACGCCGGTGCCGCACAACGGGTGCCGCCCGCCCAAGCGTCGTCGTATCTAAGGGGAACTATCTTGGCTCGTTATACTGGTCCCAAATGCAAGCTTTCGCGTCGCGAAGGCACCGATCTCTTCCTGAAAAGCGCGCGCCGTTCGCTCGACACCAAGTGCAAGCTCGAATCCAAGCCCGGTCAGCACGGCCGCACCTCGGGCGCCCGCACGTCCGACTTCGGCCTGCAGCTGCGCGAAAAGCAAAAACTCAAGCGCATGTACGGCGTGCTCGAAAAACAATTCCGCAAGTACTTCGAAGAAGCCGAGCGGCGCCGCGCCCCCACGGGCGAGACGCTCATCCAGCTGCTCGAGTCGCGGCTCGACAACGTCGTCTATCGCATGGGCTTTGGTTCCACGCGTGCCGAGGCACGCCAGCTGGTGAACCACCGCGCCATCGAGATCAACGGCCATACGGCGGACATCGCCTCCATGCTGGTCAAGGCGGGCGACGTGGTGTCGGTGCGTGAAAAGGCCAAGGGCCAGATCCGCATCAAAGAATCGCTCGAACTCGCCACCGGCAACGGCCTGCCCCAATGGGTCGAGGTCGACGCCACCAAGCTGTCGGGGGTCTTCAAGCAGGCGCCCGAGCGCACCGACGTCGCCCACGACGTCAATGAATCGCTGGTCGTCGAACTCTACTCGCGCTGATTCACTTTTTTTCTGCTTCTGCCCCGGCCGGGCCGTATGGCCCGGATCGGGGTTTCGATCATCCATCAGCCTTATCGGTGTAACGAGCCGAGGGTATTGAAAAGGATTTGTCATGTCTGCACAAGGTTTTCTCAAGCCGCGCTCGATCTCGGTCGAGTCCGTGGGCCCGCACCACGCCAAGGTCACCATGGAGCCGTTCGAGCGGGGCTACGGCCATACGCTGGGCAATGCCCTGCGCCGCATCCTGCTGTCGTCCATGACGGGCTATGCACCCACCGAGGTGCAGATCAGCGGGGTGGTGCACGAATACTCCACCATCGACGGGGTGCGCGAAGACGTGGTCGATATCCTGCTCAACCTCAAGGGCGTCGTCTTCAAGCTGCACAACCGCGAAGAGGTCACCCTGCAGATCAACAAGCAGGGCCCCTGCGAGGTGCGCGCACGCGACATCGAACTGCCGCACGACGTCGAAGTGGTCAACCCCGACCATCTCATCGCCACGCTCACCGACGGTGGCCGTCTCGAGATGCAGATCCAGGTCGAGCAGGGCCGTGGCTACGTGCCGGGCAACGTGCGCGCCCTGGCGGACGACCGCTCGGCCACCATCGGCCAGATCGTGCTCGATGCCTCGTTCAGCCCGGTGCGGCGCGTCAGCTACGCGGTGGAAAACGCCCGCGTCGAGCAGCGCACCGACCTGGACAAGCTGGTGCTGGACGTCGAGACCAACGGGGTGATCAGCCCCGAGGAAGCCGTGCGCCAGTCGGCCCGCATCCTCATGGACCAGATCTCGGTGTTCGTGTCGCTGGCCGACAAGGACGGCGGCGCGGCGGCCGGTGCGGGCGGCCTGGCCGACAGCATCTCGGCCCCGATCGATCCTGTGCTGCTGCGCCCGGTCGACGATCTCGAACTCACGGTGCGCTCGGCCAACTGCCTGAAGGCCGAAAACATCTACTATATCGGCGATCTCATCCAGCGCACCGAGAACGAGCTGCTCAAGACCCCCAACCTGGGGCGCAAATCGCTCAACGAAATCAAAGAAGTCCTGGCCACCCGCGGCCTCACCCTGGGCATGAAGCTCGAGAACTGGCCCCCGGTGGGCCTCGAGCGGCCCTGAACCCAGGCCGGCAGACAACCGCAACCCGAAACCCGGGCCTGGCCATAGGCCAGCCCGATTGCAACCGAGCCGGCCGCGGCCCGATATCCTGACGGATCAAGGGTCGATAGAAGATCCCGGCCATCAAGATTCAACCTGAAGGAACCATCATGCGTCATCGTCACGGACCACGCAAACTCAACCGCACCAGCAGCCATCGGCTGGCCATGTTCCGCAACATGGCCGTCTCGCTCATCCACCATGAAGCCATCAAGACCACTCTGCCCAAGGCCAAAGAGCTGCGCCGGGTGGTCGAACCCCTGATCACCCTGGGCAAGGCCCCGACGCTGGCCAACCGCCGCCTGGCCTTTGCGCGCCTGCGCGATCGCGATGCCGTCACCAAACTGTTCAACGACCTGGGCCCGCGCTTTGCCACCCGCAATGGCGGCTACACGCGTGTCTTGAAGATGGGCTTTCGCCAGGGCGACAACGCTCCCATGGCCTTCATGGAGCTCGTCGACCGGCCCGACGCCGAGGCGCAGGACGACGAATAAGCCGCCAGGCGCGCGGGCATTTGTCCACATGGCTGCAGTTGTCTAACATGGCAGTCATGGAATGCAAGCAAGAGGGATTGCTTCATGGCAAACCTGAATGAACCTGCCCGGCGGCCGCCGTTGCGCCGCCAGGCGGGCGAGCCGGCTGACACGGTCATCGTGCTCAGCACGGCGCCCGACCTGATGCTGGCCAAGCGCATTGCCCATCATCTGGTCGAAGAACGGCGCGTGGCCTGCGCCCATATCGGCCCGGCCATCACCAGCATGTACATGTGGCAGGGCAAGCTCGAAGGCGGGGATGAAATCCCCCTCACTTTCAAGACCAGCGCCGATGCGCTGCCGGCGCTGTATCAGCGCCTGTGCGAACTGCACCCCTACGATGTGCCCGAATTCCTCATCCAGCCGGTCGCCGCTGGCAGCGCCCCCTATCTGGACTGGGTCATCGAAAACACCCGCGCCGGGGTCGACCCCGAAGCCAGCGCGCATTGCCTGTGCAAGGATGAATAAGCCCCTGTCGGCGGCCTGGCTCGCGCTGCGGTTCCTGCTGGCCACCTGGCTGGCCCTGCTGGCCGGCCTCTGCGCGTCGGCCCAGACGCTGGATGATTTCCTGCCGCCCGAGCAGGCCTTCGTGGCGTCGGCGGCGATGGTCGATCCACTCACGCTCGACATCCATTACCGCATTGCATCCGACTACTACATGTACCAGGAGCGCTTCGAGGTCAGTCTCGAAGACGCCCAGGGGCAACTGCTGCTGTTCCACCGCTCGGCGCTGACACCGCCCGAGCTCGAGGCGCGCACGCCCCGATGGTCAGACGGCTTGCAGCTGCCGCAGGGCCAAGTCACCTGGGATCCGACCTTCGAGCAGGACATGGTCGTCTACCACGACGGCGTCACCCTGCGTGTGCCCCTGCAGGCCGGGGCCGACGGCCCACTGCAGGTCACCGTCACCGGCCAGGGGTGTTCAGACCAAGGCCTGTGCTACCCGCCCATGACCCAGGCCTTCACACTGGCCGCGGCGCCGGGCGGCTACGTGGCGCAGGGCGTCCTGGTACGCGACCACGTGCCGGCGCCCCAGGACGCCGGGCCCGCGGGCGCCGGCCCGGACGCCAGTGAGAGTGGAACACCAGTGGTCGGCGCAGTCGCGTCCGGCCCGCCGGCCCAACTGGGCGACTGGGGCGACATGGGCATGGCCGCCTGGTTGCACCAGGCGCCCCTTTGGCACATCTTGCTGCTCAGCGTGGCCTTCGGGGCCCTGCTGTCCTTCACGCCGTGCGTGCTGCCCATGGTGCCCATCCTGCTGGCCTTGCTCTCGGGCGCAGCGGGCGGGGCGGACGCCGGTCCGGCCGGCCCTGGGTGCCACGCGATCGGGCGCGGGCGCGGCCTGTGGCTGGCCGCCGTCTATGTGCTGGGCATGTCGCTGGTCTACACCGCACTGGGCGTCGCCGCCGGCCTGCTGGGCGCGGGCCTGGCGGCCTGGCTGCAGAACCCCTGGGTGCTGGGCGTCTTTGCCCTGCTGCTGGCCCTGTTCGCCTTGGCCATGCTGGACGTCTTCACCCTGCAGGCCCCCACGGGCCTGCAGACGGCGTTGCAGGCCCGTCTGCAGCGCCTGCCGGGCGGCCAGACCGGGGCCGTGTTCATCATGGGGGCCGTCTCCGCCCTCATCGTCGGGCCCTGCGTGGCCGCGCCCCTGGCGGGTGTGCTGCTGTTCATCTCGCAAACGGGCGATTGGCTGGTGGGGGGGGCCGCGCTGTTTGCCATGGCCTGGGGCGAGGGCCTGCTGCTGCTGGCGGTCGGGGCGGGCGCAGGCGTCTTGTTGCCACGCGCCGGGGCCTGGATGACGCCGCTGAAGCATGCTTTCGGCATCCTGCTCCTGGCCACCGCCTG
>NZ_JBAYTI010000106.1:0-5202 GCF_041675725.1 Castellaniella sp. | reverse complement strand
GTGTTCCACAGCGCTGGGGATGATGGTCACATCGAAGCCCAGGCGGCGGGGTTCTGCCGCCGCTGCATCGCTGATGGCGACCAGGGTATCGGCCTGCCGCCATTTCCAGGCATTGCGCGACTCATGCTTGCGCAATGGAAAGGCGGTCCGGCGAGTGAAGACCACGCGCGCCTTGACCCAGGGCCTTAAAAAAGCCAGCCAACTCATCATGTTGGCGGTCTGCGCGTGCATGACCTCATACTGCCGCCCCCGAGCCAGCAGGAAACGGCAAACCGCCGGCACACCAGTGCAATCATGCACCACAAAGCCAAGATCCGCCGCCCGCTGGGCCAGTTCTTCACCCTTGCGCGCCAGCAGTTCAACTTCATGGCCCAGCAAGGAGAGCTGATGCATGGTCAATAAGGTTTGACGTTCCCCGCCCCGCCAGCCTCGTTCGAAATTCAATTGCAGAATGCGCATCATGGCCTCAGAAACGGGCGTCCGGGGTAGGGTCGAAGTGCCGGACGACATTGACCGTCAACGCGGCCAGCGCAAAAAGGGCGGCCACGCCCACACCAAATGCAGCGCCATGCGCCGTACTCAGCTGAAACGCCACCCCCACACAGGCGGTGCCCACCCCTTGCCCGAACACACGCGTGGTCGCCTGCATGCCGCCTGCAGCGCCGCTGCGATGGCGCGGCGTCCCGCCCAGCATTGCCCGATTATTGGGTGTCTGGAAGAAGCCGAAACCGATACCTCCCAAAAACATGCTGACCAGCAACCACGCCAGCACATTACCCTGTGGCGCCAACAGAACCCCACTCAGGCCCAACATCATGACGATGGCGCCCAAGGCACACAGGACGGCAACGGGAAAACGCCCTGCCACATAAGCTGAAAGAGGCGCCATCAAGGCACCGCCTATGGCCCAGGTGCCCAGATAAAGCCCCACCAGGGCATAAGACGCCCCGTAAACCGTCTTGAAGTAAAAGGGCAGAGCCACGAAAGCGGCCATTTGAGCCGCAAAGAAAAAAGCCGAGGCGGCCACTGCATAACCGATAGAGCGAATACGCAGCAGGTCGACCGGCACAACGGGCGCTGGCTGCCCCCAGGAACGCCGCAGCAATATCCAGGCAATCACGGCGGCAACCCCTAGGCACAGACCCGCAAGGGCAAGATCACGGCCCACCGTTTCCAGGCCGAACAAGGCCAGCGCGAACAAGGCAGCGCTCAGGGCACAGGCCGTCCAGTCGAAGGGCCCGGAACGGCGTGGAATATCGGGCAGCGTACGCAGGCCGAGAAAGGTGACCAAGCCAAGTGGAATATTGACCAGAAAAATGGCGGGCCATGTAAACCACTGCAGCATCAGAGCGCCCAGCGTCGGCCCCAGCACGGCCATGATCCCGACCACGAACGCGTTGAGACCGATGCCGGCGCTCAGGCGGCTCAGTGGATAGATATTGCGCACGATGCCACCAAAGAGGCACATCAGCATGGCCGCCCCCAACCCCTGCCCGACACGCGACACCACTAGCTGAGTCATGGTGGACGACAAGGCCGACGAGAGTGATGTCAGCAGAAAGATGCTCATGCCCACGCCGAACATCAATTGAAAACCCACACGCTCGGCCAGAGCGGCCAGCGGCAGCATGCAACCAACCACCGTCAGGCTATAAGCCAGCACCACCCATACCGCCTGGCTGGCCGGAATGCCAAGCGACGCGGATATGGCTGGCAGGGCGACGTTGGACATACTGGCATCAAGCACTGTTACGGTAATGCCTAGCGTCATGACAACCGTGGCCCAATGCCGGCGCGGCACGGGCAGGCCATCAGGAATAGCGGCCTTGCGGCTGGCGGCGGCAGCGCTGGGAACCGCCGTGTCGGCAGAGGCCGCGGGGCTGTCTGCCTGCGCAGCACCGACGCCGGCCCCCGAAACGATGGGGGCGGCGGGCTGGGCGGGGGCGCCAGATACAGGGCTTCCGCCGGCCGCGACCCCGCCGGATGCATCTGTACAATTCTGCTCTTGCGTCAACCCTGCGTCCCCTACCCCTCAAGCCCCGTTTGTCTTAAATATACTCCGGTCGTGATCCGCCTGGCGTTCAGGAGTTTTTGATGGGCCGTTGCCAACCCTCAACGGTAGTCTGCGCCACCCTGGAAAGCGTCAACTGGCCGGCCGGCGCATCGCGGGTAAGTGTCGTACCGGCCGCCAGCGTGGCCCCTTTGCCCACGGTGACCGGTGCCACCAACTGGGTGTCCGAACCAATGAATGCGTCGTCCTCGATAACCGTGCGATGCTTGTTAACCCCATCATAGTTGCAGGTAATGGTGCCAGCCCCGACGTTCACCCGCTCGCCAATCGTGGCATCACCGATATAGGCGAGATGATTCGCCTTGGACCCCGCACCCAATAGACTTTGTTTGATTTCCACAAAGTTGCCGACGTGCGCCTGTGGCCCGATATCCGCCCCCGGACGCAACCTGGCGTAAGGCCCCACCCGGGCTTCGCCTGCCACGCGCGCGCCGTCGACGTGAGAATAGGCATCGATGCGCGTGCCTGCCCCGACGCTGGCGTCTCGCAACACGCAATGAGGGCCGACATGGACGCCATCGGCAAGTTCGACCCGCCCCTCGAACACGCAGCCAACATCAATGAAGACGTCACGCCCGCAGACCAGTTCACCCCGCAGATCAAAGCGCGCCGGGTCGGCCAGTGTGACCCCTGCTTCCAGCAGCCGGCGCGCCTGCTCCGCCTGCCAGGCTCGTTCAAGCTCGGCCTGTTGCAAGCGGCTGTTCACGCCCAGTGTTTCCCAGGACGCTGCCGGCTGCGCGGCCCGGACAGGCACCGCATCTGCCACGGCCAGAGCGACCACATCCGTCAGGTAATACTCGCCCTGCGCATTATCATTGGTGATGCGGCCCAGCCAGTCGCGCAGTTGGGTCGTAGGGCCGGCTAGAATACCGGTATTGACTTCGTTCACGGCCAATTCAGCATCGCTGGCGTCTTTATGCTCGACGATGCGGGCGATTTCAGTGTCGGCATTGCGAATGATGCGGCCGTAACCCGTCGGATCGGCCACCGTCTCGGTCAGAAGGGCAAGCCCCTGGCCGCGTACGCCCAGCAATCGCCGTAAGGTATCAGGCTGAACCAGCGGTACGTCGCCATAAAGCACCAGGGTGGCGTCGTCGGCGCCGCCTTCAAGCAAATGCGGCAACGCCTGCTGGACAGCATGGCCGGTACCGCGCTGAGGGTTTTGCAAAGCAAAGATCAGGCCATCCGACCCGGGTTGGCCTTCAAAGGCTGCCTGCACACGATCAGCACCATGGCCGGTAACAACAACGATGCGGTCAGGCTGCAACTTGCGCGCATTATCCAGTACGTGAGCCAGCATGGGTTTGCCGGCAATACGGTGCAATACCTTGGGGAGATCGGACTGCATGCGCTTGCCCATTCCGGCAGCGAGTATGACGATGTTCAGCATATTTCAGGGTGGGTTTCGAGTATTGCCATTCATTCCGTCGTTTTGCGGGCGGCGCCGGTTTTGCGCGCGGTTGCTTTGCTGGCGCGCTTGGCCGTGGTGGGTCGGGCAGCGGTTTTCTTGCCCGCCTTCTTCGCCGCCGTGGCGGTGGTTTTTGTAGCGGCCTTGGCGGCCTTCCTGGCCGTACCCGGGCTTGCCGCCCTGGCTGCCCCGCCGGCAGGCGGCATGGCGGCACCCTTCAGCTCGGAAAATGCGCCTTCCGTACTTGCCGCAGTCGCCGTTGCCAATGACTGGAACTGTTGTTGCAGCAGGTTCCACCACCCCTGCGCCGCCGAGGCGGTCGCGCCCACGATATCGGATTGCGCATCGCCCGCCATACCCGGGCTCTCCGCCGGATCGGCCGCTGGCCCTGCCGGTTTGGCGTCTGACTCATCACTTTGGCCACGGGGAGCTTCGTCTTGTGCAGCCGGTGCCGCAGCCGTCTCCTTTTCGGCACCAGGTGTCATGCCCAGTACTTCTTCGAGCGGAGAGGCGGCGCGCTGACTACTTTGAGGCCTTGCCATACCGGCTTTGTCTGCACCGCCCAAGCCAGCCGCGGCCGATTCTGTGCCCGCCGCAGCCTGCGCCATGGTCGCCATGCCAGTATCCATAAAGGATTTGAGTGTGGAAAGCGTGGCCCGCTGCACCTCAAGGCCTTGAATGGTACTGCTGAGCATGGACAAATTCATGCGCAGCCAGTTTTCAACAGCCCGCAGATCCGAAATACGCTTGTCCAGTTCCTCGACAGACATCAAGCTGCCCATCGCGGCGGGGTCCAAGCCGCCCGGGGACGCCAGCCCCTGCCAGGCCTGGCGCATCATTTCCATGCTGGCAAGAAGAGGATTCTGACCCTGAGGGCCGCTTTGTCCGAAGCCGGGAAGCACAAAAGGATTGTTGTTCATCTGCGTCTCCTTGATAGGCATGGAGTGGGAATCAGGCCTGTGACCAGGCTGTTTCGCCCCGGTGGTAGCGGAACAGCAGGCTATCCAGAATGGATGCCTCCGCCTCTTGAGTAAATTCGTCGTCTTCCAACAAGGACCAGACTTCGTCCATGCTGGCCAAACGGATTTCGCTGACCTCGCCATCCTGGTTGCAAGGCACTACATCGTGGGCCAACACACAGTCACTGACCAGGACATCTTCGACCTGATAGCCTTCCGGCAGGCGCCGGTGCATGCGCAATACCATGCGCAACGGCGTACGGTTGTTGATATCGCTCGCATGCAGGCCCGCTTCTTCAAAACATTCCCGCACCAGCGAGGTATCAAAAGGTTCTGCCGATGACACCAGGCCACCCACCAGCGTATCCCATTTACCGGGGTCGGTTGCCTTGGTGGGTGAGCGGCGGGCCACCCACAACCGGCCGTCAGGCGACCATGCATTGAGGTGTACGGCCTTGGTCAACAAGCCCAGCGGCCGCATGGCGGCCCGTTCCAGCACACACAGCCGCCGACCCTCGCCGTAGACATCAAGCAGTTCGTCGCGCCAGCCTCGCAGGCAGCCATTTTCGCGCAATACTTGTGCAATATGCGCCATGAGCGTGTCAAGCGGCAGCCTCTGGCGTGGCACAGCCGCAACATGCACGGCTTCGTCTGTCACCCGTACCCCCGTGATACTTGCCAGACTATCGGTCGCCCTTGGCGTGATCCAGCCAGCCACCCGGCCAGCGACGGTCAAAGGCCTTGAGCCGGACGGGGGAAGATGC
>NZ_JBAYTI010000105.1:0-5477 GCF_041675725.1 Castellaniella sp. | reverse complement strand
GTGCCCGAGACGCGCTACAACAAGGTCTTCGTGCTGGGCGAGGTCGAGAAGCCGCAGTCCGTGCTGCTGCCCTATGGCGACTACAGCCTGTCCGAGGCGATCAGCGACGCGGGCGGCCTGAATCCGTCCACCTCGAACGGCAGCCAGGTCTACGTGATGCGCGCCGGCGAGAACGGGCGCCCGCAGGTCTGGCACCTGAACGCCAGCAACCCGGCGGCCCTGGTGCTGGCCGATGGCTTCCGGCTGCACGCGCGCGACGTGGTCTTCGTGGATGCCGCCGCCGTCACCCGCTGGGCGCGCGTGATCAACCAGATGCTGCCCTCGCTCAGCGGCGTGAACACGGCCCGCGCCATCGCCCGCTGATGACGGCGCCACCGGCCCCGCGCGCAGCGGGGCGGATGACGCTTCCCTGGGTGGGGGGCCGGGCGCCGACGGGATCGCGCCATCCCCCTGACCTCGTATTCCTGGCCGGACCGGCTGCCGAGACGTTGTACCCACATGACTGAAAAAACCACCGAAGAGGCCCGGGTGGCCCGCCGTCCCATGGACGATGATGACGAAATCAACCTGGGCGAGCTCTTCAATGTGCTGATGCAGCGCCGTTGGCTGGTGGTGGGCATTTTTGCGGGGGTGCTGCTGGCCGGTATGGTCTACGCCCTGCTGGCCACCCCCATCTACCAGGCCGATGTCCTGATCCAGGTCGAAAACCGCAAGAGCGCGGGCCTGGGCGGGCTGACGGCTTTATCCGACAGCCTGGGCTTCGAGCAAAGCCCGGTGAGCACCGAGCTCGAGATCCTGCGCTCGCGTGAAGTGCTGATGACGGCCATCAAGAAGACCCAGGCCAACATGCAGGTGCAGGTCGAGGGCTATTTCCCGCTGCTCGGCCGCTGGCTGGCGCGCCGCAACGCCGAACAGCACCCCAACGAGCTGGCGCCCCCCGTGTGGGGGATGGGCAGCTACCCCTGGGGGGGCGAGCACCTGAGCTTTGCCCTGCTCGACGTGCCGCCCGAGCACTGGGGCGCCACGTTCTTTCTGGTGGCCACCGGCGATGTCGAGTTCGACATCCTGGATGAGGACGACAACGTGCTGGGCCACGGGCGCGTGGGCGATCGCACCGAGTTTCACGTGGGCGGCCAGCAGGGCGTGCTGGCCGTGGCCGAGCTGCGCGCGCGCATCGGCACCCGCTTCTCGTTCATGGAGCGCTCGCCGCTGCGCCAGTACAAGAGCCTGTCCAGCGGCCTGGACATCCAGGAAGTCGGCAAGAACAGCAGCATCATCCGCCTGCAGTACCAGGATCCCAGCGATGCGTTTGCGGTGTCCATCGTCAACGCCGTGGCCCAGGCCTACCTTGAGCAGAACGTCGAGCGCCGCACGGCCGAGGCGCGCAGCAGCCTGAGGTTCCTGGAAACGCAGCTGCCGGACCTGAAGCGCCAGATGGACGCGGCCGAGGACGCGCTGTCCATGTTCCGCACCAGCAGCAATACCATCGCGGTGGACAAAGAGACCGAGATCCTGCTGAACCGCGCGGTGCAGATGGAAAACCGGCGCCTCGAGCTGCGCCTGAAGCGCGACGAGCTGCTGCAGCGCTTCACCCCGCAGCACCCGGACGTGAAGAACCTGGACAAGCAGATGGCCGCCATCGACGAGGTCGCCAAGAAGCTCGAGGGCGAGATCGACCACCTGCCCAAGGCCCAGCGCGAACTGCTGCCCTTCGAGCGCGATGCGCGCGTGAACACCTCGCTGTACGTGTCGCTGCTGAACAACGCCCAGGAACTGCGCGTGGCTGAAGCCGGGATGATCGGCAACGTGCGCATCATCGACTACGCCGTGCCCAGCGAGCAGCCGGTGAAGCCGCAAAAGACGCTGGTGGTGGCCATTTCGGCTGCGCTGGGCCTGTTTTTGGGCATTCTGGCCGCCTTCCTGGCGTATTTCCTGCGCCCTGCCGTCCAGCGCGCCGAACAGCTGGAAGGCCCCACCGGCCTGAGCACCTACGTCAGCATCCCCGAATCCGACGCCCAGCTGCGGTTGACGCATGCCGAGCGCCGCGGCCACGGCGTGCGCGGGCCCGATGCGCAGGCCAGCCACGGCACCCAGCTGCTGGCCCTGCAGGCCCCGCACGACCCCGCCATCGAAAGCCTGCGCTCGCTGCGCACCGGCCTGAGTTTCGCGCTCATGGGCGCGCCCGGCAAGGTGATCGCCATCACCGGCGCCACCAGCGGCGTGGGCAAGAGCTTTATTTCGGCCAACTTCGCCACCTTGCTGGCCACCACCGGCAAGCGCGTCGTGATCGTGGACTGCGACCTGCGCCGCCCGCGCCTGGCGGCCTACTTCAGCTATGCCCGCAAGGCGCCCGGCCTGTCGGGCATTTTGTCTGGCGACCACGCGCTGGGCCAGGTGCTGCTGCACGAATCCGAAGCCGGCCTGACCGTGCTGCCCGCCGGCCTGACGCCCCCGAACCCGGGCGAGCTGTTGTTGTCGCCCCGCTTTGGCGAGCTGATGAGGCAGCTGGAAGAACAGTTCGACCTGGTCGTGCTGGACACCCCGCCCATTTTGCCTGTGGCCGATACCCTGGCCATCTTGCAGCACACCACGGCCGCGTTCATTGTGGCGCGGGCTGAGCTGTCGACCCCCGCAGAGCTGGTGGACGCCCTGGCCAAACTGCGCCATTCGGGCGTGGCCGAACCGGTGAAAGGCATCTTGTTCAACGCGGTGAAGCGCAACCGGATTGGCTACGGCGCCGGATACAAGTATTATTATGCTTATAAATGAGTAACGAGATAGGGGAAAGGGCCTGAAACAGCACAGACCGTGCTCGGGCATGCTTGAGCACGGTCTGCGCATCAGGTAGCAGGCAGCGGGTGTTTTTAGACACTTCTGTCGTGCTTTGCCTACAGTTCTTGCAAGACCCGTCAGGATTACCCGCACAACTCCCCCCGAACAGGGGGGGAACCTGACTTGGGTCAAATGTAAAACATGCTATCTTCCTTACGGATCGTAATCCAGTAGCCTGCAGCTGGTTTGCAGTCTGCTTTTTGTTGCAGTCATCCAGGGTCGCAGTCATATAAAAGCAGCGCGGCCCTCGATGCGGCAACTTGCTTGGTTCAATACACGTGCCTGTGTATCGGTGAGCTTGAAGTAACTTGTTTCTTTACGGGGAAAAAGGAATGAACAAAATTTACAAGACGATATGGGATAGTGAGATCGGCAACTTTGTTGTCGTCTCAGAGCTCACCAGCGCACGCGGGAAAAAGACGGGGGCTTCCCGCTCGTCCCGCACACGCCTTGCAGTTGCGGGCGCCGTGCTCGCGGGGGCCGGGCTGGCGGTTGGGCCAGCGGGGGCGGCGAATATCGTCGAAGGTACCGGTGCTTCCGCTTTTTTGAGTACAAACAGTATTGCCATTGGGGAAAATGCACATTCAGACCTTAGCCAGTACAGCATTAGTGTAGGAGACTCGGCAACCACCACTCTTAGTATCAGCAGCATGGCTATTGGCCAAGATGCCGATGCCAGCGTAAGCACGAACAGCATCGCCATCGGCCAAGAAGCCAATGCCAGCGTAAGCGCGAACAGTATTGCCATCGGTCAAGAAGCCGATGCCGCTCTCAGTGCCGGCAGTATGGCCATCGGCCAGGAATCGAGCGTCAATGCCAGTGTCAATAGCGTAGCTATTGGTCAACAGGCCAGTTCTAATTTGAGTGCCGGTAGTGTGGCCGTAGGCCAAGAAGCCAATGCCGACGCAAGTGCTGGCAGCGTGGCCATGGGGCAAGGTGCTACGGTCAATACCAGCGTCGGCAGTGTGGCCGTGGGGCAGGACGCTGATGCAAGCAATGGCTTGTACGCTACGGCCGTCGGTGCCGGCGCGCACGCAGAAGGCGATAACAGCACCGCTACTGGCCGGGATGCCCATGCCCAGGGCGACAGCAGTTCCGCAACCGGTCAGTTAGCGCATGCCGAGGGCGATTACAGCACCGCGTCAGGCTATCTTTCCCATGCCAAGGGCGAAAGCAGCAATGCGGTAGGCGATGGCGCCAGCGCCATGGGTGATCGTAGTAACGCCATAGGTAAAGATGCAAAGGCGTATAGCGATGGCAGTAATGCGATCGGCGATGGGGCCAATGCCACTGGCGACAATAGCAGTGCCGTAGGCACCGGGGCCACGGCGGATGGCGACAATGCTTTCGCTGCCGGCACCGGCGCCCAGGCAACGGCTAAAAGTGCGGCGGCCATTGGTGATGGGGCGAGGGCCACGAACGTTAACAGCGTTGCGATGGGGATCAATTCCCATGCATCCAATCAAGACGCTGTTGCTGTCGGTAATGAGGCGATTGCGAGCGGTGAGCGTAGCAGTGCGATGGGCCGGTATGCGAGAGCGCAGGGTAATGACAGTATTGCGGCAGGTACATTTTCGCTGGCCTCTGGTGCCGATAGCACGGCAATAGGCCATGAAGCCGAAGCGACTGGTGCTGACAGCACCGCAATAGGCCATAAAGCTGAGGCCACTGGTGTCAGCAGTAGTGCGATTGGCCAAGGCGCCAGTGCCAGTGGCTCAGAGAGTGTGGCAATAGGGAAAGACGCGGAGTCCAGCGGTGCTCATGGTACGGCAGTCGGTTTTGGTGCCAAGGCAACGAATACTAATGGCGTTGCGATGGGGATCAATTCCCATGCATCCAATCAAGACGCTGTTGCTGTCGGTAATGAGGCTCTTGCCAGTGGCGTGGAAAGCAACGCCATGGGCAGATACGCACGTGCCCAGGGAGATCAAAGTATCGCCATTGGTACGAGATCATTGGCGGTCGATGATAAAAGTACGGCGATTGGCGATGGCGCAGAGGCGCATGGCGAAGGCAGCAATGCGATCGGTGATCACGCTATTGCTAATGGTGTCAACAGCAATGCGGTGGGCACGGGGGCTACGACTAACGGTGAGAATGCGTTTGCCGCTGGTACAGGGGCTCATGCCACTGGTATGAGCGCAACAGCCATGGGCGACGGGGCCTCGGCCAATGGCTCCAACAGTGTTGCCGTTGGTACGGATTCGTCGGCCACGGGGCCGGGCAGCATGGCCATGGGCCAGGACAGCAACGCCTGGGGTCTGAATTCCTCTGCCAGTGGTACGAACGCCAATGCAGTGGGCATCAACGCGATGGCCAGTGGGACGGACTCCGAAGCCATTGGGCTCAATGCGATGGCCAGCGGTACTGGGGCAGGCGCGTACGGGTTGAACGCCTCTGCCAGCGGCACGAACGCCAATGCGGTGGGCATCAACACGATGGCCAGCGGCACAAATTCGAACGCCACGGGCATCAACAGCCAGGCTTCGGGTGTGCGCGCCAATGCCACGGGCCGGAACGCCATTGCCACGGGCACGGATTCCAGCGCCACGGGTCGGGATTCCTCGGCCAGTGGTACGGGTGCGGTGGCCAGTGCGCGTGACGCCCTGGCCAGCGGTACCGGTGCCCAAGCGACGGCACGTAGT
>NZ_JBAYTI010000104.1:0-5490 GCF_041675725.1 Castellaniella sp. | reverse complement strand
TTGCTCATCAGCGAGGAATCGTACAGCAGGCCGGCTTCGAGCAGGTACCCCAGGGTGTGCTTCGAAAACCGATAGCTGGGCGCGCGAAACCCCGCCGGTTTGCGACCCGTGACCGTACTGACGGCATCCACGCTTTTTTCGAACCAGTATTTTTCAACCTGCGGATTCAGCGTATTGGGCTTTTCATGGTAGTAGCCGTGCAAGGCCACTTCATGCCCTTCGGCCACCATTTCGCGCACGACGCTTGCATACCGCTCGGCCGTCCAGCCGGGCACGAAAAACGTCTGTTTGATGTCGTGCTTCTGGTAGAGCTTGAGGATCCGGGGCACGGCGACCTGATCGTAGCGCAACCACGACGCCGTGCCGATCATGGTGGAGGCCCGGTCGGCATGATCCGAATACAGGATGCTGTCGGAATCCATGTCGAAGGTGATGGCGACGGCACAGCGGGCCCCATTGGGCCAGGTGATCGGGTTAGCCAGCATGTTCTGTGTTCTCCTTACTCGGTCGCGGCGGTTTGCACGGGCGTTTGGGTGATTTCATAAATGGTTCGCATGTGAACCCGTGTGATGGTCTCGAGCTGATCCACATCCAGCCATTCTTCGCTGAAGGCCATCGTGGACGGATCCGGCCCGTACACGGCGGCAGGTACCCCCAGGTAGCGCCAGAGCCGGGCATCCGTGCAGCCCAGGCCCACCGCCAGGGCCGGAGCCTGCCCAGTTTCGGCGGCGACGGCCGCCGACATGGCCTGGAACAGGGGGCCGGTGGCATCGCTCTGGTTGGGTTCGCCGGAATTCACGTAGCCGATCTCGCCCTCATGCGCCTGCACCAGCGCGCGCAACGGCACGAGCACATCATCCACGCACTGGCCCACCGGAATCCGGAAATCCAGCGACAGGGTGCAGTCCGTCGGCTTCATGTTGACCTTGTCGCCCCCCTGGATCATGCCCAGGCTGAGCGAGATGTCGTTCACGAAGGAATGACCCTTGGGCGCCAACACATCCTGCCCGATACTGCCCGACGTATTGCGCGCCTCTGGCCAGCGCTCGCGCAACGCCGCAATGAAGGCCCCCGCGGTATCGATGGGCGAGGCCTTGGCCGAAGGATAGGCGCCATGGCCACCGGGCCCGGTGAAGACCACTTCCACCCAGCAGAAGCCGCGCTCGCCATAGCGCACCACAGAGGCCGACGAGGGCTCGGTGCTGAGCAGGTAATCCCCCGCCAGCGACGGGAAGAACTCGAGCAGCGCCCGGCTGCCATACGGGCCGAAGGTTTCCTCGTCCGAGACCAGGCACAGGGTAACTTCACCACAGAGGTGGTCCTTTCTGGCGGCGAAATGCTTCATGATCGTCATGAAGGCGGCCGCGCCGCTTTTCATGTCGACCGCGCCACGCCCCACGATTCTGGACAGTGGCCCGGCGCCTGCCGACGCGCCGGTGCTGGGCGCCGGAGCGGACTGGCCGCCCGGAAACACGTCCAGGTGCGCATTCAGGACCACCCTGGGGCCCGGTTTTGCGCCCACCACCCGCGCGACCAGATTGAGCTTTTCGCGCTGCGGATCCTTGGTGAGCTCGATATACGGAATGCCGTTTTTCTGCAGATAGTCGACCGCCACGTTCATGGGCCGTGTCACGTCGCCAGGGGGGTTCGGCGATTCGGCCGAGACCAGCGCCTGAGCCAGGCGTGCCAGTTCCTGAACGTCAAATTGATAGGGATCCATGTTTTCAACCTTGTTTCTCGAACGTGTTTCTCAACCCTGAAAGGCCTCGACTTCATTGACATAGCGTATGGCAATCGGATTGACCCGACGCCCGCCCATGAAATTGCCGCGCGCCGAACAGGCCACGGTGTGGTCTGCCGTAGGCCGGCGGCGCTGCTCGTAGCGCTGAAACGCCACGACAGGATTGAGCGTTTCCGTAAAGGCGGCCTGCAGGGCGGCCGCATCGACCAGGGTCTGGGTGGCGCCTTGGGCCAGATCGGGCATGACGGCGTGCGCGGCGTCGCCCATCAGGGTTACGCGACCGTGCGTCCACCGGAAAGGAATCCCGCCGAAATCCTGCAGGTGATTTTCCAGGATCACCCCCTTGGAGGTCGAGGCGACCAGTTCGGGCAATTCGCCCACCTTCCAGCGTGACACGGTGTCGACAAACTGGTCCAGCGTGCGAGCGCCGTTGACCGAGCCAAACCAATACGCCTTGCTCTTGCCGATCGGGATCACCGACACGAAGCCATCTTCGTCGTACGCCCCAGTTTGCGCGTCGCGCGCAAACGAGGTCTCGCTGATGTCGAAGATCGCCCGGCAGCGGAACGCATGGTATTCGTTTTCGCGCAGGGCCACGTCGCCCACCAGCGACGTGCGCACCCGCGAGTGCACGCCATCGGCGCCGATCACCGCGTCGGCTTCCAGCGTGGTGTCATCGCTGGCCGTGCAGTAGACCTTGTCCCCCTCTTGCCGGACGCTGACGATCTCGGTATTGAAGCGAATGTTCTCGTAGCCCACTGCATCGGCCAGCATCAGGTTCAGGGCCCGGCGATGCATGCCGACGGCATACGCCCCAAACCGTGCCCCCCAATCCGAGGTGTCGATCGTTCGCAACAGCACGCCCGCGCTGCTGTAGTTGATGTATTTCATCAGCCGCACGGAGATGTCGTCATATTCGTTCTTGAGCCCCAGCGCGCCCAGTGCACGCCCGCCATTGGGCCAGATGTTCAGGCCGGCACCCGCGGTGCGGATGGCATCGGCGCGCTCCAGGACGGTCACGTCGATGCCCAGCTTCAATAAGCCCACAGCAGCCGAGAGCCCCCCGATGCCGCCACCTACGATGATGATTTTCATTTTCTTCCTCTCTCAAAAAGCACGGTGATGCATTGCACAAGTCAATTCGAAATCCCTTCAAGAAACTGCTTGAACCGGTCGGTCTTCGGGCTCTGGAACATATCTTCCGGGTAGCCCTCTTCGACTACCCGGCCATCGGCCATGAATACGACCCAGTCCGCGCACGTCCGGGCAAATTCCAGCTCATGGGTCACCACGATCATGGTGGCGCCCGCCGCCGACAGGTCACGCATCACGTTGATGACCTCGCCCACGCGCTCGGGATCCAGCGCCGAAGTCGGCTCATCGAACAGCAAGGTCTTGGGGCGCACCGCCAGCGCACGCAAAATGCCGATCCGCTGTTTTTCGCCGCCGGACAAGCGCTGCGGCATGCGGTTGGCCAGGGCCGACAGGCCCAGCAGGTTGAGCAGTTGCAGCGCTTCTTTCTTGACCGTGTGGCGGTCACGCCTCATGACGTGCACCGGCGCCAGCGACAGGTTGTCGAGAACCGAATAGTTTTCGAACAGGTTGAACTGCTGGAAGACCATCGCGGTGGCCGCCTGGCGCCGGCGCAGCACTTTCAGGGATTCCGGCATGGCGCGCCGGTACCAGTGCTTCCAGGAGCGGTCGGCCACGTCGATGCCATTGACCCAGACCGCACCGCTGTCGATGGGCTCGAGCAGGTTGATGGTCCTGAGCAGCGTACTCTTGCCTGCCCCGCTGGGCCCCAGGATACACGTGGTCTGGCCGCTCTTGATGGTCAGATCGATATCCTGCAGGACGACATTTTCGCCAAACGACTTGGTCACCTTGCGAAAACGCACCGAGTCTTCGTTCTTCTTGTCGTGCGCCTTGGCGCCCGCCAGGAAATCCACCAGAGTGCCGCTCTTCTCGACCGACTGCTTCCCGCCCCGGCGCGTGAGGCGCCGCTCTTTGCTGTCGTAGTCCAGGAAGATCTCGGTATAGTGCTGCAAAAGCGTCAAGGCCGTGGTGAGCAGCAGGTAGATGCACAGCGCCGCACCGAACACGGGGATGTATTCGAAATTTCGCGCGACGATCGTGTTGCTGCGCAGGGTCAGTTCGCTGACCGCAATCACCGAGGTGATCGAAGTGTCCTTCATCAACAAAATGGCAAAATTGATGAGCGATGGCGTGCACGTGCGCAGCGCCTGCGGAATGGAGAAAAAACGCGTGACGGCCAGGCGCCCGAATCCCATGGATTGCGCCGCCTCGATCTGGCCCGGCTGCACAGCCATCAGGCCGCCGCGGAACACCTCGCACAGATAGGCCGAAAAACAGACCGACAGCGCGATGACTGCGGTCCAGAATTCATTGATGTCGTAACCCAGGAATGGCAGCAGGTTGTACCAGACGACCAGCTGCAGGATGATCGGCGTGCCGCGGATGAACCAGACATAAAAGACCACCAGATACCTGAGCGGGGCCATGTGCTTGCTCTGCCTGATCAGCGCGAACACCATCCCCAGGGCGGACGAAACGATGAAGGATATGATCCATATCTGGATGGCGATGTACGCGCCCTCCAGAAGATAGGGCATCGTCAGATATTTGAGAAATTCGCTAAGCACGGTGGAATACGCTCAATTCAGAGTGGATAGCAGGGCGCCCTGGCAGGCCCGCAGCGGCGCCCATGCACAAGAGGCGCGCCAGGCGCGGCGACGGCCGAGACGGCCGCCCCCACCCGGTGCGCGTGGTGCGGCGGATTACTTGTCCTTCAGATATTCCTCGATCACCGTATCGATGTCCCCGCTGATGTACACGTTCTTGCCCATACCGAACTTCATGGAAGCGTCCTCGGCAAGCTTGGTGTTCAGGAACTCGGAAATATGCGGCAGCAACTCGGCCCGCAGCGGCGATCCTTTCTTGAAGGCGATCGGCCAGTACACCTGGTTGCCCACTTGCTCCAGCGCGACGGCGACTTCGGGGATGCGCGAGGCCGCCGCACGCCACATGTTCACGTCGTCGATGGCGCCTGCGGCGCGGCCGTTGCGAACCGCTGTGATGCGGTCGGGAATGTTGCCGCTGCTGGGTGCCGAGATGGCGGGATTGTCGGGCGGGCAGAACTTCTCGTTCATGGCTTTCACCGCGTTCTCGGTGGGTGCCGAGAAGTGCATGGCGATTTCCTTGCCACAATAGTTGGTCCAGTCTTTCACGTCCTTGGCGAATTCTTTGGTGGAGAGGATGCCGAAGCCGGACTTCACCAACGGGATGAAATCCAGCTTCTCGAAGCGCTCTTTGGTGATGTAGATGCCCGACGCGATGTCCACCTTGCCGTTCAGCAGCGCGGGGATTTCGTTCTCGAAAGCCATGGTCCGATATTCGAGGTCATAGCCGGCCTTCTTGGCGGCATAGTCCAGCGCCTCGGCCTGCAGCCCGATCCATTTTTCGTTTTCGTCTACGTAGTTGTAAGGCTGCAGCGGACCGGAGCTGACCACGGTGATGGTCTTGGCCAGCACCGCTTGCGGCAACAGCAGCGGACCGGACAGGATCACCGCAGCCAGTGCCCCGGTCGTGAAGTTCAGGGATTTTTTCATATCATCCTCCAGGAAGGTTCATGCAACTAGAAATGATGTGGATACTGCGTCAGCAGTTTGCATATTTGATCTGAATCAATTCAACCAGTGCGCACCCGAACTATGCAATAAAAATTTCAC
>NZ_JBAYTI010000103.1:0-5896 GCF_041675725.1 Castellaniella sp. | reverse complement strand
TTGAAGCTGCTCACACTGGGCAGGTCGATCGCCTTGGTGGCCGTCTTCAGGCTGATTTTCTTGGGATCATCCCATTTGTAACTACAGGTTTGTTTCTTCCCACTGGTCGTACAGGTTTGTTTGCTGGTCTCTTCGTAGGCATAGGCCATGTTGAAGCCGGCGAACTTGTTCGAATACGACTCGGATACCCTTTGCACCACGCCGCTGGGCGCGTTGTCGCCATCGCTGAGCAGCACAATCACCTTGTTGAGCTTGTCGGTTTCATAATCGCGCGGCAGGCCCGCGTGCCCCCAGCCGATGTCGGTGCCGCGCCAGGCCGGATCCAGCATGCGCCAGGCCCACAGCAGGCCCATGCCCACGTTGGTGCCGCCATAGCTCTGCATGGACTGCACGGCCGCGTTCAGGCTTTTGTCTTGCTGCTCTTCCAGCGCCCCGACGAAAAACTGGACCATCGAGCGCGCGCAATATTGCGGCTCGAGCGTAAAACGCGTCTGGATGTTGCTGGTGGCTGCGGGCACGAAATTGGCCGTCACACGGCGGTCTTTGCTGGCGCTGCTGGGCGCCAGGAACCCCACGCCGGTCCCCGGGTAGTCGGCCCGGGCCACCAGCCGCTGGTTGCTGCCCAGGCCCAGGTCGCCGGCGGCGTAGGCCTTGGCATAAATACTGACCAGGGGCTGGAAGCCCGCCAGGGGCGTGAGGGCCTCGGCCGGCAGGCGGTTGCTGTCGCTCCAATTGCCGGCCGGCTCGGCGATGCAGCCCGACCAGTTATATCGGATGTAGTTCTGCTGGTCTGGATAGCGGCCCAGCCAGTCGGCCATCCAGGCGTTGCGGGCCGTGGGCACGTTGCCCACGTTGACCACGTCGTTGAACGGGACCAGGCCGATGAACGCGCCGCGGATCTCGTCGCCGTCGTCCTCGTGGTCGGCCGCGCCCGCGGCGGCGGCGTCCATCACCGTCTGGATGAGATCCCGCGTCGATGTCTTAAGCACGGCCATGCGCGTGCCCATCTTGGAGCCCGCCGATTCGTCCATGGAGCCGGAGTTATCGAGCGCCAGCACCAGTTCGAGGTCGTTGCGCACCTTGCGCCGCGCCTGGTTGCTGGCGGCCACCGGCCAGGCGGTCTGGTCGAAATAGCCCGTGCTGAGCAGCGGCAGGTCGCTCGAGACCGACATCTTGACGCGCTGTGCGGTGCGGATCGCGCTGCCCGGCGCCTTGTCTTCGATGTATTCGATGTGCAGGGCGTCGCGTGGCAGCTGCATGCCCAGGTAGCCCCCCGGCATGTTCGCCCGGAAGTAGCCATAGGCGTCATCCTGCCAGGCCTGGTTCTGGGCCGGGTTGTTGGGGTCGAAGTCTGCCAGCTTGCGCCCGGCGGAAATCACCGCGGTATCCAGCGCACTCTGCAGCCGGGTCTGGGCGACGTTGTGGCGCACCATGTCGATGGCGAACAGCGACGTGCCGAGAATCGCCGAAAAGGAAAGAATCGCAATGATGGCCACGGCGCCGCGCTCGTCGCGTGCGAAGCGCTGCCCTCGTTGCTGGATCGGCGTGACTATTTGTGCCTTCATTGGGCCCACCCTATTGCAAGTTTTTCAGGTCATCGAACCGGGGGCGGTAGAACGAGATGGCCGTCAGCGTGCGCCGGCCCCCCAGTGCCTCCCAGAACCGTGAACTGATCACGAAAGGTTCATACGCCTGGATGACTTCCACCACCAGTATAGTGTCATCCTTGTTCGGCGCCGGCATGCCATCCCCCTGGTACGCCGCTGTGAAGCTGGTGCAGGTGCCGGCCCCGTTGCAGGAGCGGCCCCAGGCGGGGCTGGTGTTCCATACCGTCTTGGTCTGTTTGTTCTTGCCCGAGCCCGTAGTCTGTTCCTGCGTGGCAAACAGGCGGATACGCAGCTGGCCGCCGTCGGCGTAGTCCACCGGGCGCATGAGTTCGGGCATGATGGCGCCATACGTGCAGACGTGGTCCGTCAGGTTGCACGGCCCGGCGCCGTACAGCTCGGGCTGCATGGCCAGGCCGTCGGCCACCGAAAACGCGGCTCGGGTCATGATGGCATCGGCCCGGTAATACTGGTAGAGCTCGACGATGCCGACGATGAAGAACAGCATCAGCGGCAGCACCAGGGCCGCCTCGATGGCGGCCACCCCCTGCTGGGCGCGGGCGAAAGCCCGGGTCAAAGTCACTGGCTTCATGGCTCGTTCTGGATGATCACCGTCCGTTCGAATTGCAGCACGCGCAGGCCCATCAGCGAAATCAGGCCGGTCAAGCCGGGGCGCTCGAAACCCAGGCGAAACACCACCATATCGCCGGCATTGCCCAGGTCGCAGACGATCTTGTCTCGGTAGTCGGGATCGTCTTTGTTCTTGAAGCTATTGTCTTCGCCCGGCTTGTACAGCTTGGCCTCTGCGTACAGGCCGCGGCGGTCGCTCCAGACCGACAACGTGTCTTCGAGGATCCCCATGACCATGTCGTGGCATTGCTGCTCCTGGAAGCTGTCGTCGCGCTCTACGACCTTGCTGTGGCGCGCGATGCGGCTGGCGGCCTGATCCAGCGTGGCGTCGGCCACCAGCATGAAAGCGATCTCCAGGCTCAGGAAAATCACCACGAAGACCAGCGGCGCCACGATGGCGAATTCGAGCGCCGTCGCGCCGCGTTGCCGGTTCCGCAGGTGTTTCAGACGCTGGATGACAGTACGCACGGCCCCCCCATGGCAAGCCTATTTGAGATGTTCGCGCAAATAGCGGTAGAACTCGAGGTTGTCCTGCACCTGGCCGCGCGGCTGATAGCTGAGCAGGATGTTTTCGGCGGCATCGTCGCGCCCCAGCAGGCCATAGGCCAGGGCCAGGTTGTCGCGCCGCTGCGGCAGGCCGTTGGCCACGCCGTCGTGGCCCAGGAGCGTATTGACGGCATCGCGCGCCTTGCCGCTGAGCGCCAGCGAAAGCCCCAGGTTGGTGCGCAGGACCTCGTCGTCCGGGTGCGCGGACAGGCCTTTGCGATAGGTGTTCTGCGCGTCGTCGTGGCGCCCGGAGAGGTCTTGCGTCACCCCCAGGCCCGCCAGGGCCACCGGGCTGTCCGGCGTCTGCGCCAGGACACGCCGATAGCGGGCCTGGGCCTCGTCGAGATGGCGCACCCGCACGTCCACCCGCGCCAGCGCGAGCTGGGCCTCGGGCAGGTCGGGGTCCAGCGCTTCGGCCCGGCTGTAGGCCGCGCGGGCCGCCTCGTAGTTGGCGCCCAGGAAATGGGCATCGCCCAGACCCAGCCAGACGTCGGTCTGCCCCGGATGCGAGCGGCTCAGCTCGGTATAGAGCGAGCGCGCGACCTCCAGGTCGCCGCTTTGCAGCGCGCTGGCGGCAATGCGCAGCTCGCTGGCGGCCATCAGGGCCGGATCCACGGCGCTGGACACCGGGCGCACCTCGGGCTGCAGCGGCGCACAGGCCGCCAGTGCGAGCATCAGGGCCAACCCTGCGGTGTGATGCCTGAAGGAACGAATCATAAGCGGGCTCTCGGGCGACGCGGCCTTACTGCGACGCAAAAAATTTGGACAGGTTCAACATGGCCGGCCCCGCCCCGACGATGATCACCGTTGGCAGGATGAACAGCATCATGGGCAGCGTCATCTTGACCGACAGCTTGGCGGCCATTTCTTCCAGGCGCATCATGCGTGCAGTGCGCTCGGACCGGGCCAGGATGCGCAAAGCCTGGGTGATTGCCGTGCCATACTGGCGGGCCTGCAAGAACGTGCTGACCAGCGTGCGCATGCCTTCGATGTTGGTACGGTTGGCCAGGCCGTTCAATACCCGTTCGACATCGCTGCTGAGCTTGAGTTCCGTGGCCGTGAACTTGAGCTCATCGGCCAGGGCGGGCGATACCACCCCCATCTCTTCGGCCACGCGGTCCAGCGCCGCGGCCAGGGCCAAGCCGGCGTTGGTGCAGATGACCATCAGGTCCAGCGCATCGGGCAAGGCCAGGCGGATGGCTTCCTGGCGGCGGGCCACCAGGCGGTCGAGCACCAGGCGCGGCACCATGCTGCCCAGGTAGGCCGCCAGCAACAAGGCCAGAATCCAGGCCGCCAGGCCGCGCTCGGCCAGATAGGGTTCGGCCAGCCAGGCCGTCAGGCCCACGCTGGCCAGCACGCTGAGCACGATGGTGCCCATGAGCACCAGCATGGCCTGGTTGGAACGGTACCCGGCGGCCATCAGCTTGGAGGTCGACTCGGCCCGCTGGGCGCGGCTCAGCATGGGCAGCATGGCCCCCAGGTGCAGCAGGAAGCTGGCCCCGCGGCTGCGCACCTGGTCCAGCCCGCGGCGCTCGGCAAACACCGCCCCGCGCCGTTCGATCTCGGCCTCGGCGCGCTCGCGCAGGCGCTGGCGCTGGTTCGAGCGCCCATACAGGTAAATGCCGGCCCCGAGTATGACCAGGACCAGCAGCAACAGGTACAACCACGCGTCAGAATGGGCCATGGCTCACACCTTCAGGTTGGCGATATGCCGGATCATCAGGATGCCGACCACCAGCATGCCGCCCGCCAGCCACAATAGCATGCGCCCGGTGTCGGTGGTGAAGAGGGTCATGATGTAGCTGGGGTTGCTGGCATACAGCATGGCGACGATGGCAAACGGAATGCCGGCCAGTATTTGCCCCGACAGGCGCCCTTCGGCCGTCAGGGCGCGCGCCTTGAGCTGCAGTTCGCGCCGCGCCCGGATAATGGCGGCGAGGTTCTCCAGGGCCTCGACGATGGAGCCGCCCGATTCGCGCTGCAGCAGCACGCAGACTGAAAAAAACGTGAAATCCGGCAACTCGATGCGGCGCACGGCCTTGTCGAGCACGTCTTCCAGGTCTTCGCCCAGCAGCAGGCTGTTGCCCATGCGCAGGAACTCGGCGCCCAGCGGCGCCTCGAACTGCAGGCCCACGTTGTGGATGGACTGGGTCACCGGAATGCCCGCCTGGCTGGCGCGCACGATCATGCCCAGCGCGTCGGGCATCTGGTTGAGAAAACGCTTGCTGAACCGGTTGATGAGCAACCGGTACAGCCACATGGCGACCAGCACCGGCACGACCAGGATGGCCAGCGCGGCCACCCACAGCGCCTGCGGCAGCAGGCCCAGCGCATACAGCAGCGCGCCGAACAGCGCCAGGCCCAAAGCCAGCAGGCCCAGAACCCGCGCGCCCCAATGCCCCGCCACGGTATCGAGGCGATTCAGATGATAGCCGATGCCCCCCATGGCCTCGCGCCGCTTGCGCCGGCGTGCCTCGAGCTGTGCGCGCTGCAGGCTCTGCAGCAGGCGGTCGCGGCTTTCGTTGCCCGTGCGCCCGCTGATGTTCTGCAGCTGCGCGCGCAACAGGTTGCGCGGGCGCTGGCGCCAGGCCCCTGAAATCACCAGTACCGCCAGCCCCAGCAGAATGACGGCCGCAAAAATGACCAGCGTGACGACGTCGACCGGACTCATGGCCGCATTGCCTCCACCAGGGCGTTTTCCATGCCGAAATAGCGGGCCCGTTCGGCAAACAGGGGGCGCAGGCCGCTGGTGTCGAACGTGCCGCGCACTTCTTCATCGAACGAACTGGCGTCGTACGTGAATTGAAACAGCTCCTGCATGACGATGACCTCGCCCTCCATGCCCGCCACTTCGACGATGCTGGTCACCTTGCGGCTGCCGTCGCGCATGCGCTCGACCTGCACGATGAGGTTGACCGCGCTGGCGATCTGGCGCCGGATGGTGAACAGCGGCAGGTTGCCGTTGGCCATCATCACCATGCTTTCGAGGCGGGTGACCGCGTCGCGCGGGCTGTTGGCGTGCAACGTGGTCATCGAGCCGTCGTGGCCCGTGTTCATGGCCTGCAGCACGTCCAGCGCCTCGGGGCCGCGGGTCTCGCCCAGGATGATGCGGTCCG
>NZ_JBAYTI010000102.1:0-6074 GCF_041675725.1 Castellaniella sp. | reverse complement strand
GTGGCTGAGTGTGCCGCCGGCAGAAGGTGCACTGATGCTGCCCAAACCCGGGAATAGTCGGGCGGAGGCAACACTGGCAGCGGTACATGTGGCCGGCGTTTGCCAGCCACATGTACTATGCCATGTTCAGAAGCGGGCAGCGTCCCGTTGCGGGCGCTCGCTGTGGCGAGGTGATGCGCTGCGATCGCTGCGAGTGCTGGGGCGGCCAGACCTGCGGGCGCCGTCAGCCTGCGGCTTGCGGTCGCCGGCCCATTCGGTCTTGCGGCCAGGTTTCCATTCTGGCTTGCCTTCCCATTTACGGCCAGGCTGCCATTCGGTTTTACCCTCGGGCCGGCGATCGGATTTCCATTCAGGCTTGTTGCCGGGCTTCCATTCCGTTTTTTGGCCGGCCTTCCATTCGGGTTTCCCGTCGTGCTGGCGTTCGCCACCCGTCCAGGCGGGCTTATGTTCACCCTGAGGGCGGCCCTGGCCGTAGCCTTCGCGCCGGGCACCGCGGTATCCACCGCCACCGCTAGGGCGCTTGCTGAAGCCGCGTTGTGGCCGGCGTTGTGGTTCCAGGCCGGCGATTTCTTCCATGGGAATGCTGCGGCCGATGAAGTGCTCGATACGGCGGATCTTGTGGCGTTCCATGTGGGTGGCCAGCGTGTAGGCCTGGCCGTTGCGCCCGGCACGGCCAGTGCGGCCGATGCGATGGACGTAGTCTTCCGCCTGCATGGGCAGATCGTAGTTGAAGGCGTGGCTGATGCCTTGTACGTCGATACCACGGGCGGCCACGTCGGTAGCTACCAGAATGCGCAGCTTGCCGCGTTGCAGCAGGCCCAGGGTGCGGGTACGCTGGCGCTGGTTCATGTCGCCATGCAGCGCCGCAGCGGAATAGCCGTTCTCGGCCAGATAGTCGGCCAGATCATCCGCACCGCGCTTGGTGGACGTGAAGACGATGGCCTGGTCGAGGTCGCTGTCGCGCAGCAGGTGGTCCAGCAGGCGCAGTTTGTGCGAGCCGTCGTCGGCATACAGCAGCGTTTGCGCGATGTTCTCGTGGCGCTGCTTCTGGCCGGCCAGTTCAAGGCGGGCCGGGTTGCGCATCATGCGCCCGGCCAGTTGGGCCACGGTGCCGTCCAGCGTTGCCGAGAACAGCAGCGTCTGGCGTTCGGCCGGGATGCGCGCAATGATGGATTCGATCTCTTCGATGAAACCCATGTCCAGCATACGGTCGGCTTCGTCCAGGACCAGCGTGCGCACGGTGGACAAATTGACGCGCTTGGCCTGAAGGTGGTCGATAAGGCGTCCTGGTGTGGCAACCAGCACATCAACGCGGCGGGATAAGGCCTTGATCTGCGCGCCGTAAGGCATGCCGCCAACAACCGTGGCTATGCGCAGGCCGTTGATGCCGGCGCCGTAGATGCGGGTGGCGTCAGCCACTTGCAGGGCGAGTTCGCGGGTGGGTGTGAGGACCAGCACCTGCACCCCGCTGCCCTTGTTGGCGGGCAACTGGGCGATGCGGTTCAGAACGGGCAGCATGAATGCGGCGGTCTTGCCGCTGCCCGTCTGGGATGAAACCATCAGATCTTCTCCCGTCAGGGCGCGCGGAATGGCGGCTGCCTGGACGGGGGTGGGTTGGGTGAAGCCGGCACGGTCGAGCGCCGACAGCAGGGCCGGGTTGAGTCCCAGGGATTCGAAAGACATGTATACCTTTGCCGTTGGAGGCGGTGCATATGCGCAGATTCGCCGTATGGCGTGGGGATGCGCGGTTGAGTGGATCATCGTGCCGACCCAATCAACCATGATGCACGGGCACAGGACGGCCGCGCGGACGACAAGGTTCTGGAAGGTCAGGGTGCGATGGTGTGCGGCATATGCGTTATGCAATGGGCTTCTTCAAGCCGTTTTTTCAGGGGCGTAAGCCTTGAAAAGACTGCACCCATGCCGACACTAAGTAGAATGCAGTCCTCTAGTATATATGGAAAACCCTAGTATTCCTAGGCCAGCATTGAATTTATGCCGAGTTTCGCGGGCTTGTCGCGAATTTGCTGCAGGATACTAGACGATGTCCGGCCCCAGCCAGTCTATGGGGGGTTGCCCTTGGGCAGACAGCCAGGTGTTGGCCAGGGAAAAATGGCTGCATCCGATAAAGGGGCGTGGCGGTCGCAGGGCGGACAGCGGCGAAGGGTGGTTGGATCTAAGCACCTGGTGCGTCTGGCCGGCGGCGTCCAGCAGGCCCTGCTTGCTTTGGGCATGGTTGCCCCACAGCATGAATACCTTGGGCTGCGGGTCGCGGGCCACGGCCTGGATCAAGGCGTCGGTAACGGCTTCCCAACCCTTGCGCGCATGCGAGCCGGCGGCACCCTGTTCGACGCTCAAGCTGGTGTTGAGCAACAGTACCCCCTGGCGGCTCCAGTCGGAAAGGTCGTTATGGCGGCGCCTCGGGCGCTCAGGGTATTCGCGGGCCAGCTGGTTGAACATATTGCGCAGGCTGGGCGGGGCCGGGCAGCGGTCAGGTACAGAGAACGCCAGCCCTTGTGCCTGACCGGGGCCGTGGTAAGGATCCTGGCCCAGGATGACGACGCGGACGTCAGAGGGTGCCAATAGCTCAAGCGCGCGAAAGACACGTGCGGGGTAAATGACGGCGTCTTGTTGCAGGCGTTCGGCCAGGAACGAGTCTAGGCGTTGCAGGGCGGCTTTTGCTTCGGGTGTGTCCAGTGCTGTACGCCAGTCAGGATGTAGCGACGCCAGTTGCTGGCCGGGCAGCTCACGCAGACGATTATCCGTACCTTGAGCCGGAACGGCAGTGCTGTCCTGGCGTTCGCTTGCAGGCATGGCGGCCGCAGGGGATGGTGGGGTTCGCCGGCTTCCCGGGGTGGCCGTGTTGTGGTTTTCCCGCTTGCCGTCCCGGTCAGGGCTGGGTGAGCCGGCTGGATCAGCCACAGCGGAGTGTTCCAGACGGGTGCGCAGAGCGGCCGTGTACTCGCCCTGCAGCGCGTTGAGGATGCTGCTGCGCTCGCCCCACTGTCTGGCGGCGGCATCAGTGTGTGTGCGTTGGGGTGTCCAGACGCTGTCGGGAAACCAGGGGTCGTCCCGCCAGCGGGGGATGATGTGCCAGTGCAGGTGCGGTGTCATGTTGCCCAGCGAGGCCAGATTGACCTTGTCAGCCAGCAATACCTGGCGCTGCACGCTTTCCACCAGGAAGGTGGTCTGCATCAGGATATCGCGATCAGACGCGTCTAGATCGGTCATTTCCGCTTTGTGGGCCTGCCAGATCACGCGCGTATAGCCAGGTAAGCCGCCATCGTTCACGATGACCACGCGCAGCAGGCGGTTCTGCCATACCAGGCTGCCACCGTCTTCGGTGCATAGCGGGCAGGATGGGGGGGGCGTGTTCATTGTGCCAGCCTGGTATCGATGGCCTTCACGATTTGCTCCAGGACATACACGCGGGCGTGGCGCTTGTCGTTGGACGATACAACATGCCACGGCGCATAGCTGGTGTCCGTGAGGTCGAACATGTCATTGGCGGCCACCGTGTAGGCTGCCCATTTTTCACGGTTGCGCCAGTCTTCGGGCGTGATCTTGAACGATTTGAAGGGGGAGCGTTCCCGGTCACGGAAGCGTTCAAGCTGGACATCCTTGGTAATGGCCAGCCAGAATTTAAGCACCAGTATGCCGCTGTCGGTCAGCTGGCGTTCGAACTGGTTGATTTCCTGGTAGGCGCGGCGCCATTCCGCAGGCCGGGCGAAGCGCTCGACCCGTTCGACCAGCACCCGGCCATACCATGAACGGTCAAAGATGGTGAGTTCGCCCGGCGCAGGCAATTCGCGCCAGAAGCGCCATAGATAGGGCCGGGCGAGTTCTTCGGGGCTGGGGGCCGAGACAGGAACGGCACGGAACTGCCGGGCATCGAGCGCATGGGTGATGCGACGTATCGTACTGCCTTTGCCGGCGGCATCATGGCCTTCGAAGACCAGCACGACCGGCAGCTTCTCGAAGGCCTTGCTGCGCACTTGGCGGGCAAGCCGGCCGCGTAGATGGGCCAGTTGATCGTCGTATTCGTTTTCGGCCAGCTTCACCGAATAATCGACCTGGGTAAGGCGGCGCAGCCTTCTGCCGCCTTCCTGAGACGCGGACTCGCTGGAAGGGCGCCAGGGGCCGGTGGCGGCAAGGGCGCTGACCTTGTGGGGCGGGTCGTGCAGGGCCTGCAGAATACTGTCACCAGTGGCAATGGCCCGCATGCGCTCATCCGCACTGGGAATCACATGCCAGGGAGCCAGGGACGAGTCGGTGAGGTTGAGCATGGTGCCGGCCGCCCGGCGCACACGTTTGAAGTTCTTCGCGACCAGGCGGTCTTCAGGCCGCACCATCCAGGACGTTTCCGGGTCGCTGAGCAGCATGGCGGTACGCTCTTTCTGGGCATCTCGCGACAGGTGATACCAGAGCTTGAGAATCTGCACGCCATCGCGCACCAGCAGGGTCTCGAAATCGCAGATTGAAGACGCCAGACGTTCGATCTTGCCACGCTTGGGGTTCTTGCTGGCCAAGGCATCGAACAGGGGGGCGTACCAGGAGCCGAAAACGATGCCGGTACGGCCCTTGGCGGGCAACTGGCGCCAATAGCGCCACAAGAAGGGGTATTGCTGTGCCTCGTCAGAGGGGGGGCCAAAGGCCATCGTACGGATATGGCGTGCGTCCATCCACTCGTTGATGAGATTGACCGTACCGCCCTTGCCCACACCATCAATGCCCGCCACCACGATCAGCAGGCTGCGGTCGGCTTTTGCAAGCCGGTCATACTGGGCTTTGAGCAATGCGGCGCGCAGTTCGGCCTCCTGTGCCTTGGCCTCATCCTTGGGGATGGATGGGTCGCTTTCAGCGTCGGCGAAGCGCAGAGTGTCCGGCACGCCGCTGCTCATTCGGCAAAGAACAATTCATGCAGTGCGGCGCCAGGTTCGGGGGCACGCATGAAGGCTTCGCCCACCAGGAAGGCCTGAACGTCGTGATCGCGCATGAGCTTGACGTCTTCCCGGGTGAGGATGCCGCTTTCGGTGATGACGCGCTTGCCCTCGGGTATGAGAGGCAGCAGGTCCAGCGTGTTCTGCAGCGAAGTTTCGAATGTGCGCAGATTGCGGTTATTGATGCCCAGCAGCGTGGTTTCGAGTTCCAGCGCGATGTCGAGTTCGGCGCGGTCGTGAACTTCGACCAGGACATCCATGCCTAGTTCGATGGCCAGGGATTCGAACTCCTTGAGCTGTGTGGGGCTGAGCGCAGCGACGATGAGCAGCACGCAGTCGGCGCCGATGGCCCGGGCATGGATGATCTGATAAGGGTCTACCATGAAATCCTTGCGCAGCACGGGCAGCGCGCAGGCGGCGCGGGCCTGTCGCAGGTAATCATAGGAACCCTGGAAATACTGCACATCGGTCAGGACGGACAGGCAGGCCGCACCATGGGCGGCGTAGGACGAAGCGATTTCGGTGGGGTTGAAGTTGTCGCGGATCACCCCCTTGGATGGTGATGCCTTTTTCACTTCGGCAATGATGCCGGGCAAGCCTTTGGCGATCTTGTCTTCGATGGCCCGGGCGAAACCGCGCAAGTCCTTGCGGCTTTTGGCTTCACGCAGGAGGTCGGACTCGCTGCGCATCTGACGGGCTGTGGAGACCTCTACCTTCTTGGTTTCCAGTATCTTGGCGAGAATGTCGTTCATGCGGACAGCTTCCCTGTATAACTGCGGAATTCCTCGAATTTGGCCCGGGCGGCGCCGTTTTTCAGGCATTCGTATGCCGCTTTCAGGCCCTCGGCTATGGTGGCGGCCTGGTTGCCGGTGTATATGGCCAGACCCGCGTTCAAGGCAACGATATCACGGGCCGGGCCGTCGACGTTATCCAGGGCTTCCATGATGAGCGCTGCGGATGCTTCGCGGTCCGCGACTTTGATGCTGCGATTGGACACCATGGAAACGCCAAAATCTTCCGGGTGGATTTCGTATTCGGTGATGACCCCGTCCTTCAGTTCACCCACCAGAGTGGCGGCACCCAGCGAGCCTTCATCCATGCCGTCCTTGCCGTGCACGATCAGCACGTGGCGTG
>NZ_JBAYTI010000101.1:0-6185 GCF_041675725.1 Castellaniella sp. | reverse complement strand
GGCTCATATACAGATCCTATTGGATGGCGCCCGCATGACCGATGGGATCCGTGCCCGGATCCTCGATGCCGCCACCGTCATGGTCGTGGCACTGGTGGCGACGTTCGAACTGCTGCTGTTGCTGGCTTTGCTGATGGATCGTGTGCTGCTGCGGCACGAAAGCCACGAACCGGGCGTCGTGACGGATGATGCCGACCCCGTGCGGCCTGGCCGCATTGCCCGACCGGTGATGTTTGGCTTTTTGTTCGCCATGGCCATGCCGCTGAGCTTCTTGCCCCTGTACGCTCGCAGTTTGCTGCCGCTGGTCCAGCAGGCCCGTGGGTTCGAGTATCTGCTCGGTGTGCCCATCGCGGCCGACATGGGCTGCGGGCTCGTGGCCGCGCTGTTGGCCGGGCGTCTGACGGACCGCCGCGGCTGGGCCCTGCCGGTGCTTGCGGGCCTGTTGGTTGGCATGGCGGGCAACGTGGCCAGCGGTCTGGCGCCTTCATGGTCCACGCTGGTGGCGGCGCGGGCGCTGGCCGGGTTCGGGTATGGCCTGGCGTGGATGGGCCTGCAGGGGTTCATTGTCTTGCATAGCCCGGTCGCGCATCGAGGCCGCAATATGGCGATCCTTGTGGCAGGGCTATTTGCGGGGTATTTATCAGGGGCGGCCGCGGGCGCCATGCTCGAGCAGCAGCTGGGCGCGATCGCGGTGTTTCTGCTCTCAGCGGGCTTGTTGGCGCTACCGTTTCTGGGGGTGTTCATGTTGATGGGGCCTGGCAGGCAGGGCGTGCCGCTCGAGCGGTCCAGGCCATCGCGACCCGGCCCGGGGCTCTCTGTGGCCATGTCATGGCGCACTCTGCGCGCCCTGGTGTTCAGCCGCGACTATGGTCTGTTGCTGCTGGCTTGCATCGTCCCGTTTTCCGTCGCTCAGGCCGGCCTGCTGAGTTACGCACTGCCTTTGTACGTGGAAGCCGCCGGCGGCACCACGGCCAGCGTCGGCCGCATGATCATGCTGTATGGGCTATGCGTCATTTATCTGGGGCCCCCGATGGCCCGGATCACGGATGGCAGCGCGCACCGAAAAGCATGGATCGTGGCAGGCGGCGTGTTTGGCAGTGCAGGGCTGTTGGGTTTGTATTGGGGCGACGGCCTGGCCATGGCGACCGGCGCCGTGCTGTGCCTGGCCGTGGCCAGCTGCCTGGCGGGCAGCGCACAGCTGGCGTATATGCTGCAGTTGCGCAATGTGCGCGACTACGGGGCCGGCCGCGCCACGAGCGTCATGCGGGCGGCCGACAAATTCGGGCAGATGCTGGGGCCTCTGCTGGTGGGGGCGCTGCTGGCCTGGGTGAGCCTGCCGGTGGGGCTGGCCGGGGTGGGCCTCATCTATCTTCTGGCCACTTTAGCGTTCTGGCGCTTTGCGCCGCGGCGTCCGAAGCCGGAACCTGTCGCCGAACGACCCGCGCAGTAAGGGCGGTGCACAGCTGTGCCGGAATCGTGTCTGCTCGACGGGCGACGTGCTCGATGGGCAGCAGCGGGTCGCCCCACAAGGTGATGGGAGACGACCGGGGCAGACCCGTCAGGTCGATGGCCAGGGTTTCCATGGCGACCCGGCCCACGATCCGGCTGTGCGATCCGCCGACCAGTACCTGCGCGTCAGGCCCTGGACGGCGCGGAAATCCGTCTGCATAGCCGCACGCGAGCAGGCCGATTTGCATATCATGGGGGGCGCGGAAATCCGCCCCGTAGCCCAATGGGCTGCCGGCTGCCAAGGGCCGTACCTCGAGCAAAGGCGCCTGCAGCCGCATGGCAGGCCGTAGCCCGAGCGCGCCGCCGTGCTCGCCAGATAGTGGGCTGATGCCGTACAGAGCGATGCCGGTGCGCACCCAATCCGTGCGTGCCGCCTGCTCGGGTTCGATCAGCAGCGATCCGGAATTTTCCGTGCAGACCGGGCCGGGCAGGCCCGCCCGGCAGTGGCTGAAAAACTGCCGTTCTTCTTGCAGCTGTTGCGGATCTTCGCCACTGGCGTAATGGCAGAAATGCCCAATGCCGCTCACGTGCCCAGCTTGTTGCAACTCGGCCAGGCGCAGGTAGGCTTTTCGATAGCTCGCCGGGTCGAAGCCGCCGTGGTTCAGGTGTCCGCGAAAGCGCAGCCACGCGTGCAGCGGCCGGCCGGTCGGACACAGGCCGAGCTGACGCAGCGCCGACCAGTCGTCAACCACCCAGTGCAGGGGGAACAGGGCGGCATGGTGCAAATCTTCGGGCTCGAGCCGCGAGCCCATCACCAGCAGCGGCTTTTTCCAGCCCATCTGGCGACACGCATAGGCTTCCTGCTTCGAGAATACAGCCAACCCGTCGGCATCGTGTAGGCCTGGATAGACCATGGCCAGGCCGTGCCCGTAAGCGTCGGCCTTGACGACGGCCCACAGGCGTACGCCCGGCGCCGGATCGTCTGCCCGCGATGCCGCCAGTACCTGACGCAGATGCCGCAGATTGTGGGCCACGGCGTGCGGGTCGATCAGCGCCTGCACGGCGTGCAGGCTGGGGTCGTACCCTGGGAAGCCGGAGGGCGGGGTGTGCGGCACGGATCAGTTTCCCGATGATGCGGTGTGGACGATCAGCCGCAGATGATTGCGATGATTTCGGCGTTCATAGTGAATCTCGTCCAGATAGTGGCGCATCAGACGCAGCCCGTGTCCGCCGGGACGGGCGCCTGCCAGCGAGCCCGCGAGCGGCGGCAGGTCGCGTTGGGTCGGATCGAACGCCACGCCATGATCGATGATGTCGATGGCCGTGCTGTGTGGGCTTTCCAGGATACGCAGGTCGATCTGTTTCTTTTCGCTGTGTGCCTGTCCCTTGAAACCGTGCATCACGATGTTGCCCAACGCTTCATCCAGGCACAGGGCCAGGTGCCGCGCCACGGATTCGGGCCAACGGCGCTGGCGGGCGGTGGCGGCAAGCCAGGAGAGCGCCGGCGGTATGGCCCCGGGCACGGCCTCGAGCGTCCATGTCGCAGTCACTTGCATCGCGGGGCGGCGGCCGGCCATGGCGGTCAGTGTGCAAAATGCAGATGAAGATAGGACGTCTCCCCCCGCGTACCGCTTTTCAAGTTGTCGGCCAGGCGTTTGAGCAGCACCCCGGACACATTGGCCAGCGCACGGTCCATGGCAGCCTGGAAGGCATCGCCATCCAGATCCAGCAGGCGGGCATCCACGGTGGTGTCGGGGCTGCCCACTGGCAGGGGCGGGCCGTTGTGAATGAGTTCGAGTTCCAGGTTGAATTCATCGAACGAGCCCTTGAGCCCGAGCAGCGGCCGCCCGCCTGCGGCAGAAACCGCTTCGGCGGCTTCCAGTGCGGCTTGGGCCGCACGCTTGACCACGTCGCGCCGGGCACTCCAGACAGCCCCCTGGGCTTCGACGAAATCTGTGATCTGGCGTGCCATGGGCGACGGGCCGACGTGCGTGAGATCCAGGCGGGCGGTCTGGGACGTGCCCAGCCGGAAAATCAGGTTCAGGACAATGGCCGTCAGGCCCGCCACGATGATGCCGTTGCTGGCGATGAAACGTACGGACTCGGGGGCCAGGTCCGCCAGGCTTGGGGAGAACATGACGCCCAGGCCCGCCACGAAGGACAGCCCGATCATGAAGATGGCCCGCGCATCCAATGCCCGTGAGGCGATCAGTTCGATGCCGGAGACGATCAGGTAGGCAGCGGCATACAACGCGACCGCACCAATGATGGGCCGTGGGATGAGGGTAAGGGAGAGGGTGATCTGCGGCAGAAACGCGGCCAGGGCCAACAGAGCGGCGGCCACGAGACCCACCCAGCGCGATGTGGTCCGGCTGATGTGGGCGAGGGCGATATTGGCGGAGGACACCGCATTCGGGTAGGCCCCCAGCCATGCGGCCAGCATGTTGCCCAGGCCATTGGCGCGTATCCCGGCGCCGGCCATTTGCATGTTGGGCCGGCGCCAGTCGCTGTCGTTCATTTTATGCATCAGCACCACGCAGCCAAACACGTCGAGTTGAGTCATGAGGGCGAGCACGCCGACGGCGATCAGCACGGAAGGATTGACATCGAAATTGGGCGCAGGGACAGGCGGAATATCGAATACTGGGATGGTGCCGAGCTGCTCGAAGCCCTCGAGGCGGCCCATCAGCCCCGCCAGCACCACCCCCACGAACATGCCCGCCAGCAGCGCAAACAATTTGCCCCGCCGGCCGCCCCAGATGGACAATGCGACGATCACCAGCAGGGTGGCCAGACCGACTATCGCCTCGGTGCCGTTTATCTGGCTGTCGTTGTCCATCCCGCCGAGCTGTTCCAGCCCTGGGGTGATGAGCGACAGGCCGGCTATGCACACCACGACCCCGGCGACGGTAGGCGGCAACACCGAGCGGAGATAGGGCATCACATACCCTGCGCACAGCGCCACGGCGCCATTGACCAGGCCGACCAGCACCAGCCCGCCCAGCCCGTATTCGCCCAGCACGAGCCCGGCTATCAGGACCAGCACGGGATCGGGGATGTGGACCAGCAGCAGGCCCGCGCCCAGCTTGCCGCCCCAGGCTTGCAAAAAAGTGGCCAGCGCCATGCCCAGGATGGTGGCCGTGACCAGGCTGCGCGTGGCCTCGGCGTCGAGCCCGCCGATGCGGGCCGACGCCAGCACGTAGACGATGAGGGCCAGGGCGGTGGCCATGTGCTGCACGCCCAGCCCGAGCAAGGTGGGCAGGGGGGGCCGTTCGTCGCCTGCATAGACGAGGTCCTGGGGGCGCTGAAAGGGCGGTGAAGGCGGCAGTCTGGGGTGGATGAGATGTGTCATGCGGCTGCGATGTCGGTGTTCTTGATATCCGGGCTGCACGACCATTGCCGGCATATGTTGATTATTATATGGTCTTGAGCTGCGCTTCTCTTCATTTTGGCTGGCTATTCATGAACATACTCAGTGAAAAAAACGGTGCTGTGCGCATCATATCCGTAATTGGGCAGATCAACAGCGGCAATGCGGCAGAAGCCGAAACCCAGCTGCTGGCCCAGTTGCAGCAGGGCGATACGTATTGCGTGTTGGATCTGGCCGAAGTCGATTACATCTCGAGCGCAGGGTTGCGGGTCGTGCTGATGCTTGCCAAACGACAGAAGCAAAATGCCGGCCAGCTCGTGCTGTGCCGGCTCCAGCCTCACGTACACGAAGTATTCGACATCAGCGGGTTTCTATCTATCCTGTCGGTCGCACCCGATCGTACGGCGGCGCTTGCGCGCATCGCGCAGGTGCCCGTATCGACTTGAAGGTGGCCGACGAAGGTGGCCGGCGGCCCGGGCGGTGCCAGCCGCGCCGGTCAGCTGCCCGCCTGCCCCTGGGCCGCCAGCAGCCGCAGGGCCGTCAGATAGCCTTCGTGCCGCTGGCGCAAAATAGCCTGCATCGAAAAATCATAATGGGCCGCCAGGGGCTCTTTGGTTGAACCATCGCGTACGATGCGCGTGACGGTACTGGCGGCACCCCGGCCCATCAACTGGACATAGCGCGGCCGTTGCCGCAGGCGGGCTGCGACATCGGGCTCGACCGTCGCCATGATTTCATCGACCAGGCCCTTGAATTCGTGGACCAGCTCGCGCACGTGCGCATCGTTGCGAATCCGTTCACCGTAGATGATTTCATCGCGCCTCGAGAGCACTTCGGCCAGATTCGATGGCAGGGGCCGCTCGCCGGGAAACAGGTCGACGATGAATACCTGTTTGTTGTCCGGGCCGCAGCGCAGCAGCACCTGCTCGAGCGGTGAATTGCTGATGATGCCGCCATCCCAATAATGGCGGTCGTCGATCGTGGTCCAGGGGAAGATGGGGGGCAGGCTGCAGCTGGCCAGAATGTGATCCGCGGTCAGGGTATCGACCCGGCTGTCGAAATAGACCAGTTCGCCGCGATCCACCTCGACCGCCGAGACGATCAAGCGCGTCGGGCTGTCGCCAAGACAGGAAAAATCCACGTATTTGGACAACAGCTCGCGCAGGGGCGTAGGATCGTACAGGCTGGTCCAGTGCGCGGGCCACCATTCGCCCTGTGCGCCGGGCGACAGCCAGCGCGGCTTGAAGAATTCCGGGATGCCCCACATCATGGTCGCGCCCACCGCCAGGGCGCGGCTCAGCGTGTCCGATGCCGGCACCGGGGCGCGGACGCCGATTTCATTCCAGAAGGCTTCGACCGCGTCGGC
>NZ_JBAYTI010000100.1:0-6667 GCF_041675725.1 Castellaniella sp. | reverse complement strand
TCGCGGTCGAACAGTTCGCGGATGGTCAGACGCCCCTGCGAGCCCCTGAGAACGGCCTGGAGATAGTCGTAGTAATCTGCCCGGTGCGCAGCGAATCGCCAGACGTCCAGGCCCGGGAAGCGCCCTGTCAGCCCACGGGACCTGGCCAGCGGGCCCCTGGCCCCGCGCCACTTGGATCGGCGGATCATGGCAGCGCCTTCCCGGGTACGAGCCCCAGGCGCAGCATCATGGTTTCGAAAGCCATGAAGCGTGGCTCCACGTCGCGCGGATCCACGCAGCCTTGCGCCACCTTCTGCATGGCATGAGCCAAGGCACTGGCGTCGCGGTCGGGCACATACGCCGAGGTATCGGCGAGCGCGGCCGTAGGCAGGCCCGGTTCGAGGAACTCGGCGGCAATGGTACGGCCCGCGTAGCCGTGCAGCTCGGGCAAGCCCCCCACGCGACAAACCCGGCACCCCCGTGGGTTGCGCAGGCGGGCGTGAGCCGCATCCAGCGACCACAGCTGCTGCACCCAGCCCAGCCATTGCCGCCAGTACGATGCGGGTGGCGTGCCGGACGCCTGGCGGGTCAGCTCGTGCACGCTCAGCGGCAGCGCGCAGGCGGTGCACAGCCGTGGCAGCAGCACCTGATGCACCATGAGCTTGAGCATGCCGGGCGTGAGCAGGAAGTCGCGCGGAATGGCGATGAAGTCTGACGCCAGCCGGTCGATGATGGTGCGGGCGCAAGATGCATGCACGGTGGTGTACACGTTCACCCCCGAGCCGACCAGGTCCATGAAAGCCCGCGCGCTGTCCGTGTCGCGGATTTCACCGAGCAGGACGTCGGTCATGGCCGAACGCTTGAGGGTGCGCAACTTGGCCGCGTACTGATCGTGCGCGTCCTGGTCGAGATTGCGGCTGAAGCTGTTTTGCACCGCCCCCTGGATCCGATATTCGACGGGCTCTTCGAGGGTGATGACTTTGCGGTCCTCTGGCAGGCGGCGGATCAGGGTGGCCAGCGTCGTGGACTTGCCCGAGCCAACGGCCCCGGCCAGGATGATGGCGCCCCCCTCTGAGCGCATCACCCGATCGAAACAGGCGATCTGGTCGACCCGGTAACCGAGGGAGGCCAGGTCGACCGATGGCCCGGCGGCATCCCGGACAAGAAACCTGAGGCACACGCTCGGGCCCTGCTCGGCCGCCAGGGACGCCCAACGCAGTACGTACTTTCGCCCATCGACCTGCCGCACCAACATGCCCTGTTGCTCGAGCAGGGGATCGAAGACCGCGCCATTGCCGCCCTGGATGTCCATCCAGGCCACCGACAGCGCATCTAGCAGCAGGGCCGTGGGCAGTTGGCGAAACCGCTCGGGCGCCACGTAGCGGCCCATGACGGTGTAGCGCACTTCGGATTCTTCGGCATCCTGAAGGATGTTCAAATGCAGATCGGTCGCCTGATGGCGCACCCCCCACTCGACCAAATCCTGGAACACGGCGGCCAGCGCGGTCGGCGTGCGTTCATCGGCAGCCATCGACGGCGCCCGGTCGATGCCCTTGCGCGCCAGCGCAAGCAGCAGGGGTGCCGGCAGCACATAGCGCGAAGGTTCGGACAGCCTGCGCCCATGGCCCACCAGGCTGCGTTCGAGGGCGTCTGCCTGGTCGCTGCCCACGTGATCCGCGCGGGCCAGCACGCTGACCGTGCCGTCGTCGCGCTCTACGGGGCAAATGCGGTCGGCCAGCTGCTCGACCCCATACTCGCGGCTCAGCAGCCGCCGTATCCCGGGGCGCAAAGCGGCAAGATCGGCGGCATGGGCCACTGTACCGGCACAAGCCGGGTCGAATGGATGCGCGTCATCGGCCAGGAACAACGCGAGGGTGCGCCAGGGCTTCATGGCCGGGCCTCGCCCAGCAGCATCCTCAGGCATAGCGAGTGCCGGTCTGCCCCGCGCTCAAGCTGTATGCAGGCACCATTCATGCCGCGCAGCTGGAATACCCCGGGATCGCCCACGTGCCCGGCCGGCCAGGGCTGCCCACGAACGTACAGGTAGGCATGACGATCCACGTGCACCTCGGCCAGCAGCGCCGAGCCCACCCCATACAGCGCCACCAGCCGCGGCTGATCAAGGGGTACGGATACGCTGGATGCACCGCCTTGCGCGCGGGGCCGGCTCAGGGCCTCGCGCAGGTCTTCTTGCATCAGCTCGCGAACCGATTGGGTCTCCCAGGCGCGCGCGCCAGGCTCTGCCCCCGCGCCTGACGCCCGCCCCTGATCCAAGGGGCCCTGCGCTTCAGGCGGCACGCCGCCGATTGCCTGCGGCACGGACTGGGCCGCCGCCCCCCCTGCCTGAGCCGGCGCCGGCCAGCAGCACAAGACCACCAGACTGCCAAGAAAAAATTCACGAACCGATTTCATAGATGTCGCCCTCCATGCGCAAGGTAAGCCGGCTGGTGCGCACATCGGGCCGCACGCCCGGGGCGACGACCAGGGACACCTTGTGCCAGGAAACAGAGTCGGACATGGGCGCCAGCAAAAACCCTGAACGCAACGGACCTTCCACCTGCAGCCGGCGTAGCGAAATGGCCGGCAGGCCGGCAGGAGGCCCCGTCAGCGCCTGGCCCCGCGCATCGAGCGGCGCTAACAGCGGAAGGCTGCGGGCCGGCTCGAGGTGCAAACGATGAAAGGCGGGCAGACTGGCCTGCAAGGCACTGGCCCAGTCCCGGGTGACCAGTTGTGCCGCAGGCAGCGCCGCAGGCCGGGCCACATGGGCTGGAACGGCGAACGACCACAGAGCACGCACGGTATCGAGGCTGGAAAAATCCAGAGCCCAAGGACTGGGTGCATGCTGGAGAAAACCACGATTGTCGGCATCCTGGGCCTGGCGCCGATAATCGGCTCTGCAGGACCACGTGAGCCCCCCGGAACGGGGCTGGCAGTGCAGTTCGAGCAGATCCCAACCCGCCAGGCGCACGGGCTGGTTGTATAGCGCCTGCAAGAGCGCCTGCGTACCCGCGGCACCCTGTACAGGGCGGTCAGCCAGTGCCTGATCGAATGCCTGCCGCCAGAGCAGCTCGGGCGCCACGCCATCCAGGGCGGGCGGCTCTGGCGCCGCCTGTGTATGCAGCCATGCGGCGGCCCCCAGCGCCACCCCTGCCGCGACCCCAAGCCGGCGCACACGGGATCCGCGCACCGGCTTCATCGCCAGGCCGGGCGTGGCCATGCGTGCAAGGCCCTGCAGGAGCGCATGCACCCCAGGCGCATCGGGCTCGGGGATTTGCTCCAGCCCAGGGCAAGCCAGGCGCATGGCATCAACCGACGCCTGGGCCAGCTCGAGGCTGGGAAAGCTGCGGTCCGCACGCACCAGAGCAACCCCCTGGTGTGAGGCGAGCACATGCCATACCTGCTCGTCGAGCGGCAGAATGCACGCCCTGGATGCGTTTGGATGCAAGCGTGCCCAGAGGTCTGCGGCAGACCAGTAACGGCCCCGCGCCGGCACGCCGCGGGCCAGCCCCAGCGCCGCCGCGGGCTGCCCGGACCAGACCTGCAGACTGGCGCCCAGGCGACGTGCCTGTGCGCGGCTGAATGTGGACTCAGCCAGAATCGGAATCCAGTCGAGCCCGCACAAAAGGTTTTTTTGGTCGATCTGGAGGACACGGGCGGCGCGCATGATTCAAAGCCCCTCTTCGACTTCTGCGGTGATGATCAGCACAGTGGCCAAGCGCTGCGCCTGGAGCTGATCACCCCCGCCAAACAGCGCCGGCAGGCCTGGGCCCAACCGCCGTTCCGCGGCCTCGGACTGGCGCCGATCGAACCCGGACACGACCAGAGGCTGGCCCGGCTGCAAGGCCAGCTGCTGGACCGTGCCATTGCCTTCGATGGTGAGCTGCTGCAGCTGCAGGGGGTTGTCCTTGTCTCCGAACGTGACGGTTTTCAAGGGCTGAGCCACCGTGTTGTCATAGGCAAGAGACAGCAGGATCTGCCCGTTTTCCTGCGCATCGGGCACCAGCGTGAGCAGCGACCCGACCGTTTCTTCTTTTTGGTTGACGGAGATGGCGGGCACCGCAAGACCACTGGCGCCCGTGACCGGCGTGGTTTCTATCCGGTCGATATAAGAAAACGTGGTACGCACGGCATGAGTGACCGGGCGCCGGTTCAGGGTCAGCATGGGCACGCTGCTGCGGCGCACCAACGTGACGGTTTCACCCAGGGCCTGGATCACCGCCTCACTGCCCGTCAACTTGCCCCGCACCGCCTGCATGCCAAGCTGCCCGGCCGGCGTAGTGGCCAGGCCAGGAACCGCCAAGTGAGCAGCCAAGTGAGCGCCGGAAAACACCAGGTTCCAGTCCAGGCTGGCTTGAGCCTGTTCATTGAGTGCGATAGTAAGCTCTTCGAACACCAGCCGGACGCGCCGCGTAAGCGCCCGATTTTCTTGATCGAGATACTGCGCGATCCGCTCGAGTACGTCAGGCGTGTCTGTGACGACGATATTGGCGGCCGCGCCCGGTTCAACGACCAGGACACCTGCCCGGGACAAAAACGCCTCGAGGCGCATGCGCAAGGTCTTCATGGTGTCGAGCTCGCCGCTGCTCAGTTGCGTGTTGGAGGCGCTGACGAAGCCGCCTTCGGCATGCCCGCGACCGAGCCCCAGCGAGGCCTGGGCCCTGGCATCGAGGGTGAGTGCCCGCACGTTGAATACCCGCGTCTCAGTGCGGTAGAACTCGATGCGCCCCTGCCCGTAGCGCCAATGCACACCCAGATGGGCAGCCAAGCGATCGAGGATCAGCGGCAGCGCTGCCGGACCGTCGGACAAGCCGATCGGGCCGGGGTCTTCGAGGAGCCCCAGGGCCCCGCCCGCCTGATCGCCGATCATGCGCGGCAGGAACTGCGCGGCCGGCAACAGGGCATCCGGGCGCACGTGCACGGGAATCCCCGTGACGGCGGTGATGCGGCGGGCCACCTGGCGCAAGTCATCCGAGCCCTCGGCGAACAGCAAAGTGGTCTGCACGCGCCCCCGCAGCACCGCGGGTAGAGTCAGCTCGCGCGCCAGGGGCTGGGCCGGACCCGCGATCCAGGGTTTGTCGATGTCCTGACTGACCGTGTTTCGGCCCGCTGCCGACCGGCCAGCCACGAAGCGGGCATGCCCCTGCACCACCTTGGCATCCGCCTGGTCGAACGCCAGGCTTGCCTGACGCAGCCGCTCGGGCAGGCTGCAGCCCGTCAGCACCGGAAGCAGGCACAGGCTGCAGATGAGAGGCCAGTGGACGCGGACACGATGGGCCCACGCCCCGGCTGGCCGCCCCGGAGCGGAGCCTACTGAACGGCGCCACGCGGCCGCGATGCGGGCTGGGGCCGTCATGCGTCGTCTCCTGGGGCGGCCGTGCGATCGCAGCGCTGGGCCAGCGGAATGACCCGCAACACCTGGTTGGCGTAAAAACAGGGCTGGAGAGGCCGGTCGCCCAGTTCGGTCGCCGCCAGCACGCTGCGTACGGCCTCTTTGAAGGCGCCTGGAAACACGGCGGTTCCGGCGATGGGGATGTCTACATCGACCGCCCAGTGCTCGGCATCGAACACCCAGCCCGCATCGTGCGCCCAGCCCGCCAGCGCCTTGCGCAAGGTGCCATCGGCCGGTGCCACCCGAAAACCGGCGTCCGGCCCGGCTTGAGGCGGTACCGGTCGGGCAACGGTCGGCTGCGTGGCTGCGGGTTGCATGGCTGGGGGTTGCGTGGCCGCGGGTGGCGTAGCCGCTGGTTGCGTGGCGACTGGCTGTATGGGATCGGATCGTGTGGCCACCGGCATTGACAGGGCCGGCGCCGCGAGGGCCACGGACGATGCCGTTGGGGCTGGAGCCGGTACCCCCAGGATGGGGGAAGCCGCTGCCGCGCTGGCTGGAAACGGTGACGCCGCCGCAGAGGCGGCCACGGATTCTGGTGCGGCCTGAGCGGCCACCGGCGGGGCGCTGCCGGCCCGCCTGGCATGCGCCCATTGCTGGGCACCCCGTATGACGAGATGAGCCGGCACGCCCTGGATGCGCAGGTAGCCGGCTTCGCGCTCGGGATACAGGAGGCGGTCGCCACCCGAATGACGCTCGAACACCGCCGGTACGGGCGTGTCTACGGGATATTGCAGCCAGGTGTGGCGCCCGTCATCGAACACCTGCAGCGGTGCCAGCTCTGGATCGCCGGAGAGTTCCCAATCGAAGCGGTATTCGGCCAACGGCCCGGACGGCGCCGGCAGTTCGCGCCACCAGGCCCGATGCCCCGGGCCGGTGCACGCCACCAGCCCCCCTATGCAACAACCTGCGACCCAGATCTTGAACATGCCCGCCCTCCTGTCTGCTCTTGGGTGCATGGTCACCCGAACAGGAAGCGCGCTCCAGACTGGAAACTACGAAACGATAAAAAGCTCCACCCTGCCCGCCGCATCGGCGGGATGCGACGGGCAGGGCGCCGACCGGCTGAGCCGTGGGGTTCCGACTGGGCCGTAAGGCCGCGAAACCCTGCCTACTCGGCCTGGCGCACCAGGCGATTGCCCTCGGCGGCGGCCGTGCTGAGCGCCGTCACGGCGGGCTCTTGGCCATCGAGCGCCGTATCGATGATCTGCTGGAAGCGCGAGCGGATCGCTGGATAGTTGTTGATGCGAAAGCCCTGCGCCGTCACCGCCGATTTCTGGGCATAGGGGGCAACCAGATCCC
>NZ_JBAYTI010000099.1:0-7168 GCF_041675725.1 Castellaniella sp. | reverse complement strand
GGCATACCGAACTCTACCGCGGCGCCGAATACGTGGTGGATTTCCTGCCCAAGATCCGCATCGACGTGGTCGTGGCCGGTGATCGGGTCGACGCGGTGATCGAGGCCATCCTGCGCGCCGCGCGCACTGGGCGCATCGGCGATGGCAAGATTTTCGTCAGCCCGGTCGGCCAGGTCATCCGCATCCGAACCGGGGAAAGCGGCCTCGAGGCCTTGTAGCCGCGGTGCCGCGGGCCAGCGGCCAGAAGCCGGGCAGAAAATACTCTGCGACCAGCAAAGGTTCGCCCTGGCGCACGAAAACCGAATGGCGGGCCTGCACGGCATCGCCCGGCTGCGCAGCCACCCAGGCGCCGCTGGCCGGGCGCACGCGGAGTCGCCCGAAGCGAAAGCCGCTGCGCGTGATGCGCGCATCCTCGTACAAGATGTCCGCCAGCGGGTGCGAACCCAGGCCGCGCATCGCCTTCCAGACCCCCAGGCTGGCGCGGCGCGGCGTGAAGCTGCACGCCTGCACGGCGGGTTGGCCTTCGATGCACATCAGGATCTCGCGCCACCAGATGGCGCTGCCGGCGGGCCGGCCAATTTCCTCGGCCCAGCCCGCCGGCAGCGCAAGTACGGCCTCGCGCCGTACTTGCAGGGTCAGCGGGCCCAGGCGACGCAGGCCAGCCGTCAGGGCCCCGGGCTGCTGCAGCCAGGCGCGCTGCAACGGGCTCAGGCCGGGGCGGGGCGCGGGGTGCCAGGGGTGCGGACAAGCGGCTGTCGGTTTCATCGGATCGGGGTCGTCGGGTGGAATACAATGCGCGTCATGATTGACAGGGTACGAATTTCCAAGTTGATGGCGCAGCGCGGCCTGTGTTCGCGGCGCGAGGCCGACGCTTACATCGAGCAGGGCTGGGTGCGGGTCGACGGCGCCATCGTACGCGAACTGGGCAGCAAGGCGCTGCCCGATGCGCGCATCGTGCTCGAGCGCGCCGCACAGCATCGCCAGGCGCATAAAGTCACCATTTTGCTGAACAAGCCCGTGGGCTACGTATCGCATGGTACCGAAAAAGGGTACCGGCCCGCGGTGGCCCTGATCCGCCCCGAGAACCAGCAGCCCGGCCGCGTGCACGGGCCCGCCTTCGACCCCGCCCATCTGCGCGGTCTGGCGCCGGCGGGGCGCCTGGACATCGATTCCCAGGGCCTGCTGGTCCTGACCCAGGATGGCCGTTTGGCTCGCCAGCTGATCGGCGAGGACTCGGCCCTCGAAAAAGAATACCTGGTGCGCGTGCAGGGCCGCCTGGCGGACGGCGGCCTGGCTCTGCTGAACCACGGCCTGACGCTGGATGGCCGGGCCCTGCGTCCGGCGCGGGTGCGTTGGCAAAACGCGGATCAGCTGCATTTCATCTTGCGCGAAGGGCGCAAGCGCCAGATACGTCGCATGTGTGCGCTGGTCGGGCTGACGGTGGTGGGCCTGAAGCGGGTGCGCATGGGCCAGGTGGCGCTGGGGGATCTGGCTTTGGGGCATTGGCGCTACTTGCGCCCGGGCGAGCGCTTCTGAGGCGCCGTGCCGCTGCGCAGCGCGTAGCCGGCCTGGGCGTCCTGGGCCAGGGTCTGCGCCAGCCAGGGCAGGGCCGTGCGCAGTTCGCCGTGCAGGGTATAGGGCGGGTTGATGACGAACACGCCGCTGCCATGCAGGCCCAGGCCATCGGCCGACGGCTTGCGCACCCGCAGCGTAGCATGCAGCCAGTTGACCGGCAGGCGCTCGAGCGCGCGGGCCATCTCGGTGGCCTGCACCCGTTGCACCAGCGGGTACCAGATCATGTAGCAACCCTGGGCAAAGCGCTGCAGGCCGGCGCGTACGGCATTCAGGACCTTGCGGTAGTCGTTCTTGTCCTCGTAGGACGGGTCGATCAGGATGAGCCCCCGCCGTGGCGGCGGGGGCAGCAGCGCGGCCAGGCCGGCAAAGCCGTCGGCATGGCGGATCCCGACCCGGCGCGGGTCGGCGTCCAGCCGTTCGAGCGTCTGGTGCAGCACGTCGATTTCCGTGGGGTGCCACTCGAACAGGTGCAGGTGATCGTGCGCGCGCAAGGCACGGACGGCGAGGGCGGGCGAACCTGGATACAGGGTATCGCGGCCCGGCGGGTCGCTGAAGGCCTGCAGCGCTTGCAAGTAACGTTGCACCAGCACGGGCGGATTCGGGCGGGTGCGCAGCCGCGCCACGCCCGCAGCGGCTTCGCCGCTTTGGCGGGCCCAGGGGCCGTCGAGCGCGTACAGGCCGGCGCCCGCGTGGGTGTCGATCACCCAGAACGGCGTGTCCTTGCGCTTCAGGTAGTCGAGGATCTGCACCAGGATCGTGTGCTTGAGCACGTCGCCGTGATTGCCGGCGTGAAAGGCGTGGCGGTAGCTGAACATGGGGGATTCAGGCCTGCGGCGTGCGCAGGGCGTGCAGCGCATCGGTGAAAACGGCCTGGCAGCCCCAGGAAAGCAGCTCGTCGGCGCGTGCGGGCTCGTTGACGGTCCATACCGCCACCGTGGCGCCGGCCGCCAGGATGCGACGCACCGTGGCGGCGTCGGCCTGTGCGTCGGCCAGATTCAGCCCGATGGCGCCCAGCCGGTGCAGGCGCGCGCGCCAGTCGGGTGGTACCGGGCCTTCGATGAGCAGGGCCCGGGGCAGCTCGGGCGCCGCCTGTTGCGCTGCGGCAAGCGCTGTTTCCGAGAATGACGACAGCAGCGGCGGCAGGCCGGCGCCGGCCCACCATTGCCGGGCGGCGTGGGCGACCACCTGCCCGGTGTGCGCGTCATGCCCGGTTTCCGGCTTGATTTCGATGTTGCAGTGCAGGCCCTGGGCCACGGCGTAGCGCGCGACGGCGTACAGCGAGGGGGCCGGCTCGCCGGCGAACCCGGGCCCGTGCCAGCTGCCGAAGTCCATTTGGCTCAGGTCGGCCCAACTGAGCGCGCTGGCCAGGCCCTGGCCGTTGGAGGTGCGCGCGACGCCGTCGTCGTGCAGCAGGAACGGGATGCCGTCGGCGCTCAGCTTGACGTCGAACTCGACCATGCGGAAACCGGCTTCGGCGCCGGCCCGTACGGCCGCCAACGTATTTTCAGGGGCCAGCGTGCCGCCGCCGCGGTGGGCGATGCGATCGGGCCAGGGCCAGGCAGGATGAGGCGCATGCATTTTCAAAGGGTAGAGAGAGAGGATACCGGCCTGATTTTATGATTTCCCCGGCACGGATGTTAAACTTCGGATCATTTTCCACATGCGGCCCTGGGGCCGTGAGTCTCCAGCAGGTGAGCCGCTCATGTTCGATTTTATCCGCACGCATCAGCGCCTGATGCAGCTGATCCTTCTGGTGCTGGTGGTCCCATCGTTCGTGTTCCTGGGGGTCAGTGGCTACTCGTTCGTCACGGCCGATGCCGCTCTGGCGGTGGTCGATCAGTCAGAGGTCCAGCGTGAAGCCTTCACCGAGGCCCAGCGCAACCAGCTGCAGCAGATGCAGGAAAGCACCCAGGGCCGGTTCGACCCCGCCATGCTCGACAATCCGCAGGCGCGCCAGGCCCTGCTCGACCAGCTGATCGATCGCCAGGTTCAGATCGCGGTGGCGTCCAAGAATCATTTCAGCGTGTCAGACGCCACCTTGCGCGGCGCGATCGCCTCAATGCCGCAACTGCAGGTCGACGGCCAGTTTTCACCCGAGCGCTACAACGACATCCTGGCCAGCTATGGCCTGTCGCCGCGCGATTTCGAAGCCGGGCAGCGCGCCGAACTGGCACTCGACACGGTGCTGGGCCCGGTGCGCGATACGGCGCGCTTGCCCGAACCGGTGCTCGAGCACATCAAGCGCGCCCTGACAGAACAGCGCACCATCCGCCTGCGCTTTTTCCAGGCCGCCGCGCACCGCGACCAGATCGAGGTGTCCGAGGCCGACATCCAGGCCTGGTATGACAGCCACCAGGATGCCCTGCGCCTGCCCGAGCAGGTGTCGGCCGATTATCTTGTGCTGGACGAGGCCGCGGCCAAGGCCTCGGTACCGGCCGTCGAAGAATCCCAGCTCAAGGAATACTACGAACAGAACAAGGCGCGCTACGTGACGCCGGCGCGGGCGAACGTCAGCCACATTCTGGTGAAAGTGCCCGCGGATGCATCGCCCGACGCCGATCAGGCCGCGCGCGCGCAGGCCGAAGACCTGGCCCGCCAGGCCCGTGCCGAGCCGGCCAAATTCGCCGACCTCGCCCGCGCCGAATCGCAAGACGCGGGCAGCGCCCGCGACGGCGGGCGCCTGGGCTGGATGCAGCACGGTTCGCTGCCCGCGGCGCTCGAGCAGGCGGTATTCGCCCTCCAGGCGGGCGAGATCTCCGATCCGGTCAAGGGGCCGGACGGCTATCACGTGTTCAAGATCGACGAACAGCAGCCTGAAAAAGGCGAATCCTTCGAAGAGGCCCGCGCCAAGATCGAGGACGAAGTCCGCCAGCAGCTGGCGGCCGAGCGCTTTGCCGACATGGCCACGCGCCTGACCGGCCTGGTCTACGATGAACCGTCCAGCCTCGAGCCGGCGGCCAAAGAACTGGGCCTGGTGGTGCGCCACGCCAGCGCCATCAGCCGCGACCGCCTGTTGCCGGGGGCCGAGTCCCATACGCCGGATGCGGCCGCAGACGGTACAGACGCCGCCATTCTGGGCGATGTGCGCGTGCGCCAGGCCTTGTTCAGCCCGTCGGTCTACACCGATCGCCAGAACTCCGGCGTGATCGAGATTTCGCCCGACACGATGGCGGTGGTGCGCGTGGCCGATGTCACCCCCGCTCACGTGCCGACGCTCGATCTGGTGCAGGATCAGATCCGCGACCGTCTGGTAGACGAGCGGGCGCTGGCGGCTGCCCGCGAAGAAGGCGAGCAGGTTCTGACCGGGCTGGAAAAGGGCGACGAAGCCACGGGCTTCCAGGCGCCTGTCACCGTCAGCCGGATGGATCCGGGTGGCGTATCCCAGGCCATTCTTGAAAAAGCGTTTGCCGTGCCCGATCAGAGCGTGCCCGGTTATGGCGGCGTCACCCTGTCGCAGGCCTATGCTATCGTCCAGCTCGACGGGGTCCAGCCTGGCTCGCCGGATCAGCCCGCCTTGGCGGGGTTGGGCGCGCAGTTGGCGCAGGTCTGGGGCGGCCTCGAAGAACAGGCCGTGCTGGCGCGCTTGCGCGAGCAGCTGGGTGTGCAGATCACCGACGAGGGCCGCAAGGTCGTGGCCGAGGGGATCGGCGGGCAGTAGCCAGGCGGCAGCAGCCAGGCGGTGCCGGCAATCAAGCCAGGCGCCGCCAAGGCAGCCGCCGCGCCTGCGCAGCGCTTCGGGAGTTCGGGGGTGTTTCAGCCCTTGGCCCGGGTGATTTTCTGTACCTGCGGTACGTGCCGGATGGCGCGGATCACCTGGGCCAGGTGCTTGCGGCTGTCGACCTGTACCGTCAGGTGCAGCAGGGCGGTGGCCGCGGCTTCGTCGGGCATGGTGAGCTGCACGATGTTCGAATCGGCGTCGGTGATCTCGGCCGCCAGACGGCCCAGCACCCCGCGCTCGTTGATGACCATCAGGTCCAGACGCGTGGTCAGGTGGCGCGCCGTGTTCGTATCCCAGATCACGGGGATCCAGCGCTCGGGTTCTTTGGCCTGCTGGCGCTTGGCCACCGGGCAATCGGCCATGTGCACCACCAGCCCATGGCCCAGACGGATGCCGCCGATGATCGCATCGCCCGGCAGCGGCCCGCAACAGGGGGCCAGCTGCACGGCCTGGCCTTCGTTGCCGTGGATGACGATGGGCGCGCTGGTGGCTGAGGTGTATTCATCTACCGCCATGGCGGTGGTTTCCAGCATCGGGTTTTCCGGCGCGAAGCGCCGGGCGACCACGGCGGCCAGGCGCTTGCCCAGGCCGATGTCGGCCAGGATTTCGGTGCGCGATGCGCCACCCGAGCCCTTGGCCAGGCGCTCCCATTGGGGGTCGTCGTCGGCCGGGTAGGGGATGGCGAGCTGGTCGAAGGCCTGGTTGAGCAGCCGGCGCCCGAAAGCCACGGATTCTTCGTAGCGCTCGGTGCGCAGATAGTGGCGGATCTCGGAGCGCGCCCGGCCGGTGCGCACGTAATTGAGCCACTGGGCGCTGGGCCGCGAAGCGGCCGAGGTGATGATCTCCACCGCGTCGCCGCTGTGCAGCTCGGTGCGCAGCGGCGCGAAATCCCCGTTGATCTTGCAGGCCACGGCGTGGTTGCCCACGTCGGTGTGGATGGCGTAGGCAAAATCCACGGGGGTGGCGCCGCGCGGCAGCGACAGGATCTTGCCCTGCGGGGTAAAGACATAGACTGCATCGGGGAACAGGTCGATCTTGACGTGTTCGAGGAATTCGCCCGAATCGCCCGTCTGGCCCTGGATGTCGAGCAGCGATTGCAGCCACTGGTGGGTCCGTTTTTGCAGGTCGTTGAGCGAGGTGCCCTGCTCTTTGTACAGCCAGTGCGAGGCCACGCCTTCTTCGGCTACGTGATCCATTTCGCGCGTGCGAAACTGGAACTCGACCGGGGTACCGTAGGGGCCGATCAGGGTGGTGTGCAGCGACTGGTAGCCGTTGATCTTGGGGATGGCGATGTAGTCTTTGAACTTGCCTGGCACCGGGCGATACAGCTGATGCAGCGTACCCAGCGCCAGGTAGCATTCGGGCAGCGTGTGCACCACCACGCGAAAGCCGTAGATGTCCAGCACGTCGGAAAATGATTTCTTTTGCTGGACCATCTTCTTGTAGATGCCGTAGAGCGATTTTTCGCGCCCGCTGACTTCGGCATCCAGCCCGGCCGCCGGCAGGGCGGTGCGCACGGCGTCGGCGATCTTGCCGATGACTTCGCGGCGGTTGCCGCGTGCCGCCATCATCGCCTTGTAGAGCACGTCGTAGCGGTTGGGGTACATGGCCTTGAAACAGCGGTCTTCGAGCTCGCGAAAGAGGCTGTTCAGGCCCAGGCGATGGGCGATGGGGGTGTAGATGTCGAGCGTTTCGCGCGCGATGCGGCGGCGTTTTTCGGGGGCCACGGCATCCAGCGTGCGCATGTTGTGCAGCCGGTCGGCCAGCTTGATGAGGATGACGCGCACGTCGCGCGACATGGCCAGCAGCATCTTGCGAAAGGACTCGGCTTGCTGCTCGGCCTTGGTGGCGTATTCGAGCCGTTCGAGCTTGGTG
>NZ_JBAYTI010000098.1:0-7332 GCF_041675725.1 Castellaniella sp. | reverse complement strand
CCTGGCCGTGCGCCCGGGCGAAATCTACTCCATCATCGGCCCCAATGGCGCGGGCAAGACATCGCTGCTCAATTGCATTTCCGGGCGCTACCGGCCGCAGCAGGGCCGCATGTATTTCAACGGCACCGACATCACCGGGCTCAAGCCCAACCAGCGCTGCCGCCTGGGCCTGGGGCGCACCTTCCAGAATCTGGCACTGTTCGGCCACATGACCGTGCTCGACAACATCCTGGTCGGGCGCCATCACCTGATGCGCAACAATTTTCTGACGGGTTCGCTGTACTGGTTCTCGGGGGCGCGCCGCGAAGAGCTCGAACATCGCCGTCACGTCGAGGACATCATCGATTTTCTTGAAATCGCGCATATTCGCCACAGTATTGCCGGCACCTTGTCGTACGGCCTGTGCAAGCGGGTCGAGCTGGCCCGGGCCGTGGCCCTGAACCCCAAGCTGCTGCTGCTCGACGAGCCCATGGCCGGCATGAACTTCGAAGAAAAAGAAGACATCGCCCGCTACATCATCGACCTGAACGAAGAATGGGGCATCACCATCGTGATGATAGAACACGACATGGGCGTCGTGGTCGATATTTCCGACCACGTCACGGTGCTCAATTTCGGTCAGCCCATTGCCTCCGGCCTGCCCGATGACGTCATGGCCGATCCCTTCGTGCGGCAGGCCTATCTGGGCGAAGAGTCGCTGCTCGAGGAATCGGCATGAATCCCGCCAGCCATTGGCCCGACCTGCAGCAGCATGACACCTATCCAAAGCTGCTGGCGCACAACGCCCGGCACTGGCCCGACGACGTCGCGCTGCGCGAAAAAGAATTCGGCATCTGGAACGAGGTCACCTGGCGCGACTACGAAGCGGCCGTCGAACTCTTCACCCTGGGCCTGCTCGAGCTCGGCGTGCAGCCCGGCGACATCGTGGGTATCGTGGGCGACAACCGCCCCGAATGGGTGCAGTGCGAGATCGCGGTGCACGCGGCGGGGGCCATGAGCCTGGGTATCTACCAAGACTCAATGGGCGAAGAGGTCCAGTATCTGCTGCAGTACGGCCAGGTCCAGGTCGTCATGTGCGAAGATGAGGAACAGGTCGACAAGATCCTGCAGATCGCCGATGACTGCCCCGACGTCCGCCACATCATCTATCACGATCCGCGCGGCATGCGCAAATATCCAGACCCGCGCCTGATCAGCCAGCACGCGCTCTTCGAACAGGCCCGGGCGGTGCGCCAGCGCGAGCCCGAACGCTATCGCCGGCTGGTCGAATCCGGTCCCGGCGAGCGGCCCTCGATGCTGATCACCACCTCGGGCACCACGTCGCGGCCCAAGCTGGTCATGTTCCAGTCCCGCTCGTTTCTCGACCACACCGCCGCCTATCTGCGGGCCGACCCCAAATACGCGGGCGACAACTACGTATCGGTGTTGCCGCTGCCGTGGATCATGGAGCAGGTCTATGCGCTGGCGCAATCGCTGATCACGCGCATGACGGTCAACTTCGTCGAAGAATCCGAAACCATGATGCAGGATCTGCGCGAGATCGGGCCCAATTTCGTGCTGCTGGCGCCGCGCGTCTGGGAATCCATCGCGGCCGACGTCAAGGCGCGCATGATGGAAGCCTCACGTATCAAGCAGTGGATGTACGCCCTGGGCATGAAGATCGGCATGCCCCACCTCGAGCGCCATGGCCGGCCGTCCCGGCTGGCCCACGTCCTGCTGTTCCGGGCGCTGCGCGATCGCCTGGGCTTCAGCCACCTGCATTCGGCCGCTACGGGCGGCGCCGCCCTGGGGCCGGATACCTTCAAGTTCTTTTTGGCCATGGGGGTGCCGCTGCGGCAAATCTACGGCCAAACCGAGATGGCCGGCGTCTATACCGGTCATCAGCCCGACGATCTCGATTTCGACAGCGTGGGTGTGCCCTTCGACAACACCCGCCTGCGCATCGACCAACCCGATGACAATGGCGTGGGCGAGGTCCTGGTGCGCAGCAGCGGCATGTTCCTGGGCTATTACAAGAACGAGCAGGCCACGGTTGAAACCGTGCGCGACGGCTGGCTGCATACGGGCGATGCCGGCTACATGAAAGAAAACGGCCATCTGGTGGTGATCGATCGTCTCTCGGACCTGGCCGTCACGTCGTTGGGGCACCGCTTCTCGCCCATGTACGTCGAAAACAAGCTCAAGTTTTCACCGTTCATCGCCGAGGCCGTCATCCTGGGGCACGAACGCCCCTGGCTGTCGGCCATGATCTGCATCCGCTATGGCATTTTGTCCAAGTGGGCCGAACACCGTGGCATCGCCTTCACCAACTACACCAATCTCTCGGCCCAGCCGCAGGTCTACGACATGATCCGGCGCGAAATCGAGCAGGTCAATGCCGGCCTGCCGGCCTGGCAGCAGGTGCGCAAATTCCTGCTGCTCTATAAAGAGCTGGACCCCGACGACGGCGAACTCACCCGCACGCGCAAGATACGCCGCAAGGTCGTCCAGGAAAAATACGCCGACATCATCGATGCCATCTACGACGGCCGCGAATCGGTGCACGTGGACACCGTGATCACATTCCAGGACGGCACCCGTTCGCAGGTCATCACCGACCTGCGGGTCGTCGACCTGTCCTGAGGAGAACCCACCATGGACTGGAGTCTACTGCTTGCATTCGGGGTCAACGGGATACTCGTGGGCGCCCTGTACGGGGTGGTGGCCATGTGCTTCGTGCTCATCTACAAGGCCACGCAAATCCTCAACTTCGCCCAGGGCGAATTCCTCCTGATCGGCGCCTGGATCTGCTGGGCCACCATCGTGCAGTTCGGCCTGCCGTTCTGGCTGGGCTTCCTGGTCACTCTGGTGTTCATGTTCCTGTTCGGCGTGCTGCTGCAGATGGTGGTGCTGCGCCCCATGATCGGCGAGCCCATCATCTCGGTCATCATGCTCACCATCGGGCTGTCCATCGTGTTCCGCTCGGCCATGAACTGGATCTTCGGCTCGCACGTGCGCTCTTTTCCAGCGGTGTTCGAAACCGATCACCTCGAAATTCTGGGCCTGAACGTGCAGATGCCCTACGTGCTCAGCTTCGTGCTGGCCATCCTGGTCGTAGTCGGGTTTTTCCTGTTCTTCAAGTACTCGCGCATGGGGCTGGCCATGCGCGCCACCGCTTTCGATCAGCAGGTGGCGCAAAGCCTGGGCGTCTCGGTCGAGCGCGTGTTCGCCCTGTCATGGGCGATCTCGGCGATGGCCTCGGCCCTGGCCGGGGTGGTGATCGGCATGGTCAACGGGGTCTCGTCCTCGCTGGCCATCTATGGCATCAAGGTATTCCCGGCCGTCATTGTCGGCGGGCTCGATTCCATCGTCGGCGGCATGGTGGGCGGGCTCATCGTCGGGGTGATCGAAAACCTGGCAGCGTTTGCCGACACGCAGTACCTGCATTGGGGCAACCTGCTCGAGATCGTGCCGTTCTACGTGCTGATCATCATTCTCATGGTCAAGCCGTACGGCCTGTTCGGCACCGAAGACATCGAACGCATCTAGGAGAACTCAGCCATGGCATTGGGCGCAGACAGCATGCGGTGCGGCGAGTTCCACACCAGTTACCGCACCGATATCCGCATCTTTCCCACCGCATTCTCGCGCAACATGGCGTTGCTCGGCCTGCTGGTGCTGGCGCTGGGGCCCCTGTACCTGAACGCGTACTGGCTCAGCCTGTTGATTCAGATCGGCTATTTCGGTATTGCCGCGCTGGGGCTCAACATCCTCACAGGGTATTCGGGGCAGATTTCGCTGGGGCACGCGGCGTTCTTCGGGGTCGGGGCCTTCACCTCGGCGTGGCTCAACAACAGCTTCGGCATTCCGGTCTTGCTGTGCATTCCGCTGGCGGGCCTGTTCACCACGCTGGTCGGGTTGATCTTCGGCCTGCCGGCGGGCCGGCTCAAGGGCATGTATCTGGTCATTGCCACCCTGGCCGCGCAGTACATCATCGAAGACTTCTTCAACCGGGCCGACTGGTTCACGGGCGGCACGGCGGGCACCATGGCCGGGCCGGTCGAGCTCTTCGGCTTCGCCTTCGATACCGATGCCAGCTATTTCTACGTGGTGCTGGCATTTCTGGTTCTGACGCTGCTGCTGATCACCAACCTCATGCGCAGCCGCGATGGCCGGGCCTTCGTGGCCTTGCGCGACCACTACCTGTCGGCCGAGATCATGGGCATCAACCTCAACAAGTACCGCATTCTGGCCTTTGGCATCTCGTCCTTTTATGCCGGCATCGGCGGGGCACTGTACGCCCACTATATGGGCTATGTCTCGGTCGAGGCCTTTGGGCTGCTGCTCTCGGTCCAGTTCATCGGCATGATCATCATCGGCGGCCTGGGTTCGGTCATGGGCACTTTGCTGGGTGTCATCTTCATGGTCATGCTGCCGCAGGTCGTCACCTGGGGGGCCGGGACCCTCAAGGACCTCGCCCCGCAGCTGGGCTCCAACGTGTCCTACATGCAGGAAATCGCCGTCGGCATGGCCATCGTCCTGTTCCTGATCTTCGAGCCCGAAGGCCTGATCCATCGCTGGAAAATGACCAAGGCCTGGTGGAAGCTCTACCCATTCTCGTATTAGCGTTTTCGTATTCGATGTGAGCCGGCCCGCAATGGCCGACATTCAAGCAGCAAACATGCAAACCTTGAGGAGGGATCTGACATGTCAAACAAACTGACTCCGTTACTGGCCGCGGCCGCGGTCATGGGCCTTGGGCTCGGGGCGCCGGCTCTGGCCGCCGACAGCATACCCGTGGGGCACCTGTCGGCGTTCACCGGGCCCACGTCCGACGTCGGCGTACCCTATGGCAATGCCATCGATGACGCCGTGGCCTACATCAATGCCCACGGTGGCATCAACGGCAAGAAAATCGAGATGCCGTCCGAAGACTACGGCTACGAAATCCCCCGTTCGGTCGCCCATTACAAGCGCTGGCAGTCCAGCCTCAAGCCGGTGCTGATCCAGGGCTGGGGCACCTCCGACACCGAGGCGCTCACCCCGTTCGTCACCAAGGACGGCGTGGTCTTTTTCTCGGCCTCCTATTCCGGCCATCTCACCGACCCCACCGGCAAGGCGCCCCGCAGCAAGACCGCCACGCCATACAACTTCTTCGTGGGCGCCACGTACTCCGATGCCTGCCGTGCACAGGCCTCGTGGGCGCTGAAAGACTGGAAAGCGTCGGGCAAGAGCGGCAAGCCCAAGTGGGTGCACATGGGGGCCAACCACCCTTACCCCAATGCTCCAAAAGAGGCCTGTAACATCTGGGCCGAAGAAATCGGCTTCGACGTCTTGCCGCCCATCGTGTATCCCCTGGCCCCGGCGGATTTCAAGTCCCAGTGCCTCGCGCTCAAGGACGCCGGCGTCAATTATGCCTATCTGGGCAACACCGCGGCCAGCAACGTCTCCATGATCAAGTCCTGCAACACGGTTGGCACCGATGTCCAGTTCGTCACCAACTACTGGGGCTTCGACGAACCCTCGGCCGAGGCGGCGGGGGCCGCTGGCGATGGCATCGTGGTGCCGGCCATGGCGGCCTGGACGTCCGATGCGCCGGGCATGAAGACGGTGCGCGAGGTCTCCAAGATGTCCGATCCCGACGGCAAGAAGGCGCGCGCCCTGCCGTATATCCGTGGGGTCTGTTCCGCCTTCGTGATGCGCGATGCGATGCTGCTGGCCGACAAGTCCGGCGAAGTCACCAGCAAGAGCATCAAGGATGCGCTCGAGACCCTGACCGAGCACGTGCCCGCCGATCTCGAAGGGGTCTGCCCGCCGGTCACCTGGACGCCGACCGATCACCGCGCCACCACGCAGGTCACCATGTACCGCAACAACTGGAACAACGGCGATCCGCGCTTCGAGTTCGTCGACGTCGAGCAGCTGCCGCGGGGCGAAGAGTATCTGGGCTGGTAAGACCCAGGCCCGGGGCGGTGGTGCGCCCCGGGACCCACACGGAGAGCACTATGTCGCAACAGGCTCAGGCCACGGATGCCGCCGAGATCATGCTGTCGGTCAACAACATCGAAGTGGTCTACGATGAAGTCATCCTGGTGCTGCGTGGGGTCAGTCTGGACGTCCCGCGCGGGCAGATCGTGACTTTGCTGGGCGCCAACGGGGCGGGCAAATCCACCACGCTGAAGGCCATCTCCGGCCTGCTCAAGACCGAAGACGGCGCGGTCACGCGCGGCAGCATCACCTTCCAGGGCCAGACCATCAGCAACCAGTCGCCGCAGACCATCGTCGAACAGGGCATCTTCCAGGTCATGGAAGGGCGCCGTGTCATCGAAGACATGACCGTCCTGGAAAACCTGCGCCTGGGGGCCTTCACCCGCAAGGACAAGCAGAACATCCGGCGCGACATGGACATGGTGTTCGGCTATTTCCCCCGGCTGCTCGAACGGGCCGGGGGGCTGGCCGGGTATCTGTCGGGGGGCGAGCAGCAGATGCTGGCCATCGGCCGGGCCCTGATGGCCCGACCACAGCTCTTGCTGCTCGACGAGCCCTCCATGGGCCTGTCCCCCCTGCTGGCCAAGGAAGTCTTCGGCATCATCGAAACCATCAATCGCGAACAAGGGCTCACCATGCTGCTGGTCGAGCAAAATGCCAATTGGGCCCTGCGCTTGGCCAGCTACGGCTACATCATGGAAAACGGCAAGGTGGTGCTCGATGGCTCGCGGGCCGAGCTCGTGGGCAACGAAGACGTGAAAGCCTCGTACCTGGGCGGGGGCGAAGAGCGCCGTTCCTACAAGAACATCAAGAGTTACAAGCGTCGCAAGCGCTGGTTGTAATGGGGGACATCATGCACGATTACTACGATACGCACGAGACGCAGCCTCCCGAAGAGCGCGAACGGCATCTGTTCGAACGCCTGCCGGCGGCGCTCGAGCGGGCCCGGGCCTCCGCGCCGGCCATTGCGCGCCAGCTGCAGGGCCTGGAGCCCGCGCATATCAACAGCCGGGCGACCCTCGTCGACGTGCCCGTGCTGCGCAAGTCCCAGCTGCTCGAAGCCCAGCATGCGGCACGCATCGCCGGGCAGGGCGCCGGCCCCGACGAACGCGAGCGGGTCTTTGGCGGTTTCTCGGCCATTGGCTGGGGGCAGGCCCGGCGCGTATTCGCGTCTCCGGGGCCGATCTACGAACCCGAGAGCGGCCGGGCCGATTACTGGGGCTTCGCGCGGGCCCTGCATGCGGCCGGGGTCCGGCCGGGCATGCTCGTGCACAATTGCTTTTCCTACCATTTCACCCCGGCGGGCTCGATGATGGAAACCGCGGCCCATGCCCTGGGTTGCACGGTGTTTCCCGGCGGGGTGGG
>NZ_JBAYTI010000097.1:0-7436 GCF_041675725.1 Castellaniella sp. | reverse complement strand
GCTGAGCGGCGGGTGCGCCCTTGGCCAGACGGGCAGCCACTTCCAGTGCGCGGGCTTCGACTTCTTCGTCGGGCACCGCCATCGAAACCAGATTCATGCGTTCGGCTTCTTCGCCCGTGATGGTGTCCGCCGTCAGCAGGTAGTACTTGGCCTTGGCCATGCCGCACAGCAGCGGCCAGATGATGGCCGCGTGATCGCCAGCCGCCACGCCGATCTTCAGGTGGCCGTCGGACATCTTCGCATCGTTGGCCACGATGGATATATCGGCCAGCAGCAGGGTGGCCAGCCCGGCACCCACGGCCCATCCGCGGGCAGCCGTGATGATGGGCTTGCGGCAATCCAGCATGTTGGTGACCAGGTTGCGTGCCTCTTTCATCGTTTGCATTCTGAGTGCGTAGTCATCGCACACCTTGCGTTCGTGATTCAGGTCGCCGCCCGCCGAGAAGGTCTTGCCGTCTCCGGTGAAGACGATCACGTTGACGTCGTCGTCGGCATCCAGGTCGCGCCAGATTTCGGACACTTCCAGGTGCATTTGTGGATCCATGGCCCCCAGCTTCAGGGGGGATTTCATGGTGACGCGCAGTACGCCGGGGCTGGGCCTGTCGAAGGCGAATCTTTCGTAATGGGCATAACGGTCAGTCACGGTCTTGCTTCCTTGTTGTTAGGGGCTCGTGCTGTCGGTGCCGGCCCCGGTTGGAATAAAGTGGATATCGTGTACATATCCTGTATCGTCGTAAAGGTCACCGCAATTTGCGTGCCAAATTCAGTGTAGCCGTTTAGTGGACAGTGTGGGCCTGCCTGGATGCTGAAGTGTCCAATCTGTGTACACGATGTGTCTTCAGCCACACACGGCCGGCGGGTTCGGCGCACCGTCGGGCGCGCTTCACGGCCGGCCCAGTGTGGCCGTCAGTGAAAGGCGGCGTGGGCTTGCATGGAGACGGCGCCGCTGGCCTTAGCCATCCAGACCGACAGGCCGTCGGCATGCGCCGACGCGTTCAGGCTCAGTGCATCGCCCAGCAGGTTGGGGCGCAGGGCCCGGTATTCGAAGGTTTTCAGCCGTCGGCCAGCGACTTCTTCTGCGTATCCGGCCAGCAGGGTGGCGCATAGCGGGCCATGAATGACCAGGTTGGGGTATCCCTCGACGTTGCGGCAGTAGTCTGCGTCGTAATGGATCCGATGGCCGTTGAAGGTCAGGGCCGAGTAGCGGAACAACAGCGTCGAATCGGCTTCGAAGGGCTTGCTGTGCTGGCTGGGACGGCGGTCTTTCGGTGACGGCGTATTTGCGTTGGGCGGGCTGGGCTCTTTGTAGACGATGTCATGGATCTCGCGCACCGCTTCTTGCCCGGATTGCCGGATGACGTGTTGCACGGCGACGAACACCAGGTCGCCGCTGCGCCCCTGCTTATGCTCCACCGATACGATGCTCGAATGCTTCTCGACGGGCTTGCCCAGCACCAGCGGGGCATGGAACTCAAGCCGCCCGCCGGCCCACATGCGGTTGCTGAGCGGCACGGGCGGCAGGAACCCGCCCCGTGCCGCGTGGCCGTCACGGCCCAGTTCGGCGGGCGGACGGCCCTCGAGAAAGTAGATCCAGTGCCACAAGGGCGGCAGGGCCATGCCGTCGTCCAGGCTTTCGGGGGTGCGCCCGACGGTGGCCGCCATGAGCCGTGCGTGTCGTACGGACAGGACGTCGTGGTCTGCCATGGATTTCCCGATCCATTGACGCAGATGGTTCATGTCGAGTGGGGTCATGGTGTGGTCTCGTTGTGGGGGGCGGAAAATTCTGCCCGCAGTGATTCAGTGTGCTGCCCCAGGCGCGGCGCTGGCTGGAACCGCTGCGTGTCCCAGGGCGCCCGCACCGGAGGCGCGATCAGTTGCAGATCTTTGCCGTGGACGGACATGGGCCAGGTGCGCAGGGCCGGGTGCCGGGCCAGCCCGGCCACCGAGCGCACCTGCCCGTACGCCGTGTTCGATGCACCCAGGCGCGCCAGGGCCTGGTCGCGGTCCAGCTGCGCAAACGCCGCGGCAATCATTGTATTCAGGGCGTCGCGGTGGTGCACACGCTGGTTGTTGGAAGAAAAGCGTTCGTCGGCCGCCACGGACGGATCGCGCAGAAAGTGAGTGCAGAACTGTTGCCATTCGCGCTCATTCTGGATGCTGATGACGATGTCGTGCCCGTCGCGGGTGGCGTAGCTGCCGTACGGTGCGATCGATGGATGCTGCAGACCCTGGCGTGCGGGTGCGCCCTGGCCATAGACTTGATGGACATAGGGTACCGTCATCCAGTCGGCGGTGCTGTCGAACAGCGAGATGGCGATATTTGCGCCTTTGCCGGTGCGGGCACGCTGCGCGAGCGCCGACAACACGCCGATGGTGGCGTTCAGGCCGGCACCGATGTCGCAGATCGAGACACCGATGCGCCCATAGGCTTCGGGGGCGCCGCTGACGCCGACCAGGCCGCTTTCGCACTGAACGAGCAGGTCATAGGCCTTGAGTTCGCTGCCGGGGCCTTCGCTGCCGTAGCCGCTGATGTCGCAGAGGATCAGGTGCGGATATCGCGCGCGCAGTTCTGCCGCGCCAAAGCCGGCCCGTGCCAGCGCACCGGGTGCCAGGTTCTGGACCAGCACGTCGGCCTTGGCCAGCATGCGGTGCAGCAGGGCCGCCCCTTCGGGTTGCTTGAAGTCCAGCACCATGGATTCTTTACCCCTGTTGGCCCAGACGAAATAGGACGCTTCGCCGTTGGCGGCCTGATCGTAGCCGCGGGCGAAGTCGCCGTCGGGCCGTTCGATCTTGATGACGCGCGCGCCCATTTCGGCCAGGCGTCCGGTGCACACAGGGGCAGCGACGGCCTGTTCGATGGCGACGACGAGCAGCCCGTCGAGTGGCTTGGAAGGCGGTGGGGCAAGGGCGGATTCTGGTCTATTCGGCATGGAGGGGATACCCTGAGATGAGGCTCATGAATGCGACCTGCCATGCGGACAGGCCTGAGAGAATTATCCCGAGCCCCGGTGGCGGGCGGAAGCGAGCAATTTCAAAGCCAGCATTTGTCAATCACGAAAGCTCGCGGTAAGCTGCCTGACGAGCCAGCCGATTCGTTCCCCGATTCCCGATTCCCCGATTCGTTCCCCATTGGCATGCACTACGACTTCATCGACCTGAAAGTGTTTCTTGCGGTGGCCGATGCGGGCAATCTGTCGCGCGGCGCCGAACGCGTTCATTTGGCGCCATCGTCCGTCAGCCTGCGCATCAAACGCCTGGAAGACACCGTCGGGGCCCGGCTGCTGATTCGCGGCGCCCGCGGGGTCAGCCTGACCACGGCCGGCCGCGTCATGGCCGACCATGCGCGGCGCTGTGTGGCCCAGCTCGAGCAGATGCGGACCGATATGCAGCCGTTTTCGCAACGCCTCACGCGCCGGATCACATTCTTTGCCAACAACAATGCCATCAGTTCGTACCTGCCCGACGATCTGGCCCGTTTCTTTGCGCGCTTTCCCGACGTGCGCATCATTCTCGAAGAGCATCCCAGCCACGAGATCGTCGATGCCGTGGCCTCGGCGCGCGCCGACATCGGGGTCGTGGCGCTCGACCAGATCCATCCAGACCTCGAATTTCTACCGTATCGTCAGGACCAGCTGGTCATGCTCATGCCCAAGGCTTCGGCCTTGGCAAACGCACCGGAAATCTGTTTTGCGGACTGCATGGGTGAACCGTTCATCAGTCTTCAACAGGGGACCGCGCTGCATACGTTTCTGGTCGGGCATGCCGCCGCCCTGGGCGGGCGCCTCGATGTGCGTGTGCAGGTGTCGGGCTATCGTGCGATCGCCCGCCTGGTCGCCTCGGGCGCAGGCATCGGCGTCGTCCCGCGCTCCGCGCTCGAACCGGCGGATCACGAGTATCTGGCGGTGGTGGGGCTCAAAGAGCCATGGTCACGGCGCGATCTGCGTGTCTGCATACGGCGCGAGCGTCGTCATCGGCAGGACTTCCTGGCCGAGCTGGTCGACAATCTGTGCGCGGCGGGCGGATACGCCGGCGCCGCCGCGCAGGCCCCATGAAGACGCCCGATATGTGTTTGCCATATACGAAGCCTGTGTTCGGGAAAATTCGCTTTCCTGCCCGTGCGAACCTGATCATACTTTTCCTGTGGGCCGTGGCCGGCTTCCACAGGCCGCGGCCCCGTGTCCCCTCTTGTCCGTGTCTCCTCTTGTTTTCGTTGCCTTCCCAGGCCTGATTCCCATGACCTCTTCCCTGACCCAGCCGATGGCCCGATTCGTGGCCCAGCTTCAATATGATGACTTGCCCCCCGACGTCGTGGCGCAGGCCGGGCGTTTTTTGCTCGATGCCCTGGGTTGTGCGTTCGCCGCTTATAAAGAAGATCCGCGCAAGGCCCAGATTGCCAATGCGCTGGTCGGCCAGTTTGGTGCGGCCGCACAGGCCACGGTGATCGGCGGGGCGCAGACGCACGCGGCCCTGGCCGCCCTGGCCAACGGCATGCTGATCAATGCGGCCGACAACGACGACACGCACAAGCGCGCGCTGGCGCATCTGGGCTCGGTGGTGGTGCCAGCCGCCCTGGCGGTGTGCGAAGCCCGTCGGGGTACGGGGCGCGATCTGATCACGGCGCTGGTGGCGGGCTACGAGGTCGGGGCGCGGGTCGGGATGGCGGTCATGCCGAGCCATTACCGATTCTGGCATTCCACCGCCACCAACGGCACGTTCGCCGCCGCCGCCGCCGCTGCCCGGGCAGCCGGCCTGGGGGCCGATGCCACCTGCACCGCTTTGGGGTTCGCCGGCACCCAGGCGGCCGGTCTGAACACGTTTTTCGAATCAGGCGATGATTCCAAGAGCCTGCATCCAGGCAAAGCGGCCATGAACGGTACGCTGGCCATGCTGCTGGCCGAGCTCGGTGCCAGCAGCCCGCCCGACATTCTTGGGCATCCAAAGGGCTATCTGGCCGCCTACAGCACCGAACCCGACGCCGCGGCCTTGCACGACGGCCTGGGCGAGCGCTGGGAAATCCTGCAAAACGGCTTCAAGTTCTACCCTTCCATCCTGGCCAGCCATTCACCTATTGGGGCCGCGCTGGAAATCGTGCGGCGGGACCATCCGGCCGCCCAGGACATCACCGCGGTTGAAATCCGCACATATGCCACGGTCAAGTCTCATTTTTCCAGCAAAGACGTACAAAAGACCATGGCCGCCCGGCTGTCGGTCCCGTATTGCGTGGCCGTCGCGCTGGTGGACGGCGAAGTCACCCAGAAGCAATTTGCGCCAGAGCGCTTCAACGACCCGCGTGTTCGCAGGGTGCTCGGGGTGACCGAGGTGGTGGCCGACCCCGAACTCACCCCGCTGTACCCCGAGAAATTCCCGGCGCGGGTGATCGTCACCTTGCGCGATGGCAGTCGGCACGAGGCCACTGTGTATTATCCCAAGGGCGATCCGGGCAACCCGCTGTCCGCGCCAGAGCTGGAGCAAAAATTCCGCGACAACGGCCACGGTGTCCTGAACCCCGGGCAGGCCGACCGCCTCGTCGCCTTGATCGGCGATCTCGAAAACGCCCCGCTTGCCTCATTGTCCGCGCTCATCGGCGGGCATTGAGCGCGTCCGGGTTGCGGTGTGGCCCGAGCGGGTCTTTCAATACCGGGCGATACCGGGCGGGCGTTTCAACAGGAGAACCCCATGTGTGATGCGAGCGGTGAATTATCCGATGGCTGGAAGGGCTGGGTCGAGCTGCCCCCGGCGCGTCCGTTGCGGGCGCAGGGGCCCTGGGTCGATCTGTCCCATCCACTGAGCTCCGACATGCCGCGGCAGCCTTTCTTTCCGGTGCCAAGTTTCGGCCATTTCCTGCAGCGGCCCGATTTTCCCCTGAACATCACCCGCATGGACATGGTGGTCCACCTTGGCACGCACGTCGATTCGCCGCGCCATCGCTTCAATGACGGGCCGGCGTTCGAAGAGGTGCCCCTCGAGCGCTTGTCCGGCGCGGGCCTGATCTGCCGGGTCGAAACCGATGGGGGGTGCGAAATCGGTCCGGCACAGCTCGAAGCGGCCTGCGTCGGGCTCGAACCGGGCGACATCCTCGTCCTGAACACCGGCATGCATCATCTGGCCTATTCCGATGCCTACCAGAACCACCCGTGGCTGAGCGTGGCGGCAGCGCAGTGGCTGGTCGATCGCCAGGTCAAGATGCTGGCCGTCGACACCCCCACGCCGGAAATGCCGCACGAACATCGTGGGCCAGGGTTCGATTTTCCCGTCCACGAGCGGCTGTTGGGGCATGGGGTGCTGGTGGCCGAGCATCTCACGAACCTGGACGCCCTGACGGGGCAGCGGGTCGAGATCCTGTGCAATGCGTTGAACATCCGGGGGGGCGACGGGGCGCCCACGCGCATTCTGGCGCGCAGGCTGGTTTCATGAGCGCCGCCCGGGCTGAACCGGCGGTCGCGGCACCGCCTGAAGTCACCGCCGCCCTGGCGCAATTTGCCGCCGGGCTGCGGCCCGGGCACATCCCAGACGCCGTACGCGAGCGTGCCAAGGCGCTGATCCTCGATTCCCTTGGGGTCGGGATGCGTGCCTGGCAGGCCGCCGAGTCCACCCAGGTCCATGCCGCGGCCCTGCGGGCCATGGGCCAGGCCACGGGCGCCGATCCCAAGGGCGGCCGGGTGCTCGGGGCCACAGAGACCTTCACGCCGCCTGCGGCCGCCGAACTCAACGGCGCCTTGATCCATTCTCTGGACTTCGACGACACGTATGCGCGTGGCGCGCTGCATCCCAGTGCCACGGTGCTGCCGGCCGCCCTCGCGGCCGCGGGCATGGTGGCGGCGTCCGGGGCTCAGGTGCTGGCCGCGGTCGTTGCCGGCTACGAGCTGGTCTGCCGCCTGGCGGTGGCCCTGGGGGCGGCAGACCACTACGATCGGGGCTTCCATCCCACGGCGACCTGTGGCGTGTTTGCCGCCAGCGTGGCGGCAGCCCGCGTGCTGGGCCTGGATGCCGCACAGACCCAGTCGGCGCTGGGCATCGCCCTGAGCCAGGCGGCGGGTTCGTTGCAGTTCCTCGAAAACGGCGCGTGGACGAAGCGCTTTCAGGTCGGGGCGGCAGCGCGCGCAGGCCTGGTCTCGGCCTGCCTGGCCCGCGCGGGGTATGTCGGCGCGTCCCATCCCCTCGAGGGGCCGCATGGGTTCATGCGCGCCTATGCGCCGCGCGCCGACATGCCCGAAGCGCTGGCCGGGCTCGGCCGCCAGTGGCGCACGCTGGACATCGCCATCAAGCCGTACCCGGCCTGCCGTTTTGCCCATGCCGCGATCGATGCCATCGTGGCCCTGCGCAGCGTACACGGCCTGGTGGCGGATCAGGTGGCGCACATCGAATGTGCCCTGCCACACAAAGGCATCTTGCTGGTCGGTGCGCCCATCGAACAGAAACGCCAGGCGCGTACGGTC
>NZ_JBAYTI010000096.1:0-7467 GCF_041675725.1 Castellaniella sp. | reverse complement strand
TACGCTTGCTAATGAATTCGGCATCGGAGAAGCTCAGCTGACTCATCGGGGTCTTCCTGACTGGATCCATTTCAACAACCTATATTCTGACAGGTCCAGAGGACTTGTTCAGATGTTCCTTAGCATTATCAGGCAATCAAGATGAAATTTGATGCCGATATCCAAGAAAAGAGCTGCTTGAAAAGAACAATATGCTGAATTTCTTGGTCATTCCGGCATTATGTGCTCGTGGCGCGCCCGGCCGGCATGACCGCATCCGCAGTCGCATTCGAACCCGCAGTTGCATCTGCAGTCGCATCCACACCCGCAGTCGTGCTCGCAGTCGTGCTCGCAGTCGTGCCGCGGTCGCACCCGCAGTCGTGCTCACGGCCACGCTCACGGCCCTGATGGCGCCGTTTGGTCGTTTGGCACAATGTTGGCACAGTGCGGCCCTGGCGGAATGTAGCCTTGGCAGAATACGGCAGTCAGCGGCGCTGGGGTGACCCGGACCCGTTATCGTTGTTTTGCTTGGAAGAGAATCCGGGCCCACGGTCGTGGGCTAAGACCGAACGCTGAAATGGCGCGGCGCGGCATACCGCCCCCCGTATGCCGCGCCCCCGGCGGTGCCTACCCTTACCCTGGGTGCCCGCCTACTTTGCAAGCCCCACGGCACGCAGCAGTTCGCCGGTGCTCTGGTCTTGCTCTTCCATGAACTGGCCGAAGGAGGCCGCGTCCATATAGGCCACGCCATAGCCTTGCTTGGCCATGAATTCCTTGTACGCGTCGCTGTTGACGGTGGCCTTCAATGCCGCTTCCATCTTGTCGCGGATGTCGTCGGGCAGCCCCTTGGGCGCCACGATGCCGCGCCACAGCCCGATCGTCCAATCGCTGTCGATGGCATTCTTGAGGGTGGGGACATCCGGATAGACGGCGGATTGGGTATCGGCCAGCAGCGCCAGCGGACGGGCCTTGCCGGCATCGATCAGCGAGCGGCCTTCAGGCAGTGTGGCGACCACGATCTGGATCCCGTCTGCAGTCAGCTCGATCATGGCCGGCGCGGCACCTGCGGAGGGTACCCAGTGGATCGTGTCCAGGTCGAGGTCCAGGCTCTTGAGCAGGCCCGCAACCCCCAGGTGGCCGATACTGCCCTGGCCGGCGCCCGATGCCTTGAACGTGCCCGGTTTATCCGTGAACGCCTTGACCAGGTCGCCCATGTCTTTATAGCTGGCCGAGGCATTGACGATGATCGCTTCAGGATCCTGGTTGACCAGGGCGAGCGGCGTGTAGTCTTTGTAGGACAGCTCGGTCAGCCCCTGATGGTGCAGCGCGGTGATGTTGGTGTCCATCATCCCGAACGTGTAGCCATCATTCTTGGAACCCGCGATCGACTGGTAGCCGACCACCCCGTTGCCGCCGGCATGATTCACCACATTGACTGGCTTGCCAAGCTCTTTTTCGAGCACGGAACCGATGATGCGCGCCGTGGCATCGGTTCCGCCGCCTGCGGCCCAGGGCACGACCAGCGTGATCGGCCGCTCGGGCCAGGCCGCACTGGCGCTGCCGGCCACCATCAGGGCGGCAGCGGCCGCAATGTACTTCATGAATGTCGCCTGCTTCATTATTGTCTCCACGGGAGTGTCATCTACATCAGGAATACGTACCGGGACTGTATCAAAACAGGTATGGCGTGTAAAGAAAATATGATTTGTATCCAGCTCATATATCTTGTGAATAGGACATATGTGCTCACCATGCGCTTGATCCGGGCCGCAGCTGGCCGCGTCCAACCGCCCTTCGGCGGCTGCGAGCGCCTCTCGACCGGTCTTTTTCAGCGCAGGGATTTTCAGCAGTTTTCGGTTGATTTCAGCCGCTTTCGGCCACTATCTGCCGTTTTCAGAGAAGGAGATCTTTCAGGAACTGCAGCGTCTGCAAAGGCTGCATTACGGCGATCTTGATGAGGCCGTCGAATTCGCGCGTGAGCCTGCTGATGGTGTCGACGTGTCGCGTGGACAGGAAGGTATGACCCAGGTACAGGCAGGCGTGCTTCTGCCCGAAGATCGTGACGGGATAGACCGCCAGGTAGTTCTGCCGCGCGTCGATGCAGAACCAGCGAAACGTCGGGTACAGCGCCTCGTAGGATTCGACCATGTAGCGGATCTGCTTTTGGCGCACCTCCAGGGGCAGCCCGTGCCACAGGTAGTCGCCGCGGGCGAAGGCCTGGATCATTTCGATGCTCGAGCAGATTTCCATGTCGGCGCCCGGCCGGCCCAGGTAGGTCTTGCGGTAGCGGATGCCCTCGATCGCCTCGTCGACGCTGACTTCCGGGTGCCCGCGATACTGCCACTCGATCAGCTCTTCGCACTTCAGGGGCTCGGGCAGCGTGGTCGGAAAATAGCGGATCTTCATCCCGCTGTAGTCTTCGCGCCAGCGCATGAACTGCTCTTCGCGGATGGACGCGAACCGGAACGGATGCCAGGGTTCGGGATCGCCGTGGCCGGTGGGTTCGTCTACCGGCTGGTTGTGGTCCGTCAGGCCCAGCAGCCAGTCGATGCTGACATTCTGGCTGCGCGCGATCTGCACCAGGGTTTCGATGCGGGGCAGGCGCGAGGCCTTGTCGGACAGCAGCTGCGAGACGGAAGAACGGTTCAGCCCCGTCAGGCTGACCAGGTCATTGCGTGACAGTTTCCGCTTGAAGAGCAGCTCGTTGAGCCTGTTCCTGAAGCAGCTGGCCGGATCGGGCCGGCCACCCGGCTTCTTGCCTTGGGCGCTCATGGCATGGTTGTCGATGTCGGCACCTGTGTGGAGTCTGGGCGGCTCATGGCCCTGGATTATAGCAACACCATGTGCCGCTGGTACATCCTGTCACACCTATGCTGGGCCCCGCTGGGGCCCTATTGGCGTGCTCGTTTACCCTCGGTGCCCGTCTGGACACCCTTCTTTTAAGAGCGCTGGCCTTTGAGTCATGAAAATTTACTGATAGGATTGCAATCAAGCCAAACAGCCTGTTCACACAACATATGCATCGTTTATGGGGCATCGATCACGGTCCCGGCGATCCGCAGGAGACCCGCATGAAGCGCATCATGAAACTGGTGGCGCACGACAACATCGCCATCGCCTTCGAAGCCATCCAGGCGGGTGACGCCCTGCGGTTCGAAGACCAGACCCTGGTCGCGCTGGACGACATCCCCTTTGGCCACAAGGTGGCCATGGCCGACATCCCCGACCGGGGCACCGTGTTCCGCTACGGCGTGCCCATCGGCCATGCGCTGCACGACATCCCAAAGGGCAGCCACGTGCATTCCCATAACCTGGCCACCAATTTTCTCGATCATCAATCCCACGTCGTGGAGCCCACGCCGCACGCCGTCGAATCCGCATCGCCCGCCGTGGAGCCCACACCGCCTGCTGCGGAGCCAACACCGCCTGCTGTGGAGCCAACACCATGAACCCCGTTTCCCACCCCGCCTCGGCCGCCCGCCCGCAGAACGGCTCAATGGGCGCCCCACAGGACGCCCCACAGGGCGATCCGCTGGGCATTTCGCAGAACGGCCCGTTGGGCGCTCCACAAAACGGCGCTCGAAAACACGCCCTGCAGGGCTATCTGCGCGCCGACGGCCGCAAAGGCATCCGCAATCACGTCTCGGTGGTCTACCTGGTCGAATGCGCCCACCACGTCGCACGCGAGATCACCTGGCCGTACCGCCACGCCGGCGCCCACCTCATCGGCTTTCCTGGCTGCTTCTCGAATGAATACGCGGCCATGATGATGGAGCGCCTGTGCCTGCACCCGAATGTCGGCGCCGTGCTGCTGGTGTCCCTGGGCTGCGAGTGCTTCCAGCGCGAACCCCTGCAAGAGAAGATCCGCGAATCGGGCCGCCCGCTGGAAACCATCGTCATCCAGCAGAACGGCGGCACCTTGCGCTCCATCGAAGATGGCCAGCGCTGGGTGGCCGACCAGCTGGCGGTGCTTTCGAAAGCGCCCAAGGTGGACATGGCCCTTTCCGAGCTGGTGATCGGCACCACCTGCGGCGGTTCGGACAGCCTCAGCGGCGTCACCGCCAACCCCGTGGTGGGCCTGGCATTCGACCGGCTCGTGGACGATGGCGCCGCCGTGATGTTCGAGGAACTCGGCGAGCTGATCGGCTGCGACGAGCACATGGCCGAGCGGGCGGTCTCCCCCGGCCTGGCCGACGAAATACGCGGCGCCATGGACAAGACGCGGGCCTACTACCAGCACTTCGGGCACGGGAACATCGGCGACGGCAATGTCGAGGGCGGCCTGACCACGATCGAGGAAAAGTCGATCGGCGCCTACACCAAAAGCGGTTCGCGCCCCATCGTGGGCATGATCAAGCCGGGCGACGTGCCGGAACACGGCGGTCTGTACCTGATGGACATGATCCCCGACGGCCCCGTGAAATTCGGCCTGCCCGACGTGAACGACACGGCGGAAATCGTCGAGATGGTCGCCTGCGGCTGCCATCTCATCCTGTTCACGACCGGCCGGGGCTCCGTCGTCGGCTCGGCGCTCGCGCCCGTCATCAAGATCTGCTCCAACCCGGAGACCTATCGGAATATGGAAGGCGACATGGACATCAATGCCGGCGCCATCATCGATGAGGTCAAGGCCCCGGCCGACGTGGCCGATGCCCTGTACCAGCAGGTACTCGCCACGGCCGCTGGCGAACACACCAAGTCCGAAGCGCTGGGCCACCAAGAGTTTCTGCTCTGGTACAAGAGCATGGAACCCATCGGGCCAGCCTGCCTGCCACTTCGGCAAGCGATGTGAAGGCCGACGCGGCCGGGCGCAACAGCCGGGCACAGGCCGGGTACAGTAACCGGGCACAACGGCCGGGTACAAGCCGGGCACAAATAGGCACACAGCAGATACATAAAGGCCATCGAGTATGAAACAGATGAAAAAAGTGGTGATTGGCGGGATATGGCATGAAACGAACACCTTCTCGCCTGTGGAAACCGGCCTCGCGCAGTTCAAGGCCTATCAATACCAGACGGGAGACGGGTTGCTGGCCTACTTCGACGGCACCCGCACCGAGCTGGGGGGCTTCATCGCCGAGTCCGGCGCCTGCGGCTTCGAGCTGGTGCCGTCGTGCTACGGCGCCGCGGTGCCGGCCGGGCCCGTCACCCTGGATGCGTTCAAGCACATCACCAACCAGATCCTGGCCTGCATTGAACAGACGCCCGATGCCGACGCGGTCTACCTGTCGCTGCACGGCGCCATGGTGCTCGAGACCGGCGCGAGCGGCGACGCCATCCTGCTCGAAGCCATCCGGGTGCGTTGGCCCGAGCGCCCGCTGGTGGCCACGTTCGACCTGCACGCCAACCTGAATGATCGCAGCATTGCGGCGGCTGATTTGCTGGTTGGCTACGACACTTTCCCGCACGTGGACTTCTTCGAACGCGGCCAGGAAGCCGCGCAGCTGCTCAGGCGCATGCTCGACACCGGCGTGCGCCCGGCCAAGGCGGTCCGGCGCCTGCCGCTGATCACAGTGCCGCAGATGCAGAGCACGTCCGACCAGCCTATGCTCGACCTGGTCCGCCAGATGCATGAATTCGAAGAGGACGATGGCGTCTGGACGTGCTCCATCGTGCCCGGATTTCCCTATTCGGATCTCGATTACCTGGGTTTTACCGTGCTGGCCTATGGCGACCCCGAGCCCATCACCCGGGCCGTCGATACGCTGGCGATGCAGACCTGGCGCGAGCGCGAGCGTTTTCTGCCGCAATTGGTGCCCCTGGAGACGGCCATGGCCGAGCTGCGCGCAGACACGGATCGCAGTCGGGATCCCGCCATCCTGGTGGAGCCGGCCGAAAACGTGGGCGGCGGGGCCCCGGGGGATGCCACCCACCTGCTCGAGGCCCTGCTGGCCGACGACGTCGGCCCATCGGTGGTCGTGCTGTGGGATCCAGAAGCCGCACAAGCCGCGGCCGCCGTGGGCCTGCAGGGCCGGTTCCAGCGTACCGTGGGCGGGCATTCGACGCCGCTGAACGGCGCGCCCGTCGCTCTCGATGGCACGGTGGTGTATTGCGATACCGTCACCTATACCAGGACCGGTTCCTACATGACCGGGCAGCGCGTGCTCATGGGTCTGACGGCCATCGTGCAGCAGGGGCAGGTGTCGGTGGTGCTGACCACTGAGCGCGTCATGCCCTTCGACAGCGACCACGTCACCTGTCTGGGCATCGTCCTGGCCGACCAGAAGGCGATCACCGCGAAATCCGGGTCCGCCTGGCGCGCCGCCTTCGGCGACGTCGCCGCGCGGGTCTTCTACATCGATACCCCCGGGGTAGCGGCTTCGAACGTTTCGCATCTGCCCTATAGAAAGGCGCCGCGACCGCTGTATCCCCTGGACATGGACACGGACTACACCGTGTCCGGGTCGTCACCGTTGCATCGTTGAGCTGCGGTTGCACCGCTGCGCTGTCGTCGCACCGTTGATTTGGCCTTTGAATTTTTGAATGATAGGCGAGCCCATGATCTCCAGATTGCGATATCCTGCCGACGCCCTGAAGGACTTTGCCAGCCGATTGCTGGCTGCGGCGGGGATGGACGCCGCGCTGGCCGCCACTGTGGCGATGACGCTGGTCGAGGGCGATCTGCTGGGACACGATACCCACGGCCTGGCGCTATTGGCGCCCTATATCGATCAAATCAGCAACGGCGCGCTCAGCGTCTCGGGCGCCCCGGAGACGCTCGACGACCATGGGGCGGTGGTGCTGTGGGACGGTAAGCGGCTGCCCGGGCCCTGGCTGGTGCACGAGGGGCTGCGGCAGATGAAGCCGCGTGCGCGGCAGTTCGGCTCGGCCACTCTGGTCATCCGCAACAGCCATCATATCGCCTGCCTGGCCGCCTACCTGCGCGAACCCAGCGAAGAGGGTTTTCTCACGGTGCTATCGAGCTCCGATCCAACGGTACAGATCGTCGCGCCGCACGGCGGCACGCGCGCGGTGTTCACCCCGAACCCGATTGCCGCCGGCATTCCGGCGCATCCCACGCCGTGGCTGATCGATATCTCGGCCTCGATGACCACCAATGGCATGGTCAACCGCCTGCACAGGGCAGGGCAGACGTTCGATGAGCCTTTTCTGCTCGACGCCGAGGGCCATCCCAGCGTGGATCCTGGGGTGATGAAAGCGGATCCTTCCGGCACCCTGCTGCCCCTGGGTGGGCTGCGTCTTGGCCACAAGGGCTTCGGCCTCGCCTTATTGATCGAAGCCCTGACCAGCGGCCTCGCCGGACACGGCCGCGCCGCTGCCGAGGTTCAAGCCCAGGCCTCGGCCTCGACCCCGGGGCAGGCCCCGGCTCAGGCCCAGGTCCAGGCTCAGGCTCAGGCTCCCGGCCAGGGGTGGGGCGCCTCGGTGAACCTGATGTTGTTCGACACGCGTCGCTTTGGTGGCGAGCAGGCGTTCCTGCAGGAAACGACATTCCTGGCGGATGCCTGTCGCCGCAACCCGCCCAGGCCG
>NZ_JBAYTI010000095.1:0-7479 GCF_041675725.1 Castellaniella sp. | reverse complement strand
TTCCAATATTCTCGAGTGGGACATGCCCAAGCATGCGGTTTATTTATGGACGCTGCCCATGTTCCACTGCAATGGCTGGTGCTTTCCCTGGACAGTCGCCGCCCGCGCGGGGGTGAACGTGTGCCTGCGGCGGGTCGATGCCGATGCCATGGTGGCGCGCATGGTCGAACACGGGGTGACCCATTATTGCGGTGCGCCCATCGTGCAAAGCATGCTGGTCAATGCGCCCCAGGCGCTGCGCGACGCCATTCCGGCCGGCATCAGCGCGATGGTGGCCGGTGCGGCGCCGCCGGCGTCCATGATCGAGGGCATGGAGGCCCTGGGCATCGATCTCACCCACGTGTATGGGCTGACCGAGGTCTATGGGCCGGCCACCGTGTGTCCCAAGCATGATGCCTGGGACACCCTCGATATCGGCGAGCGGGCGGCGCTCAACGCACGCCAGGGCGTGCGCTACCACCTGCAGCAGGCCGCGCGGGTGCTGGATCCGGTCACGATGCAGCCGGTGCCGGCCGATGGGCAGACCATGGGCGAGATCATGTTCCAGGGCAACATCTGCATGAAGGGCTACCTGAAAGACCCGGGCGCCACCCGCCAGGCCTTTGCGGGCGGCTGGTTCCACAGCGGCGACCTGGCGGTGCAGTACCCCGATGGCTACATGCGCATCAAGGACCGCAGCAAGGACATCATCATTTCGGGGGGCGAGAACATTTCCTCCATCGAAATCGAAGATGCGCTGTATCGCCATCCCGCCGTGCTGGCCGCCGCCGTGGTGGCGCAGCCCGACGAGCGCTGGGGCGAGACCCCATGCGCCTTCGTCGAGCTCAAGGTCGATGCCCAGGTCACGGCCGAAGACCTCACCGCGCATTGCAAGGCCCTGCTGGCGGGCTTCAAGGTGCCGCGCCATTTCATCTTTGGCGAACTGCCCAAGACGTCCACCGGCAAGATCCAGAAATTCGACCTGCGCAAGAAACTCGCGCAACCCGACTGAGCCCGACATGAGCCGCCCGGCATCCGACGCGTACGTGTTGCTCGATCCGCTGCAGATGGCCGCGGCCGACCGCGCCGCGATGGCGGCCGGGGTGCCGGGCGTGCGGCTGATGGAGGCGGCGGGCACAGCCGTGGCGCAGGCCATTTGTGCGCGTTGGTCGCCCCGGCCGGTGCGTGTGTTGTGCGGCCCCGGCAACAACGGGGGCGACGGCTTCGTCGCGGCGCGCCTGCTGCAGCAAGCCGGTTGGCCGGTGCGTTTGGCGCTGTGGGGCGATCATGCCGCGTTGCGTGGCGATGCGGCGTGGGCGGCGGGCACCTGGGCTGGGCCGGTCGAGGCCGCCGGGCCGGCTTTCCTGCAAGGTGCAGAATTGGTCGTCGATGCCCTGCTGGGCGCGGGCCTCGATCGTGCGCCAACGGGTTCGCTTGCCGTGCTGCTCGAGGCCGTGCGCGCGTGCGCCGCGCCGGTGTGCGCGGTGGATGTCCCCACGGGCCTGCATGGCGGCAGCGGGCAATGCCCGGGTGTGGCTGTGCAGGCCGAACTCACCGTGACCTTCTTTCGTCGCAAGCCCGGGCATCTGCTGCTGCCGGGGCGCGCCCTGTGCGGGGCGGTGGTGTGCGCCGACATCGGCATTCCAGCCGGCGTACTGGGCGCATTGCCGGTGGCCACCTGGGCCAATCATCCGGATCTCTGGCGGGCGGGCTTTCCGTGGCCATCCCTGGGGGGGCACAAGTACCGTCGGGGCCACGTGTTGGTGATCGGCTCGGCGCACATGCCGGGCGCGAGCCGGCTGGCCTGCCTGGCTGCCGCGCGCATCGGGGCCGGGCTGGTCACGCTGGCCGTGCCGGCCCCGGCATGGGCCGTACAGGCGGGGGCGCTCACCTCGGTCATGGTCGAGCCCCTGCCGGCGGATGGTTCGCTGCAGGCCGCGTTGGCCGATGGGCGGCGCAACGCCCTGGTGATCGGGCCGGGCCTGGGGCGCCATGCGCGCGCCCGTCGGCAGGTTCTGGATGTGTTGGCCACCGGGCGGCCCTGCGTGCTCGATGCCGACGCACTCAGCGCCTTCGAGGCCCAACCCGGGCCTTTGTTGGCCGCGCTGCATGGGCACTGCGTGCTGACGCCCCACGAAGGCGAGTTCGCCCGCTTGTTCGGGCACGCGGGCGACAAGCTCCTGCGCGCCCGGGCGGCGGCGCGCGACTGCGGCGCCGTGGTGCTCCTCAAAGGGGCGGACACGGTGATCGCCGCGCCCGACGGCGCCGCCGTCATCAATGACAACGCGCCGCCCACGCTGGCCACGGGCGGCACGGGCGACGTGCTGGCGGGCTGCGTCGCAGGCTTGCTGGCGGCGGGTATGCCAGCCTTCCAGGCGGCCTGTGCGGCCGTCTGGCTGCATGGTTTGGCGGCCGACCAGCTGGGTTGGGGGCTGCTGGCCGAGGATTTGCCCCAGGCGCTGCCCAAGGCCCTGCAGATACTCTCCACCTGTTAAAATGCCGGGTTAACCTGTTTCTGGCTGCCCATCGTGGCCGCCAGCCTCGCACCCCGCCTTGCCGTGCCCGCTGATGGGCGCGGATCATGGCCTTCCGTTGATTCCCTATCGTGATATCCACCAGCAATCTCACCATCCAGTTTGGTGCCAAACCCCTGTTTGAAAATGTCAGCGTCAAGTTCGGCGATGGCAACCGCTACGGCCTGATCGGCGCCAATGGGTCGGGCAAGTCCACCCTGATGAAAATCATCGGCGGCGACCTGGACCCCACGTCGGGTCACGTCAGCCTCGAACCGGGTCTGCGCATGGGCAAGCTGCACCAGGACCAGTTCGCCTTCGAGGCGCACCGGGTACTGGACGTGGTGTTGATGGGGCATGCCGAAATGTGGCAGGTGATGAGCGAGCGCGACGCGATTTACGCCGACCCCGAAGCGACCGAGGATGACTACATGCGCGCCGCCGAGCTCGAGGGCCGGTTTGCCGAATACGACGGCTACACGGCCGAGGCGCGGGCCGGCGAGCTGCTGCTGGGGCTCGAGATCCCCGTCGAGCAGCATGAACGCCCCATGAGCGAGATCGCACCGGGCTGGAAGCTGCGCGTGCTGCTGGCCCAGGCGCTGTTCTCGAACCCCGACGTCCTGCTGCTCGACGAGCCCACCAACAACCTGGACATCAATACCATCCGCTGGCTCGAGGGGGTGCTGAACGGCTACGACAGCACCATGATCATCATCAGCCACGACCGCCATTTTCTCAATCAGGTCTGCACCCACATGGCCGACCTCGATTATCGCGAGCTGCAGATCTATCCGGGCAATTACGACGACTACATGCTGGCGTCCACCCAGGCGCGCGAGCGCCAGCTGGCAGCCAATGCCCGGGCCAAAGAGCGGGTCTCGGAGCTGCAGGATTTCGTGCGCCGCTTCGCGGCCAACAAGTCCAAGTCGCGTCAGGCGACCTCGCGCCTCAAGCAGATCGATCGCATCAAGGCCGAAACGGTGCAGGTCAAGCCGTCTTCGCGGCAGAATCCCTACATCCGCTTCGAGGTCAACAAGATCCTGCACCGCCAGGCCGCGCACGTCGAGGCGCTCGCCAAAGCCTGGGACCGGCCCATCATCCAGGGGCTGTCCACCATGATCGAGGCCGGTCAGAAGGTGGCCATCATCGGCGCCAACGGGGTGGGCAAGACCACTTTGCTGCGCCTGCTGGCGGGCGATCTGAAGCCGGATGCCGGCCAGGTGCGCTGGTCCGAGAACGCGGACCTCGGCTATATGGCGCAGGATGTATCCGACCAGTTCGATTCCGACCGCAACCTCTTCGAGTGGCTCGCCGAGTACCGCCAGCCCGGCGACGAGGACCAGGCCATCCGCTCCGTGCTGGGGCGCCTGCTGTTTTCGGGCGACGAGATCGGCAAACCGGTGCGGGTACTCTCGGGGGGCGAGAAAAACCGCATGAGCTTCGGGCGTCTGATGCTGGGGCGCCACAACGTGATGCTCATGGACGAGCCCACCAATCACCTGGACATGGAGTCCATCGAATCGCTGCAGTACGCGCTCGAGCAGTACAAAGGCACGCTGGTGTTCGTCTCGCACGACCGCCAGTTCGTCTCGGGCATCGCCACGCGGATCATCGAGATCTTCCCGGATGGCCGCCTGGTGGATTACCCTGGCTCGTATGACGACTACTTGTTCTCGCAGGGCATCGAAGCCTGAGCACGGCCCGGGGCCCAGGGCCAAAGAGGGGGCGGGCGCATGCGGCACACCCTGACGGGGCTGGCGCGCCACGAAACCGTCGTGCGCAAGAGCCGCTTTCTGGCGCTGGCGGGCCCGCTTGCTTCTGAAGACGCGGTACGCGACTTCCTGCAGGCTCATTTCGATGCCGGGGCCAGCCATCATTGCTGGGCCTGGCGCCTGGGCCAGGCGTATCGCTTCCACGACGACGGCGAGCCGGGCGGCACCGCCGGACGGCCCATCCTGCAAGCCATCGACAGCCAGGGTTGTGACCAGGTGGTGGTGCTGGTGATCCGCTGGTTTGGCGGCATCAAGCTGGGTACGGGCGGGTTGGTGCGCGCTTATGGCGGGGCGGCGGCCGAGTGCCTGCGCCTGGCGCCGAAGCGCCCGCTGCGCGACGAGTGCCTGGTGCGCTGCACCTGCCCATATCCCGACGTCGACCGCGTGCAGGCGCGCCTGCTGGCCGGTGGCGGCCAGATCGAGCAGGCCGACTACGACGCGGCGGGCGTGGTCTGGCGCCTGCGCCTGCTGCGCGAGGAACTGCCCCGCTGGCAGGCGCTGCTGGCGGACCTGACCCGTGGCCAGGGTGAATTCAGCGTGCTGGACGACGCCTGACGATCCGCGCGCGCCGGCCCGCGGGCCGATGAGCGGGCCGATGATGTGGACGCTGCCGGATCAGTGCTTGGTGGCCGAGGCCTTTTCCTGCTCGGCGATTTCGGCGTGCACCTTGGCCATGTCGAGTTCCTTGACCTGCTTGAGCAGATCGTCGAGCTGGTTGGGGGCCAGGGCACCGGCCTGCTGGAACAGCAGGACGTTTTCGCGAAATACCATCAGCGTGGGGATGGAGCGAATGCGCAGGGCCGAGGCGAGCTCGGTCTGCTCTTCGGTATTGATCTTGGCGAACGTGACATCCGGGTGTTTTTCGGCGGCCGCTTCGAATACCGGGCCGAACTGGCGGCAGGGCCCGCACCATGGGGCCCAGAAATCGATGATCAGCGGTTGAGTGGCCTCGGTGGCGGCCTGGAAGGTGTTTTGGTCGAGTTCGATGACGCTCATGGAGCCTCCGTGGTTGTGGCGAAACAGGAACCGGGCTCCTGCACGCGATGAGTGCAATTAGTAGATGGGGCCAGTGTACGCACTTGCAAGTCCCCGATGCAAAAAGGCAGCCCCTGGGGGCTGCCTGGCGGGATGGTGGGGTGCCGGCCCGGGGCACCGCACGGCAGGCGCGGCCCCAGAGCGGCGCGGCCGGGCGCGGCCGCTGTGACGGTGGTTATTCGGGGAACAGGGCGTATTTGATGACGAACAGGACCGCCACCAGCAGAGTGGCCGGATGGATTTCACGGAAACGCCCCGACAGCGCCTTGATGACCACATAGCTGATGAAGCCGAACGCCAGGCCGTTGGCAATGGAATAGGTGAGCGGCATGGACATGGCCGCGATGGACGCCGGGACGGATTCGGTGATGTCGTCCCAGGAGATGTCGACCAGCTCGCGCAGCATCAGGCACGCCACGTACAGCAGGGCGGGCGCCGTGGCATAGGGCGGCACGACGGCGGCCAGCGGCGAGAGGAACAAGGCGAGCAGGAACAGGATCGCGATCACCAGGGCCGTCAGACCGGTGCGCCCGCCCGCCTGCACGCCCGAGGCGCTTTCGACATAGGCCGTGGTGCTGCTGGTGCCCAGCATGGAACCGGCCACGATGGCGCAGCTGTCGGCCATCAGGGCGCGCCCCAGGCGCCCCGGGTTGCCCGGCCGGATCAGGCCGGCGCGCGTGGCCACGCCGATCATGGTGCCGGTGGCGTCGAACACTTCGACCAGAACGAACACCAGGATGATGTGGAAGAAGCCGGTATTGAGCACCCCAAGGATGTCGAGCTGGAAGAGCGTGGGGGACAGGCTGGGCGGTGTATCGAGAATACCCTGGAATTCGGTGAAGCCGGCCATCATGGACAGCAGGGTGATGACCAGGATGCCGATCAGGATCGCGCCCCGCACCTTGAGGGCCGCCAGTGCGGTGATGATGAAAAAGCCCAGTATGGCCAGCAGGGTGGTGGGCTCGGTGAGGTTGCCCAGGCCCACCTTGGTGGCGGGGTTGTCGACGACGATGCCGGCCGAGCCCAGCGCAATGATGCCCAGGAACAGGCCGATACCGGCCGCGATGGCCGAACGCAACGATGGGGGGATGCCGGCCACCAGCCATTCGCGGATGCCGGTGACCGTGAGGATCACGAAGATCACCCCGGAGATGAACACGGCGCCCAGGGCCTGCTGCCAGGAATAGCCCATCTGGGCGACCACGGTGAAGGCGAAGAAGGCGTTCAGCCCCATGCCGGGCGCCATGCCGATGGGCCAGTTGGCCAGGAAGGCCATGATCAGGGAGCCCAGCGCCGCCGCGGCGCAGGTGGCCACGAAGACCGCGCCGCGGTCCATGCCGGTGCTGGAGAGAATGTCCGGATTGACGAAGATGATGTAGGACATCGTCAGGAACGTGGTCAGTCCGGCCAGTATTTCGGTCCGTATGTTGGTACCGTGGTCATGCAGCTTGAAAAATTGTTCGAGCATGGTCTCTTCCTGGGTGGTTTTTTTTGCATGGCGCGTCAGCGTGCCGCTCTCATTCTAAAACCCTTTTTGGGGTGGATGTACACTCACGGCTGATTATGCTGATCATTGGATTCGAAAGTTCTTGCGATGAAACCGGCGTGGCCATCGCCTGCACCCGGCGGGGCCTGCTGGCGCACGCCCTGCACAGCCAGGTGGCCATGCACCGCGAATACGGCGGCGTGGTGCCCGAGCTGGCCTCGCGCGACCATATCCGGCGCATCGTGCCGCTGACGCGGCAGGTGCTGGCCGAGGCCGGCGTGCAGCCGGCCGACCTGGGGGCCGTGGCCTATACGGCCGGCCCGGGCCTGGCCGGCGCCTTGCTGGTGGGCGCAAGCTTCGCGCGCGCGTTCGCCTGGGGCCTGGGCCTGCCGGCCTTGCCCATCCACCACCTCGAAGGGCATCTCTTGTCGCCCCTGCTGGCCCCGGATGCCCCGTCTTTCCCTTTCGTTGCCTTGCTGGTCTCGGGCGGGCATACGCAGCTGATGCGCGTCGATGGCGTGGCGCAATACGAGCTGCTGGGCGAGACGCTCGACGATGCCGCTGGCGAAGCCTTCGACAAGAGCGCCAAGCTGCTCGGCCTGGGCTATCCGGGCGGCCCGGCGCTCTCGCGGCTGGCGCAGGCGGGCGACCCCCGGGCGTACACCTTGCCGCGCCCCATGCTGCACAGCAAGAC
>NZ_JBAYTI010000094.1:0-7578 GCF_041675725.1 Castellaniella sp. | reverse complement strand
CCGTAGTGATTTCTTTACCGGTGCATGGATCAAGCACGCTGATTTTTTCTCCACTGATGGCCGCACCTTGCAAACCATCGATAAGATAATGAGAGGGCATTCTCAAGTCATCAATTTTCATTTCCATCACTCGATATTCTGATGTCGCGTCAAATAAAACCAGCCACCAATGCACTTACAACGTTCTATTCGTCAGATTGGCAGCAACTACTTGCCGGTATCAGGCGAACCCGGCTGCCTGTCGGATCAGTCAAACTGATTGCAACTTTCATACAATGGCGATTCACTTGAATCACGCATTTGATTTATCTGGGATCTCAAGGCGAGACTGTATTTTTTCCAACACCTTTATCGCCTGCTGCGGCACTGGCAAACAGTACAGGTCATCACCCAGTTGTGCGATCACATCCGCGATCTGCAGATCCATCCATCTCTTGAGGCGGTAGCGGGCACGCTGTAGGGGCCGGTCGTCATTGCCAGAAACACGCGCCGTCTGCCAAGCCAAATGATCATCAATTGCCTGGGACAGCGCCCGTATGGTTTCGGGCTGCATCGAGGACACTGCCAAGATAGGCGTCACCCATGCCTGCGGGCTCGGGCGCACCATGGCAGCAAGGCGGCGCAGATCTGCGACCATGCGGCGCGCACCGGGTAGATCGGCCTTATTCACCACATAGATATCGGCCATTTCCATGATGCCTGCCTTCATGGCCTGTACGATGTCGCCGCTTTCGGGCAATAGAGTCAGAACCAGGGTATCGACCTGGCTGCGCACGGCATATTCGGCCTGGCCGACCCCCACGGTCTCCAGCAGGACCTCGTCGAATCCAAAGTGATCCATCAGGTCCAGCATTTCTGGCAGGTTATCGGCGAGGCCATCGCTGGTGCGCCGAGAACCCAACGAACGTATATAGAGCTGATCACTGCCAGCGAGGTCGTCCATGCGCACGCGATCGCCCAGGATCGCACCGCCCGAGCGTGGGCTGCTTGGGTCGATGGCCAAAATACCCAAACGGCCGTTCCTTGCCAGGCGATCCAAAGCCAGGTGGCCCGTCAGGGTGCTCTTCCCCGACCCAGGCGCTCCGGTGATCCCAATGCGCCGGGCGAACTGTCGGGGCGGTTCGGTCACCACCATTTGCAACAGCTCTTGCGGTGAGGCGTTGGCCATGCGGGTCAAGGCGCGGCTTAAGGCCCAACGATCCAGAGGCGGTTTGCTCATGTCAGATCCCCGCCCAAAATTTCCTTACTGTGCTCATTGAGCAACGGTGGCTGGCCATACGAAGGAGAAAAATCATCAAATCGCACGGGGCACGCGACGGCACGCAACGGCGGATCGGCATCGCCCAGGGCGACCACCAATCCACGGGCCTCGGTGAATTCGCTGTGTAGCGCCTGATCCAGAGTCCTGACCTGCGCCACGACGACCCCCAGGGGACCAAGGCGACGAACCCATTCATCCGCAGACGCCTGGGCCAAAACCTGCGTAATCGCGGCGACTACAACCCGGCGGTTGGTCCGTCGAGCGTCCATCGTGGCAAAGACGGGATCATCTATCCACTCTGGATGCCCCACTTCGCTGGCAAATATCCGCCAGAACTTGTCGTGCGTGATGAACAGCGTGAGCCACCCACGGGCCGTGGGAAATATCTGGGCAGGCACCACGTAAGGATGAGCCGAGTGCGCCTGACGCTCGACCACCTGCCCGGCATTGAGCGCAGCCCCTGCGAGATAGTTGAGCTGAGAGAGCATGACATCGTACATGGCTACGTCGACTTGCCCGCCCCGCCCCTGGACGATCTTGGCCAATAGGCCCAAAGCGGCCATGAGGCCTGCAGAATTGTCCACTGCCGAATAGCCAGCCTTGGAGGGAGGCGCCCCCGGATCGCCCGTGAGGTCCATCACGCCAGTCAATGCCTGGATGACGTAGTCGTAGGCCGGATTATCCGCATAGCGCCCTTCCAGGCCGTAGCCCGTGAGGGCCACGCACACCAGGCGCTTGTTGCGATGCCGCAGGGCCTCGTAGGTCAGGCCCAGCTTGCGAATTGCGGAAGGTCGCAGATTGGTAATCAGTGCATGGGCTGTTTCAACCAATCGCCCCAGATCCTGTTGCCCCTCTTCGGTCGCCAGATCCAGGGCCACGCTTTTTTTGCTGCGATTCAGGCTTGCAAAATAGGCATTGTGGGGTCCTACGAAATGCGGGCTCACCGTGCGCGCGATGTCACCTTGCGGAGCCTCGATCTTGATCACTTCGGCACCCATGTCAGCCAACATCAGCCCACAATAGGGCCCGGCCAGCATGTGACCAATTTCCAGAATACGGATACCGGACAGCGGGGCACTCATTGCAAGCTATCGGAAAGTGAGGTCAAGACTTGTTCCAATGACATGTCAGCCGTGTACACCGCAGTGACACCCAGTTCGAACAGATAGTCCTGATCTTCGAATGGGATGATTCCACCGACAAACACCTTGACGTCGCGTGCCTGCAATTCGTGCAGTGCTTTGATCACCTCCGCTACCAGCTCTTTGTGGCTGCCCGAGAGGATGCTTAGGCCTACGGCATCCACACCTTCATCGACCGCAACCTGTGCGATCTGCTGTGGACTGCGGCGCAAGCCGGTATAGATGACTTCTGCGCCGGCATCCCGCAAGCTCAATGCGATGATCTTGGCACCGATGTCATGCCCATCCAGACCGGGTTTGCCGATCAAGATGCGCTTGCCGACCAGCGTCACGGTATGTTCCTGAGCATTCATAAATTCACCGGCTCCTTGAATTCACCCCATTGGGCTTTCAGACAATCCACCATCTCGCCTACAGTGGCGTAGGCATGACAGCAATCCACCAGGTAGGGCATGAGGTTTTCATGACTCTTGACAGCAGCGAGCGATAGGCGATGCAGCGACCGCTGTACCGCAACATGATCTCGGGAGTCCATCACCTGCTGGTATTTTTCGAGTACGCGCTGTGCGGCGCCCGGATCCACCGAGAAAATCTCCCCGGCCTTGATTTCTTCGCCTTCTTTGCGAAAGTGATTCTGCCCCACGATCACGTTCAGCCCGGAGTCGGCATTGCGCTTGCGCTCCAGCGCCCGTTCGGCCAGACGCATCTGTATCCAACCGTCTTCGATGGCTGGTACTACGCCGCCATAAGCATCAATTTCCTGCATGATGCGCGTGATTTCCTCTTCCATGCGGTCGGTATGTTGCTCAAGGAAATAGCTGCCGCCGAGCGCATCCACACTGCGCCCTATGCCGCTTTCATACGCAATGATCTGCTGCGTGCGTACCGCCAGCTCGGCGGAGAACTCCGTCGGAATCTGAAAAGCTTCGTCCAGGGCACAGGTAAAAATGGATTGGGCACCCCCAAACACAGCCGCCATGGTTTCCACGGCGACTCGAATCACATTGTTGTAAGCTTGGGGTGCGATCAGAGAAGAGCCGCCGCATACCACACCAAAGCGAAAATGCTGGGCCTTCGGATCCTGGACGCCATAGCGCTCTTTCATGAGACGGGCCCACATACGACGCCCGGCACGGAATTTTGCGATTTCATCGAAAAAGTCCATGTGCACATAGAAGAAGAACGAGAGCCGCTTGGCGAATTTCTCTACTTCACCACCCCGAGCGCACAATTCGTCTACATAGGCGAGGCCATTGGCGAGGGTATAGGCCATTTCCTCTGCAGCTGTCGCCCCCGCATCACGCACATGGGCACCCGCGATACTGATGGGATTGAAACGGGGCGAGACCTCATTGGAATACAGAATGCTGTCGGCAATCAGACGCATGGACGGACGGACGGGGAATATCCAGGTACCACGTGCCACGTATTCTTTGAGAATGTCGTTTTGGATTGTCCCAGTAAGCGCTGTGCGCGGCACACCCTGCTTGTCGGCCACTGCCAGATACATGGCATAAATAATGGCTGCCGTACCATTGATCGTGAAGGACGTGGAGATCCTGGCCAGATCCAGATCACGAAACAGGATCTCAGCCTCCCCCAGGTTGGACAAAGAGACGCCGACTTTGCCGATTTCCGGGCGGGCCATGGGATGCACTGGATCGAACCCGCACTGGGTCGGCAAGTCCAAGGCCACCGACAGGCCAGTTTGCCCTTTTGCCAATAGAAATTTGTAGCGCTCGTTGGATTCTTCGGCTGTACCGAAGCCAGAATACTGACGGATGGTCCATAGGCGACCCTGATATCCATCGGGAAATATGCCTCGTGTGAACGGATATTCGCCTGCCTTGCCAATGCCCGATGCGTCTACCATAGACGCGTCCGTGTTCACGGGGACCTCGATGCCACTTGAACTGACGCTGCGCAGCTGCGGCTTATAATTCAGACCCGATGGTCGACCTTGCTTCTGACTCATTGCGCGACCCTCTTAAGGAAACGGTCGGAAGCGTCCCAATGATCTTCGTGCAGCCAAGTGCTCAGAACCTGGTCGCGTTCTATCTGACGCTGCCGTTCATAGGTCTGATTCGTGCGCCACGCGCGGGTCTGCGCCTTGGCAGCCCGCAACACCTGAGGCGGGCAGGCCAACATAGGGGCCAGAAATGCATCCATGTCACGGCCTTGGTGACCATCCGTAATCACGGCGTCGGCTAGACCCCAGGACAAAGCACGCTGAGCATCGATCAGTTCACCGCGCGCCATCATGTACATGGCCCGGGCACCGCCCACCAGACGGCACAGATCCGGCCCCCCTCCCCAGACGGTGCTAATCGCCAACCTGGCCTGTACGTAGCCAATCTGCGCATGGGCTGCCTGCAAGCGCATGTCGCAAGCGACGGCCAGCTCGGCACCGCCGCCTATCGCATCACCATTCAGATAAGCCAGTACGGGCAAGGGGCAATCGCGCACAGCGTCTAGTGCGGCACGGGCATGATTGGCCATGACATGCGTCGCCTGCGCATCGCGTACTTTCGCAAGCTCGAGCAAATCGCCGCCAGCAGCAAAAAAGCGATCGCCGGCACCGCGCAGTATCAGCATGCGCGTCTGTGGGTGCACACCGGCCCTTGCCACCGCCTGTGCCAACGCAGCCAACACGTTACCTGCCAGCGCGTTGTGCTTGTGAGGCCGATTGATGGTGATCCATACCGTGCCGTCGGCACGCTCGTCAATCAGTATGCTTTCGTCTGGTTGCTGCACATCATGGTCCTTTACAACAAGATCTAACGAACATGATAGAGAGCAATAAATTCCTAGACAAGAATATATGTTCGGCATATCGAACAATAAATATTTATTTTCGATATTTAGTGATAAAAAACTTGATTTGTTCGATATACTGAACTATCGCCTTTTGTTCGTTCAATTTGTCTGGAGCATGCATGTCCAACACTTCCGTCACATCCGTCGACCGCCTGCTCAGCTTGTTCGAAGCGTTTCGGGATAGCCGGCAGCCGCTATCGCTCACGAAACTGGCTGAAACCATCGGCATGCCTAAAAGTAGTTGCCATGCCATGGTGTCAACCTTGATCGAGCGGGGATACCTGTACACGCTCAGCCGACCCCGGGCCTTGTATCCCACACGACGCATGCATGACATCATGCAGGACGTCTCGGCACATGACCCCTTTATTCTGCGTGCCACTCCAACACTAGAGCGCCTGCGCAATACGACGCAAGAAACCATCATCCTGGGCAAGCGCCAAGGTGATTCTGTGATTTACTTGCAAATTGTCGAGAGCCCGCACCCTATCCGCTACACGGCTCAACCGGGGGTGTTCAAGCCGTTGCATTCCAGCTCGATCGGAAAGGCACTGCTGGGCAGCCTGAAAGAAAGCGAATTGCAAGCCTGGCTGCAAGGGCGTGTGCTACCGGCCGTGACCGCCCGGACGAAAGCAGGCCACGCTGTGCTGTTGGCGGATCTCGAAGAAAGCCGCAAGCGCGGCTACTACGTAACGCGCGGGGAAAACATCAGCGACGTGTGGGCTGTCTCAGCGTCCATCCCCATCCACGGAGACGTATTTGGCGTCGCCGTCGCTGGGCCGCAGCATCGCATAGAGCCATGTGTCGAGGAATTGGCTCGATTGCTCATCGCCAGTTGCAGCTTTCTAGCCCGGCAACTGTGAATCGCAGCACGGGTATCGAAGAAAATGATCCCGGGCTGCCGGCTCCCTCAGAGGGTCTCATGCTACCGTTTCCGTACAGCGCGAGGGCTTGCAGATCGGTCTTGAACAACGACAGAAAGCCATATACCATTGCTATATACATTTTCAGTGGGTAGCGTGATCATGGCCATCGGTACAGTCTTCATCAATAACCGCACACAAGCCGTTCGGTTGCCAATCGAAGTGCGTCTGCCTGAAGGCGTGCATAAGGTGAAAATACGGGTCAGAGGCCATGAACGGATCATCGCGCCTGTCGATCAGACCTGGGATAGCTTCTTCATAAACGGCCCAGCAGTCAGCGATGACTTCATGTCCGAACGCGCAAGCCAGGAACAGCCAGAACGGGATCCACTCTGATGCTGCGCTACCTGTTGGACACCAACATCGTCATCTACGTACTGAAACAACGGCCCCTCAGGGTTCTCGACACGTTCAACGCGCATGCCGGCCGCATGGCGATTTCGGCCGTGACACTGGCCGAACTGTTTCATGGCGCAGAGAAAAGCAGCCGGGTCAGCGACAACCTGTCCGCCATCGAGGATTTTTGCAGTCGCCTTGAAGTGCTGGCCTACGATGCCAGGGCCGCGCAACACTATGGCGCCATCCGCGCAGCCCTCGAAAAGCTGGGCCAGCCTATCGGGGTGAACGATCTGCATATTGCCGGTCATGCGCGCAGCGCAGGGCTTGTACTGGTCACCAATAACATGTCGGAATTCGCGCGCGTGCCCGCGCTTGAATTAGAGAATTGGATCATTGAATGAAGCGCCATTCTGGCCACCCGACCTGAACGGCCGGCGCGCAGTCAGCGCACGGTGCCCGGCGACGACACGCTTGACAGCACCGCCAAAAACGCCCCGGCGTCCTTGAAGCCGATCACCCGGTATGCGGGCAACACTTGGCCGCGCGCATCGAAGAAAATGATCCCGGGCGGACCGAACAGGTCGAAGCGCGCCAACAAGGCCTTGTCGTCATCCGTCATGCGCGTGACGTCGGCCTGCAGCAGCAGGAAGTCATCCATGCGGGCCGCTACGCGCGGGTCGCTGAAGGTGAATTTCTCCATCTCCAGGCACGACACGCACCAATCCGCATAGAAATCCAGCATGACCGGCTTCGTCGTGGCCGCCAGCTGCGCGTCGAGCATCGCCACCGACGCTACGGGCGTGAAACGCGCGCGGATGGCGGCCGGGTCGACCGCCAGGCCCGTAGCGACCTGGCCCGCACCCGGGCGGCCAGCCCCGGCAAACGGCGCCAGGGGGTGCAGCATGTCCCGGCCGCCCGCAAGCAGACCGGCGCCCTGCGCAAGCCCCCAGAGCAGCACCAGCAAGGCGAGTGCACGCCAGAAAAGGCGCCACGGGGCAGCGGCGCCGGATACGGCCGGCCCCGGTCCGGCGCTCGACGGAGCCGATGCGGCCCAGAGCAGCAGGCCCGACCAGACCGCCAACACGACCCAGCCCGT
>NZ_JBAYTI010000093.1:0-7598 GCF_041675725.1 Castellaniella sp. | reverse complement strand
GGGCCGACACGCTGCGCGACCAGGCAGGCGGCCCGATCGCCAACCCCATGGAAATGGCCTTTACCCATGAACTGGCCGTCGAGCTGCTGGCATCGATTCCCCAGTACGTGGACGCGTTCGAAAACGTCTACCACACGCCCGAGATCACCATCCACGAGGTCACCGACGCCATTGCCGCTTTCGAAGAGACGCTGGTCACGCCCGACGCCCCCTTCGATCTGTGGCTGAAGGGCGATTCGGCGGCCCTGTCCGATCAGGCCCTGGCCGGCTATCAGCTGTTCAAGGCCAGCGGCTGTATCGCGTGCCACAACGGGCCCAATCTGGGTGGGCGTTCGTTTCAGAAAATGGGTCTCATCGAACCGTACAAGACGGACAACCCGGCCGAAGGGCGTTCAGCCGTCACGGGCAAGGATGCCGACCGGTTCAGCTTCAAAGTGCCTACACTGCGCAATGTCGAGCTGACCTATCCCTATTTCCACGACGGGGCCGTCGATACGCTGGCCGAAGCCGTCGACATCATGGGCAGGCTGCAGCTGGGCCGCCATTACACAGACGAGGAAAATGCGCAGATTGTTGCATTTCTGAAGTCACTGACCGGAAAGCAGCCCGAAATCGTGCTGCCTATCCTGCCGCCTTCTTCAGATCAGACTCCGCGGCCTACGCCTTTCGAGCATTGAACAGGGCTGGCGGCCTCGCGTTCAATAATTTATTTTAATCAATATGTTATCCGGGTCTACTTAATAGAGTGCCAAAAAGTATACAGGCATACGTTAAATGGATCAGTCAATTCTCCGTGGCCTATTTAGGTGGACCTAGGGTAAACACTAGTAATATACATATGCCATTGGCAATACCATGGGCATCGCATTACCAAAAGTCATGCGGTGAATGGCATCACATAAATGGGCTGTCAAGACCAGCTCGTTATGCATGTCAGAAACAAGGCATCCATTTCATCACTGCCCTATTGTTTCGATATCCTGAGAATTCGCCTGATAGTATGTTTTCAGGTTCAGGTCCCATTGCACACCGTATGACAAGCCCAGCTGTTCTAGAACGGCGCTGCACGCGACGTGGCTTAGTCGTCTGCGGCTCAGGCAGAGTCACCGGACCCTACCTTGCGACGGGCACTTGAATGGCTTGCTCGACGGCAACCGAATTCCAGCACATATTTCGAAACCAATAGACGATGGCTGCCATGGACGCACATGGATCAGCCATTTGGTCGTGCATGAAGCTGGTCGTGCATGAAGTTGGTTTGGTTCACGTGCTTTTGAATACGCTGGGCGTTATTTGACTGAGAGTTGAAAATGTCTGTTCCGGTTGAGAAAAACACTCCAAAGATATTGATTACTGTTTCTGTCGTCGAGTATCGGTTCACCCCTCTGTGGATCGATATTTATCGCTGCTTCCACGACCTTGGCGCCTGTCCGGTGGCTATTGACACAACGGTTCCCAAGATAGATCTCGCCGAGTTGATCGGGAAAGTGGATGGGCTGGTCATAGGCGGGGGCCAGGATGTCAACCCGGCGTTGTATGGCGGCAATACGGATGATCCGTCCCTGTCGGACATCGATGACGTGCGCGATGCAAATGAGGCGGCGCTGTATCGCCTGGCCGTCGAGCAGGGCAAGCCGGTACTGGCCATATGCAGAGGCATGCAGCTCATCAATGCCCTGAGTGGCGGTACGCTGATACAGGATATCCGCCGGGACCATGGCAGCAGCATCGATCATGACGATCGCACGAGCCCGGATCCCGATTCCCTGAGCCGCATCGCGCACAGCGTCAGCATAAAGGAAGGCAGCCGGTTGTCGCAGGTGTTGGGCCACAAGACGGTCATCGATGTGAACAGCGGCCACCATCAGGCCATCGGTGTCGTCGGTAAGGGGTTTGACGCCTGTGCCTGGTCGGCGGATGGCCTGGTGGAAGCGATCGAACCCACCCTGGAAAGCGAAAGAATCATGGGGGTGCAGTGGCACCCCGAGAATCTGTACCGGTCAGAGGATTCTGCACGTACCCTTTTACGATGGTTTATCGGGCTGTGTGACTCATGAGTCCATGTCAGTCAGTGAACGGAGCTTGAAGCAGGAAAGGAGGAACGGATGAGATAGGTCAGGAAGACGCTATACGGTTTTATTCACAACATTGAATTCATGTATCAGGATATATGATGACTGAGATAATACATTTGGATACTCTCGACGAGGTCAAAGAGTCGGATAAGGCTTTGGTGGAACACCTTGAGAAGCAAGGTGTGAAGTACGTCATGGCGTCATGGGTGGATATCTTGGGCCGACCTCGGGCCAAGTGCACACCGATCAAATTCCTGCCGGACCTGATTGGCGGATTTGCCAGATATACGCCGCGGGGCATCACTGGCATCGGCGAGACGAACCCCGTAGAAGAAGAAGTGACTTCCAGGCCGGATGTCAGCACCCTGACCATATTGCCGTGGAACAGGAAATATGCGTGGATGGTCGCCGACATGTGGTCCGACAAGGGCGAGCCGTTCGAACTGGATCCCCGTTCGATTCTCAAGAAGCAGATTGCAAAGGCGGAAGAACAGGATCTCTATGCCACGCTTGGGATCGAGCCCGAATTCTATGTGTATAAACCCGATTCCACTCTGGGGGAACGCGGCTTCAGGGCGGTGACCCCGGCGGCCACGGTCAGGCCGAGCCCGGCTTACGACGTGGAGACGGTACTGGACTCGCACGAGTTCCTGGATAGAATGGCCGACATGATGCTGGGCTGTGGCCTCGAGCCATTCAACATCGGCGCCGAAGGCGGGGTGGGGCAGTACGAGATCGACTTTTACTACAAGCCCTTGCTGGAAATGGCGGATCGCGCCATTTTGTACAAATTGATGATCAGGCAGGTGGCAAAGGAATTTGGCCTGGTCGCCACCTTCATGCCCAAGCCGTTCCAAGACGACTGGGGGTCGGGGGCGCATTTCAACCTGGGGCTTTACCGCGGCCCGGACATGAAGAAGCAAGACAGTGTTTTCAGGGACATCAACAAAAAATGGACGCCTGAAGGTCTGTCATTCGTGGCCGGGGTTTTGCGGCACATGCCGGCCATTACGGCGATTGCCAACCCGATGGTCAATTCGTATCGGCGCCTGACCCCGCGGCTGATCGACGGTTCGGTCTCGTGGGCCCCGATCAAGATCGCATACGGATACAACAACCGTTCCTGCGTCATCAGGCTGCCTGAAAACCGGGCCGCCTGCGAACTGCGCAGCGCGGATGCCTCGGCGAATCCTTATCTCGTGTCGGCATTCATGCTGGCGGCTGGGCTGGAGGGGATCAAAAACAAATATGATCCGGGTCCGGCCATGGAGGTCCTGGCTTCCGATGTCGAAACGCTCCCGAATCTTCCGGCCACTCTGCGGGACGCCATCACGGAGTTTCAAAACGATCCCTTGTCGGAAGAGGTCTTTTCGAAGAACTTTGTTCACGATTACGTCGAAACAAAGATGCAGGAATGGGAAAAGGAACATCTGCGAGTGGTGCGCTATGAGCGCGAGGACGACATCCATCTTGTCTGACCCCGTTCAATACCCGTCACCATAGAGAATGGATGGTGACCTGCCCCGCCTGCTGTCGGCAGCAGCAGGGGGGCTGCCTTATTTTTTTATTGCGCTGCAGACAGACTGGACCGTGCAGTGCATGACTCATGCCGTAGGGAGCTGAAGGATGAACCGGATAAGCGAAGTTCGCGATACCGCGAACCAAAAGACGTTGGATGTATTCAACTCGGGCGAGCCCGTGCTGGTGGCAATAGGACCGGCTGCCGACATTGTGCCCGGTTATACGAAAAATTTGATATTGACGTCCGGGCCCGCCATGGCCTGGGCCGACTACGAGGGAGGGCAGAGAAACGCGATTCTTGGCGCCATCAAATACGAGGGGCTTGCGGGCAACGACCAGGACGCCGAAAAAATGATACAGAGCGGCGAAATACGCGTCGAGCCGTGCAGCAAGTATGGCTGCGTGGGATCTCTGGCAGGGGTGTACAGTGCGTCGATGGCTGTGTTCGCGGTTAAAAATGCAGCGTACGGAAATACTGCGTATTGTAATTTCTACGAAGGAAAGAACCCCAAGCGGCTCAATTATGGCGTATACGACGAAACCGTCAAAGAGAACCTGGATTATCTGAACAGTGTGATCGCTCCGGTGATCGATGCGTGCATCCGCCAGTCCGAGGGCATCCCCCTGCTGGGCATCATGAGGCGTGCGCTTCACATGGGAGACGAGCTGCACAGCAGAAATACAGCGGCCTCCCTGCTTTTCAGCCAGCAACTTTTCCAGGCCCTGATCGATCTTCCCGGGGTACCCAAAGAGGACATCAGAGACACCGTCAGGCTGATCACCGAAGACAATTATTTTTTCCTGCGACTGTCCATGGCGGCTGCCAAGGCGATCGCGGATGCGGCTCACGGCATACCGGGCAGCAGTGTCGTGACGGCGATGGCGTTCAATTGCAAACGGTTCGGCATCCGCGTCAGCGGGTTGGGCGACGGCTGGTTCGAAGGCGCGTTGCCGACCGTTCAGGCAAAGCTGTTCGACGGGCACGACGAGAGCGAGATCGCCTGGATGGGCGGCGAGAGCATCATCGCCGAAACGGTCGGGCTCGGCGGGTTTGCGCAGGCAGCGGCCTTTCCCCTGCAGATGTACCAGGGCGGGGATCCAATGAAAATGATCGAAAGGAATCAGGACCTCTATGCCATCACCGTGGGTGAAAACAAGAATTTTCGCATCCCGGTCCTTTCCTATCGTGGCACGCCGACAGGTATCGATGTCCTGAAGGTGGTCGAGACGGGGATTTTGCCCGTGATGGACATCGGCATCGCCGGCCGGGATGGGGGCCAAATCGGCGCGGGTATCGTCACGGCGCATATCGAGTGTTTTGAAAAAGCAGCGGAAGCGCTGCGCAATCTGGAAATTGCCAATTGATACATCAATATATTGAATAATCGTAGGGTATAACGGAGACATCAATGTCAAGGACATTCGAATTCAATGAAAATCTAGAGGTCATCAATCAGGTCGGAAGGGTAGAAAATGTTGGGGTAGAGTACATTCCACCCCACCAAAGAACGGCGAAACTCTCCAGCATGTTCTGGATTTTGTTCGGCGGCAGCGAAACTTTCGGGATCATGGTGATTGGCTGGGTCGCGGTCTCTTTGGGTCTTGGATGGTGGGACTCGCTCACGGCCATCGTCGTCGGGACTGCGGTGGGATCCACGCTGATGTCGCCCGTCGCGCTGTTCGGCCCCAGAACCGGCACGAATGCGCCTGTTTCCAGCGGGGCGCACTTCGGGGCGCTGGGCCGGCTGATCGGGTCGTTTCTTGGCGTGTCCGCATCGCTGGTGTTCGCGGCGCTGTGCGTCTGGGCTGCCGGCGACGCGCTGGCCGGGGCCGTCATGCGGCTGGCCACCGGAAGCGCAGACAACATCCCCTTTTGGCTGCAGGCGACGGGCTACCTGATTGTTTCCGCGGTCATGCTGATCGTGTCGGTCATGGGGCATGCAAACATGGTCGCCTTCTGCAAGTGGATGGTGCCCACGGCGGGCGTGATCATGCTGGTGGCGGTTTGGCTGTTCTGGTCGGATTTCGACTCCAGCTACGCGGGTGGCGATTATGCCTTGGGCGGCCGTCTGCCGACGTGGATTCTGGCTGCCATCACGTGTGCAGGAACCACCAATTCCTATGCCCCCTACACGGGCGACTGGACGCGCCACCTGTCGACTAAATATACCAAGACGCAAATCATTGCCGTCGCGTGGTTCGGCAGTTTCGTGGGGATGGGCCATGCCTATCTGTGGGGCGCGTTCATCGGCACGCTGTTTGCGGATCCGACGACGTCGCTGGCCACCGGCCTGGTGCAGATTTCACCGACCTGGTTCCTGATTCCTGTGCTGTATATCGCCCTGGTGCCCGGTACGGCGCAAGCGGTGATCAATCTCTATAGCATGGGTCTGGATTTTGCATCCATCGTGCCGGGGCTGACCCGCGTGGCGGCCACGATATTGCTGGGCGGTATTTCGGTCATTTTGGTGTTCATCGGCGGGGTATATTCGCAGGTGGCCAACCTGGTGGCCTCGTTCATCGCGATCCTCATCATCATGGGGGCCCCCTGGTCGGTGATCTGTATTATCGGGTTCATCAACCGAAAGGGTTTCTATTTCTACCGCGATCTGCAGGTATTCAACCTTCGCGAAGTGGGCGGACGTTACTGGTTTGATGGCGGCATCGAGCCAAGGGCCTGCCTGAGCTGGATCATCGGTGTGGTTGTCGGTGTCTTCTTCATCAATACCGGATGGTACGTGAGCCCGGGCGCCACCTATTTCGATGGTGCCGATTTCGCCTTTGCATTTTCAGCGGGCGCCAGTGCGATTTCCTATATCGTCCTTCTGATTGTCCTGCCAGAACCCGTCTATCTGTTTGGCGAGCAAGGCAGCGTCTTTGGGATGAACCGCAACAAAGTCGAGTACCGGCCGATTGAAAAGTCGACGAAGTTCTCGATTTTCAGTTGAGTGAAGTGCGGCCAGCCGAGGACATGCCCGGCCTCTGATCCGTTGCGTTTTTGAACGCTGGCCGCCCAATGCCAGCCCCGCCCTTCAAGGGCGGGGCTTCGCCCGCCTGCGTATGCCCACTCGGCGCCCCGCCTGTACGGGCCAGGCCTCGGCCGAGAGTTGGCCCAGTGCCTCCAGCTCCCGGCAGACCGCATCGGGCAGGTTGGTGGACCGCTTGCTGGCGGTCGAGACGGCCATGAAGAGCTGCTCGCTGGTGGCAATCAGGGCGCCGTCGCCTTTGTACATCGAAAAAAACACGTGGATGCGCTTGATGTCCTGGTCGAGGATGTCCAGGTCCACCCGCAGGGGTTCGCCCAGCAGGACTTCGGCCAGGTAGCAGGTGTGCATCTCGAGCGTGTACAGCGTGCATTGATGCGCAGCCCGTCCGGCAGCATCGAGCCCGATGAGGTCCATCAGGCCGTCCGCCCCGCGCGAAAACACGCGTACGTATTCGGCATCGTTCAGATGGCCGTTGAAATCCACCCATTCGGCCTTGACTTCCGTATGCAGCAGGGTGTGGCTCATTCTTTGTTCCATGTCCGTACTCCTTCAAGAACCTGGTCCTGGATCTGCATGGCATGCGCCAGCACGCTGCGCTTCCAATCCAGCGAGGATGGGCAGAACGCTTCGAGCAGTTGGGCGCGCAGTGCCTGCACGGTGTCTTGCGGCAGGTCGGGATGCGTCTTCATGTATGTGTCGCCTTGCAGGGCGCGGCGGGTTTCGAGGCTGCTCAGCGTGCCGAATTCGATCACGGCACCGACGATGTCGGCCTGCCGCGCGTAGCGCTGTACCCCCTGGAACAGCAGCCCTTGATAGTCGGGGCGCGCCGAGCCGTCGAATCCGGCCTTGGTTTCTACCCGCTCGCGGCCCCACCACCCGCAGGCGCGCTCCCAGCCTGGGCCGCCCGGCTCATTGAAGCACAAAAAGAAGGGCTGGCCGCGCTCGCCCAGCCCGGTGTGCCAGTCGATGAGGCCAATACGGCGGGCCCCGGCCAGGTGACGCTCGATCACGGCCT
>NZ_JBAYTI010000092.1:0-7752 GCF_041675725.1 Castellaniella sp. | reverse complement strand
GTGATCGAGGACTGCGCCCAGGCGCACGGGGCGCGCTACAAGGGGCGCGCGGTGGGTTCCATTGGCCACGTGGGGGCCTGGTCGTTCTGCCAGGACAAGATCATGACCACGGCGGGTGAGGGCGGTATGGTCACCACGGACGACACCACGCTGTGGAAACGCATGTGGGCCTACAAGGACCACGGCAAGTCGTGGGATGCGGTTCATGCACGCGAGCACCCGCCGGGTTTTCGCTGGTTGCACGAGTCTTTTGGCACCAATGGGCGTATGCCGGAGGTGCAGGCCGCCATCGGCCGCATCCAGCTGCAGCGCATGGCGCGCTGGACGGCGCAGCGCCAGGCGCACGCGCAGGCGATCTGGCAAGCGGCGCGCGCGCTGCCGGGCCTGCGCGTACCCGAGTGCCCTGACGACGTCCAGCATGCGGCCTACAAGGCCTACGTGTTCGTACGGCCCGAACAGCTGGCGCCGGGCTGGTCGCGCGACCGCATCGTGGCGGCCATCCAGGCGGCCGGGGTGCCCGTCTATACCGGCTCCTGTTCCGAGGTCTACCTGGAAAAGGCGTTCGACGGCACGGGCTGGCGCCCCCCGCAGCGCCTGCCTGTGGCCCGGGCCTTGGGCGAGACCAGCCTGATGTTCCTGGTGCACCCCACGCTGCAAGATGAACACATCCAGAAAACCTGCCGGGTATTGGCCGAAGTGATGCGCGATGCCACATAGACGGGCGGGCGACGTTCCGCGGCCCATGGCGCCGCGCTGGCACGACCTGCGCTCCGTGCGGTCGCTGCTGGTCTTTTTCTACGATCTGCTCGCCGTGGTCCTGGCCTGGGTGGGCGCGGTGCTGCTGCGCTTCAATTTCGAGTGGCCCGCGTACCTGGACGAGGCGATCTGGATCGGCCTGGCGGCGCTCTTGCCGGTGCAACTGGTCACCTGCCAGGCGATGGGCCTGTACCGGGGCATGTGGGCGTTTGCCAGCCTGACGGACCTGCGCCGCCTGATCAAGGTGGTGTTCGTGTCCTTCGTGGCCATGATGGTGTACGTGCTGCTGGTGCCCACCGGGCGCCTGATCCCGCGCTCTTTCGTGGTGCTGTATCCGCTGCTGCTGATCGCCCTCATGGCGGGCGGGCGCATCGCCTGGCGCATGTGGCGCGAGGCGCAGCTGCAGCAGCGCCGTGCGACAGACCGGCAATCGCGCCGGCCGGTGGTGGTCGTGGGCGCCGGCACGGCGGGGGCGGCGCTGCTGCGCCAGCTGGTGACCAGCCCGCGCTGGCAGGTGGTGGCGCTGGTGGACGATGACTGCGGCAAGTGGGGGCTGGAGCTCTCGGGGGTGCGGGTGGTGGGCGGCACCGAAGAGCTGCCGATGCTGCTGAAGACCCATGACGCGCACGACGTGATCCTGGCCATGCCGTCGGCGAGCAGCCAGGGGGTGCGCCGCATCACCGAGGCGGCGCTGCAGGCGGGCGCGCGGCTGACCACGGTGCCGTCGCTGTCCGAGCTGCTGACCGGGCGGGTGGCGATCAACGCGATGCGCCCGGTGCGCGCCGAAGATTTGCTGGGGCGCGATGCCGTCCGGCTGGACCTGGGGCCCATTCAGGCCATGGCGGCAGACCGGCGCGCGCTGGTGACCGGCGCAGGGGGTTCGATCGGCAGCGAGCTCTGCCGCCAGCTGGCCCGCTTTGGCGTGCGTCAGCTGGTGTTGCTGGATGCGGGCGAGTTCGCCTTGTACGGCATCCAGCAATGGTTCGCCACGCACCGCCCCGAGATCGCCATCGTGCCGCTGACCGTGGATGTCAAGGACCAGGCCGCGATGCAGGCGGTGTTTGCGCGCTGGCGCCCGCAGCTGGTGTTCCACGCGGCCGCCTATAAGCACGTGCCGATGATGGAGGTGCACAATAGCTGGTCGGCGGTGCGCAACAATGCCTGGGGCACGTTGGTGGCGGCGCGCGCTGCGCGCGCCTGCGGGGCCGAGCGCTTCGTGCTGATCTCCACCGACAAGGCGGTCAACCCCACCAATGTGATGGGGGCCAGCAAGCGCCTGGCCGAGATGTTGTGCGAAGAGCTGGCGGCCCAGGGCGTCGGGCCGATGGCGGGGCCGCGCACGCGGATGCAGATCGTGCGCTTTGGCAATGTGCTGGGCAGCGCGGGCAGCGTGATCCCCAAGTTCGAGCAGCAGATCCGCGCCGGTGGCCCGGTGACGGTGACGCACCCCGAGATCACGCGCTATTTCATGTCTATCCCCGAGGCCGCGCAGCTGGTGCTGCAGGCCGCCGCCATGGGCCAGGGCGGCGAGCTCTTTGTGCTCGACATGGGCGAGCCGGTGAAGATCGTGGACCTGGCGTCCAACATGATCAAGCTGTCGGGCCATACGCTGGACGAGATCGCCATCCAGTTCACCGGCCTGCGCCCGGGCGAGAAGCTCTACGAAGAGGTATTGGCCGACAGCGAGAAGGTCTTTCGCACGCCGCACCCCAAGTTGCACATCGCGCGGCCCGAACCGGTGCCCGAAGGGCTGCTGGCCCGGGCCGAGGCCTGGCTGACGCACCCACGGCCCCGGGGCGACGCCGAGGTGCGCCTGCAGCTGCAGCAGTGGGTGGCCGGGTATCGCCCGGCGCCGGCAAGGCTTGCGCGTGACACACTATTGGCGGGGCCAATGCCTGAAACAAACAGAGAAACAGTCGGCACTTCCCGCACAGACACCGGTAAGGATCTCGTGTACACTAAACGATGAGTGTAACTAATTTGTTACCAGGGGGCGTAATGAAATATTCACAATGGCTGTTGGCGCTGGCATCGGTGGCGTTTGCCACGGGTGTGGCTGCGCAGCAAAATCCCGCTGCGCAACAAAATAATCCGGGCAGCGGCGCGCAAGCAGGCGGCACGCAGCAAACCGCAGCCGGCGGCGCGGCCGGCGGTGCGGCCGATGCCGGGGTGGGCTCCGGCCTGGTCGCCGGCGTCACCGCCACGCAGGTCGTGGTGGGGGCCGTGGTGCTGGGCGGCGTCGTGGCCGCGGCAGCCGGCGGCGGGGGCGGCGGTGGTGGTTCGTCCAGCACCTCGCACCACTGACGGCATCCCCGGGTTTTCAGGCGGGGCCCCCGGCGGCAGCCGGGGCGATCCGTTCATAGGCAGGCCGTGGCGCTGGGCCCGGCCTGTGGTCTTGTCTTTTTCTTTTCTTTAGTATCGGGTCAATACGGGCGTCATGGTCGCAGGTGGGCTGAAGTGCGGTCGAACAACAAGGGGCGCCTGCCAGCCAGCGCTGGTGGTACTGTGTCTGGTCGCCCTGGGGCTGGCCGCCGGGCCGGCCGCGCCGGCGCGGGCCGATTCCCCCACCACCATGGGGCTTACGGGGCTGCTCAACATGCCGTCCGGGCGCATGGCGCCCGATGGCAATCTGTATCTGGGCTATAGCCACAGCGACCCCTACGACACGGGTTATGCGGTGCTGCAGGCCATGCCCTGGCTGCAGCTCAGCGGCCGCTATACGTCCATCCGTGGCACGAAAGCGCTGTCGGATGACTACGGCACGCTCAAAGACAAGTCCGCCGGCGTCAAGCTGCGCCTCATGCCCGAAGGCGGCCTGGGGCTGGATTGGATGCCCGAAATCGCCGTGGGCTACGAAGACTTCCACGGCACGCAGCTCTTCAAGAGTCAGTTCGTGGCGGCCACCAAGCGCCTGCCCCTGCGCGGCGTGGGCTACGTGGATGCTACCCTGGGCTATGGCCGCCAGCGCATCGATGGCGTGTTCGGCGGCGCGCGTCTCAAGCTCGATGCCTTGCCTTCGTGGGCGCTGGTGGCCGAGTACGACGCCACCCGCTACCGGCAAGACCCCAGCGCGGCGGTCACCGGGCTGGACCAGCGGCGCACCGGGCAGTGGGGCGTGGGGCTGGAATACACCTGGGGGCCGCTTACCTTGCAGGCCAGCCGCCAAGGAGACCGCAACGCCTTCAACGCCTTTTTCACCTTCCCGCTGAACGCGCGCTACTGGACGGCCAAGACCGCCGAGGCCGGGCCGTTTGCCGACGGCGCCTGGGCCAGCCCCGCGCCGCGCCCCAGCGCGCGCATGTGGGAAGAAGACCGCCGCTACCGCCAGGGGCTGCTCTCGGCGCTGCACGCCGAGGGCCTGCGCGAGGTGCGCCTGGCCTGGCGCGACGGGGTGATGGCGATCTCGGTCTCTAGCAGCCGCTACCAATCGCCCTCGCGCGGGGTGGGCCGGGTGGTGCGCCTGGTGCTGGCCTACGCGCCCTGGGAAACGCGCGAGATCCAGGTCACATGGACAGACCGCGGGGTGGCCGGGCTCACCTGGACGTTTTTCGACGTGCCTGTGCTCGAGCGCTACCTGGCCGGTACGGCGGGCCGCTCGGCGCTGCAGAATGCGGTCACCGTCAGCTACGCCGACCCGCGCGGCATCAGCGCGGCGGCGCGCGCCAATGATCTGGACGCCACGCTCGATGCGCTGGCGCTCGAACGCGGCGGCGGGCTGCGGCAAACCTTTGGCCTGGGGCGCTGGGCGCTCGAAACCCCCGATCGCACCAGTTTCGAGATCGGCCCGTCCATGCGCGCCATCGTCAACGACCCCAGCGGCGCCTTCAAATACGACGTGGGCGTCTACGCCCAGGCCAACATCAATCTGTCGCACGGTTTCTGGTTCACGGGCGGGGTGCGCCAGTCGCTCTGGGAAAACGTCAGCGATATCCGCCAAGAATCCAACTCGACCCTGCACCACGTGCGCTCGGATCTGGCCAAGTATCGCCAGGCCTCGCGCTTCAAGATCGAGCAGCTGCTCATCAACAAGCTGTGGCAGCCGGCTCCGCGCGTGTACCTGCGCGCCTCTACCGGCCTGTATGAAGAAATGTTCGGCGGGGTGGGCGGCCAGGCCCTGTACCTGACGCCGGGCGGGCGCTGGGCGTTCGATCTGTCCGTCGATTGGGTGCGCCAGCGCGATTACAAGGGCACGGGCTTTTTGTCGTACAACACCGTCACCGCGCTGGCGGCGGCGCATTACCGCCTGCCGTGGTTCGACGGCGTCACGGCCACCGTGCGCGCCGGGCGCTTCCTGGCGGGCGACGTGGGCGCGCGCCTCGAAGTGCAGCGCCGCTTCAAGTCGGGCATCCAGGTGGGGCTGTGGTATACGCGCACCAATGGCGATGACATCACTTCGCCCGGCAGCCCGGGCCATCCGTACTACGACAAGGGCGTGTTCATGCGCATCCCGCTGGGCACGATGGCGACCGCCGATACCAGCGCCAACGCATTCCTGTCGCTTTCGCCCTGGAACCGCGACGTGGGCCAGATGGTGCAGTCGCCCATGGATCTGTACGAATTCGTGCACAACGGCTGGCTGTACGATGTCACCGATGGCGATGGCCTGCGCGGCTTTGCCGACCTGCCCCAAGAGGACACGCCATGAGCGGGCCGCTGCGCATGCTGCGCGCGGGCGGGCTGGCCCTGTGCCTGGCGCTGGCGGGCGCCACCGGGGCGGCCGAAGCCGCTGAAACCGCGGCGGCCGGCGGCGCGGGCGCGCCGTGCCGCGTGCTGGATCCCGAACTCCAGGGCACGTACCAGGGCGGCTGCCAGGATGGCCTGGCGCACGGCCAGGGCGTGGCGCGCGGGGCCTCGGGCGCCTGGTATCGCGGCGGTTTCGAGGCCGGGCAGAAATCCGGCCAGGGCGTGAAGCTGTTTGCCAATGGCGACGGTTACACGGGCGGCTGGCGCGCCGACATGCGCAACGGCGAGGGCCGCTACGAATACGGCCCGCAGTCGCCCTGGCGCGGCGACGTCTACCAGGGCCACTGGGCGAATGACCGCCGCGAGGGCGACGGCACCTACATTTTCTTTCCGTCGGGCGACCGCTTCACCACCCAGTGGCACGCCGGCCGGCCGCTGGGTGAGGGCACACCCACGGCCACGCGCCGCAAGCGCGCGTTCGAAGACCTGGCCGCGGTGCTGGGCCAGGTGGGCCTGCGCGTGTGCTCGACCAGCACCCAGGGCGCCAGCCCCAGCCACCGCGCCCAGGGCGTGGTGCTGGCGGTGGCCGATGACCGCATCCAGGTGCGCCTGGATGACGGCAGCCCGGTGCTGCGCCGTTCGCCCGATCCGCAACTGAACCCGCGCTGGGAAGTCATGACCGACTGGCGCCCCTGCGGGGAGCCGGCCTCATGACGCCGCTCATCCTCATCCTCTGTACGGGCAATATCTGCCGCAGCCCCATGGCCGAGGCGCTGATGCGCCAGGCCCTGGCCGCGCGCGGCGTGCAGGCCGACGTGGTCTCGCGCGGGCTGGCGGCCCCCGAAGGCCGCCCGCCGCACCCGTTTGCCCGCGCCACGGCGCTGGACCACGGCCTGCCGCTGTCCGACGACAAGCGCTCGGCCCAGGTGAACCCGGTCGAGCTGCGCCAGGCCGTGGTGGTGCTGGTAATGGAAGCCCGCCACCGCCAGCGCGTGCAGCAGCTGCACCCCGAGGCGGGCGGCAAATGCTTTGTGCTGCGCCACTGGGAAGACGGCGCCGACATCCCCGACCCGCTGCACGCGTCGGCCGACGTGTTTGCACAGCAATGGCCGCAAATGCAGGCCTCGTGCGCGCTGTGGGTCGAGCGTCTGCTGCAGGCCGGCCTGTTGCCGATGCCTTCCGGGGCGGCATCCGCCCGCCAGGCGCCCGCCGGCCCGACACCCCCCGATTGCCCGACACCCCCCGATTCCGCGGCCGCAGGCCCGACGCCCCCTGGGGCGGCGCCTGACGGCTCTTAGCCCTGAATCCTGTCCGAATCCGTCCACTGCCATGAAACTGCCTGCCATGCCGACCTCAGATCCCTACTTCGACTTCACGCCCGCCCACGGCGCGCCCGCCCGCCCGGTGCCGCGCGCGCCCGGGCGCCCGGCCCGCCCGCGGGCCGCCTGGCTGCGTCTGGCGGCCTGGCTGCTGCCGATGGCCCTGCTCAGCGGCTGTACCGGCATGTACCTGGGGGCGCAGGGCGAGCGGCCCACCAGCAGCGGAACGCTCGATGAAGACGTGCTTGCGCAGGTCGACGTGCACACCATCACGCCGCAAGTGGTGCACCAGCAGGCGCAAGAGTTCGACGCGGCACGCGAGCTGGCGCGGGCGCGCACGGACGCCCAAGTGCGCAGTACGCCCGCCCAGACCTACCAGTATTACGTGGCCCCGCGCGACGTGCTCAACGTGACGGTCTGGAACCACCCCGAGCTGAACAACCCCGCCGGGCAGCTGAGCCTCGAGCTCTCCGGCCGCGTGGTGGATGAAAAAGGCTATTTCTATTACCCGTACATCGGCCGTGTGAAGGCCGCCGGGCGCTCGGTGGAAACCATCCGCCGCGAAATGGCCAACCGCCTGGCCGAATACCTGACCGAACCGCAGGTGGACGTGTCGGTGCTCAAATACCAGGGCCGGCGCGCCTACGCGGTGGGCCAGTTCAAGACTCCGGGGCCGCAGCCCATCACCAACATCCCGCTGTACGTGACCGACCTGGTGACCCAGGCCGGCGGGCTGACCGATCAGGCCGACCTGCGCCTGGCGCGCCTGACGCATATGTCCGGCGTGGTCGAGCCCCTCGACCTCGAGGCCCTGTACCGGGGCGGCGACCTGACGCAGAACGTGCTGCTGCAGGACGGCGACGTGATCGACGTGCCCGAGACGCGCTACAACAAGGTCTTCGTGCTGGGCGAGGTCGAGAAGCCGCAGTCCGTGCTGCTGCCCTATGGCGACTACAGCCTGTCCGAGGCGATCAGCGACGCGGGCGGCCTGAAT
>NZ_JBAYTI010000091.1:0-7926 GCF_041675725.1 Castellaniella sp. | reverse complement strand
GCTGCCCGGTGACAACATCTCGATCAACGTGAGCCTGATTGCGCCCATCGCGATGGAAGAAGGCCTGCGCTTTGCCATCCGCGAAGGCGGGCGCACCGTCGGTGCCGGCGTCGTCGCCAAGATTGTCAAGTAATTTTGGTGTACAATGGTGGGCTTTTCTGGCCCACCATGCAGTCTGAACAAGGCATGGCAGCATGCCTTGCGGGGTTTACAGGGGTATAGCTCAATTGGCAGAGCGTCGGTCTCCAAAACCGAAGGTTGAGGGTTCGATTCCTTCTGCCCCTGCCACCGTTCTTTTCATCGCCCGTGCGATGCCCAACCGAGATCATGTCGCAGCAAAACATAGAAACCGTCAGCCATGCCGCCGATCGTGTCAAACTCGGCTTGGCCGTGCTTGTCTTGCTGGCAGGCATCGTCGCTTATTCCGTTCTGGTCGAAGAGCCGACCTGGGTGCGCGTGGGCGCCTTCATCGTAGGCCTGATTCTGGCGGCGCTCATTGCGGCGTTCAGTGAAACCGGGCGGCGCACGTTGGCCTTCGGGCGCGAAGCCTACAATGAAACACGGCGCGTCATCTGGCCCTCGCGCAATGAAGCCACGCGCATGACAGCGATCGTTTTCGCCTTTGTGGTCGCCATGGGCCTGTTGCTGTGGCTGGCCGACAAGCTGTTGGGCTGGGTCATCTACGGCCTGCTGCTGGGCTGGAACTGAAGGACAACACTGCATGAGCAAGCGCTGGTATGTCGTCCATGTCTATTCGGGCATGGAAAAAAGCGTGCACAAGGCGCTGGTCGAACGCATCGACCGGGCCGGCCTGCAAGAGGCGTTCGGCCGCATCCTGGTCCCGTCCGAAGAAGTGGTCGAGATCAAAGATGGCCGCAAGTCCATTTCCGAGCGCCGCATCTTCCCGGGCTACGTGCTCATCGAAATGGATCTGACCGATGAAACCTGGCATCTGGTCAAGAGCACCAACCGCGTCACGGGCTTTCTGGGGGGGTCGGGCAACCGGCCGGCACCCATCTCCGAGCGCGAGGTCGAAAAAATCCTCTCCCAGATGGAAGAAGGCGTCGAAAAGCCACGCCCCAAGGTGCTGTTCGAGGTCGGCGAGGCCGTTCGCGTCAAGGAAGGCCCGTTTGCCGACTTCAACGGTTCGGTCGAAGACGTCAACTACGAGAAAAGCAAGGTACGGGTGTCGGTGACCATTTTCGGTCGCGCCACACCCGTCGAACTCGATTTCAGTCAGGTCGAAAAGGCCTGATTCAACAACCGGGGAGCCCCTGTTCGTGCAGGGGCGCTTGAACCCGACAGGAGCTTTGAATGGCGAAAAAAATCGTCGGCTTCATCAAGCTGCAAGTGCCAGCTGGTAAAGCCAATCCATCCCCCCCGATCGGGCCGGCGCTTGGTCAGCGGGGCCTGAACATCATGGAATTCTGCAAGGCCTTCAATGCCAAGACCCAGGGCATGGAGCCCGGCTTGCCGATTCCGGTGGTGATCACGGCCTTTGCCGACAAGAGCTTCACCTTCATCATGAAGACGCCGCCGGCCACCATCCTGATCAAGAAGGCGGCCAGCATCCAGAAGGGCTCGGCCACGCCCAACTCGGCCAAGGTGGGCTCGCTGACGCGCGCCCAGGCCGAGGAAATCGCCAGGGCCAAGGAGCCTGACCTCACCGCCGCCGACCTCGACGCCGCCGTGCGCACGGTCGCCGGTACCGCCCGCAGCATGGGCATCGACGTCGAAGGGGTGGTCTGACATGGCCAAGCTGAGCAAGCGCGCCGCCGCCATCGCGGCCAAGATCGATCGCAACCGGCTCTATCCGGTCACCGAGGCCCTGGCCCTGGTCAAGGAAACCGCCACGGCGAAATTCAATGAATCCATCGACGTGGCCGTGCAGCTGGGTATCGACCCGCGCAAGTCCGATCAGCTCGTGCGGGGTTCCGTCGTGTTGCCGGCCGGCACTGGCAAGTCGGTGCGCGTCGCCGTATTCGCCCAGGGCGAAAAAGCCGATGCCGCCCGCGAGGCGGGCGCCGACATCGTCGGCCTGGACGACCTCGCAGCCAGCATCAAGGCGGGCAACATCGATTTCGACGTGGTCATCGCCTCGCCCGACACCATGCGGGTGGTGGGTGCATTGGGCCAGGTGCTGGGTCCGCGCGGCCTGATGCCCAACCCCAAGGTCGGCACGGTCACCCCCGACGTGGTCACGGCGGTCAAGAATGCCAAGGCGGGCCAGGTCCAGTATCGCACCGACAAGGCCGGCATCATTCATGCGACCATCGGGCGCGCCTCCTTCGAAGGCGAGCAATTGCAAACCAACCTGGCTGCCCTCATCGATGCACTGAACAAGGCGCGCCCCGCGGCCGCCAAGGGGGTGTATCTGCGCAAGGTCGCCGTCTCCTCCACCATGGGGGGCGGGGTCCGTGTCGAGGTCGCCAGCCTGACAGCCTGATGCTGTCCAAAGAACTTTGGGCCGTGCCCGGGCGCAATCCCGGGCACCGCTGTCAAAGACCGCTGGAGCCCGGTCCCGCCACGGCGGGTCAGGGCTTAATCCCGTGAAGCATGCGGATCCAGCGCAGACGGCGCCCAGGAAGAATTCATTCGTGAACTCGACCAGGTGCGCCGCATTCGGTAGATGTCCGGCAATCACGCCGGGCATCGCTAGATGGAGTGTTCAACCATGAGTCTCAATCGCCAAGAAAAGGCGGTCGTCATCGAAGAAATCTCGGCTGAGCTCAGCCGGGCCCATTCGATGGTGGTCGCCGAGTACCGTGGTCTGGATGTCGCCTCCGTCACCGTATTGCGCAAAACTGCGCGAGAGTCGGGTGTGTACCTGCGTGTGCTCAAGAACACGCTGGTGCGCCGCGCGCTGTCCGGCACGCCCTTCGAGGGCTTGTCGACGCAGCTCACCGGGCCGCTGATGTACGCCATCAGCACGGACCCGGTGGCGGCCGCCAAGGTACTGGCCGAATTCGCCAAGACCAATGACAAACTGGTCATCACAGGCGGGGCGTTGCCCAACAGCCTGCTGACAGCCGATGGTGTGAAGGCCCTGGCCACCATGCCCTCGCGCGACGAATTGCTCTCCAAGCTGCTGGGCACCATGCAGGCGCCCATCGCTCAGTTTGTGCGTACGCTCAACGAAGTGCCCACGAAGTTCGTGCGCGGCCTGGCGGCTGTGCGCGATCAGAAACAGGCCGCCTAGGCGGCCTCGGGTTCACGTGACCAGCGACCATCCAACCTGGCTTAATCAATTTTCCGGAGTTCATCCAAATGGCTACCAAAGCTGAAATCCTCGACGCAATCGCCGCCATGAGCGTGCTCGAGCTGTCCGAACTGATCACCGAAATGGAAGAAAAATTCGGTGTGTCCGCTGCTGCCGCCGCTGTGGCCGTGGCGGCTGCGCCTGCTGCCGGCGCGGCGGCTGCCGCTGCCGAAGAGCAGACCGAGTTCACCGTATTCCTGGCCGAGATCGGCGCCAACAAGGTCAGCGTCATCAAGGCCGTGCGCGAAATCACGGGCCTGGGCCTGAAAGAGGCCAAGGACCTGGTCGATGCCGCGCCCAAGGCCGTGAAAGAAGGCGTGGACAAGGCCGCTGCCGAAGAAGCTCAGAAGAAGCTCGAAGACGCCGGCGCCAAGGTCGAGCTCAAGTAAGACTGCAAGCCCTTGCCCGGAGAGCCCGAAAAGCCTCTCCGGGCTTTTGCGTTTCTCGAAAACCCGCGGTTGGCCATGCGGCCAGCCGGGTTTTCAAGAGTCGCAAGCCGCACCGCAGGCGTTGCGCCCCTGTTCAAGGGATGCGCCCCGCGCGCGTGGCGATTCTGTCCCTGGCCGTGGATGACGGCCAAGCAACCTCGAATCGGAGTGCTCATGCCCTATTCGTACACCGAAAAGAAGCGCATTCGCAAAACCTTCGCCAAGCGTGAAGACGTGCAAGACGTCCCCTACCTGCTGGCGACCCAACTGGAATCATATCGGACTTTCCTGCAATCGGACGTCAGCCCGTCCAAGCGGGCAGAAGAAGGTCTGCAGGCGGCCTTCAATTCGATATTTCCCATCGTCAGCCATAACCAGATGGCGCGCCTGGAGTTCGTCAGCTACATGCTGGGCACGCCGGTGTTCGATGTCAAGGAATGCCAGCAACGCGGTCTGACCTACGCTTCGCCGCTGCGCGCCAAAGTGCGCCTGGTGCTCATGGACCGCGAGGTCAGCAAGCCCACCATCAAAGAGGTCAAAGAACAGGAAGTATACATGGGCGAAATGCCGCTCATGACCGACAACGGCTCGTTCGTCATCAACGGCACCGAGCGCGTCATCGTCTCGCAGCTGCACCGTTCGCCCGGCGTGTTCTTCGAGCACGATCGCGGCAAGACCCATAGTTCGGGCAAGCTGCTGTTCTCTGCCCGGGTGATCCCCTACCGGGGATCCTGGCTGGATTTCGAATTCGATCCCAAGGATATCCTGTTCTTCCGCATCGACCGGCGCCGCAAAATGCCGGTCACCATCCTGCTCAAGGCCATCGGCATGAGCGTCGAGGCCATTCTGGCCTATTTCTCGCAGTTCGATCACATCGAACTGCTGCCCGATGGCGGGCGCCTCGAGTTCGTGCCCGAGCGCTGGAAGGGCGAAGTCGCCCGTTTCGACATCACGGACCAGAAAGGCCAGGTCATCGTCGAAAAAGACAAGCGCATCAACGCACGGCATCTGCGCGACCTGTCGCAGGCCGGCGTGGACCATATCTCGGTGCCCGAAGACTATCTCATCGGCCGCGTGCTCGCGCGCAACATCGTGCACCCGGAAACCGGCGAGGTCCTGGCCCTGGCCAACGACGAGATCACCGAAACCCTGCTGGCCGAAATGCGCGAGGCCGGCATTCGCACCATCGAGACCCTGTACGTCAACGAGCTCAGCGAAGGCGCGTATATTTCCCAGACCCTGCGCACAGACGAAACCACCGACCAGATGGCCGCGCGCGTGGCCATCTATCGCATGATGCGGCCTGGCGAGCCTCCCACCGAAGAAGCCGTCGAAGCGCTGTTCCAGCGCCTGTTCTATTCCGAAGACTCCTACGACCTGTCGCGCGTCGGGCGCATGAAGGTCAACAGCCGGCTGGGCCGCGACGACGGCAATGCCGGCCCGCTGACCCTCACGGACGACGACATCCTGGCCACCATCAAGGTCCTGGTCGAGCTGCGCAATGGCCGCGGCCAGATCGACGACATCGACCACCTGGGCAACCGCCGGGTGCGCTGCGTGGGCGAGCTGGCCGAAAACCAGTTTCGTGCCGGCCTCGTGCGCGTCGAGCGCGCGGTGAAAGAGCGCCTGAGCCAGGCCGAGTCCGAGAACCTGATGCCGCACGACCTGATCAATTCCAAGCCCATCTCGGCGGCCATCAAGGAATTCTTCGGCTCCAGCCAGCTGTCGCAGTTCATGGACCAGACCAACCCGCTGTCCGAGATCACCCACAAGCGGCGGGTCTCGGCCTTGGGCCCTGGGGGCCTGACGCGCGAGCGGGCCGGCTTCGAGGTGCGCGACGTGCACCCCACCCACTATGGCCGCGTCTGCCCCATCGAGACCCCGGAAGGCCCGAACATCGGCCTGATCAACTCGCTGGCCCTGTATGCGCGCCTGAATGAATACGGTTTCCTGGAAACCCCGTACCGCAAGATCGTCGACGGGCGCGTGTCCGATCAGATCGAATACCTGTCGGCCATCGAAGAAAGCAAGTACGTCATCGCCCAGGCCAACGCCCACCTGGACGAGGAAGGGCGCTTCACCGATGACCTGGTCGCCTGCCGTGAAGCGGGCGAAACCCTGCTGACCTCGCCGGAAAACATCCAGTACATGGACGTGGCGCCCTCGCAGATCGTTTCGGTGGCGGCTTCGCTGATCCCGTTTCTCGAGCACGACGACGCCAACCGCGCGCTGATGGGGGCCAACATGCAGCGTCAGGCCGTGCCCTGCCTGCGCCCCGAAAAACCCCTGGTGGGTACCGGGATCGAGCGCACCGTGGCGGTCGACTCGGGCACCACGGTGCAGGCCCGCCGTGGCGGCGTGGTCGATTTCGTGGACGCCGACCGGGTGGTGATTCGCGTCAATGACGACGAAAACGTGGCGGGCGAAGTCGGGGTGGACATCTACAACCTCAAAAAATACACCCGCTCCAACCAGAACACCAACATCAACCAGCGGCCCATTGTCTCGCGCGGCGATCGCGTGGCGCGCGGCGATGTCCTGGCCGACGGCGCCTCCAGCGACCTGGGCGAACTCGCGCTGGGGCAGAACATGCTGATCGCGTTCATGCCCTGGAACGGCTATAACTTCGAAGACTCGGTGCTGATTTCCGAACGCATCGTGGCCGATGACCGCTACACCTCCATCCATATCGAAGAGCTCACCGTGGTGGCGCGCGACACCAAACTGGGCGCCGAGGAAATCACGCGCGACATCTCCAACCTGGCCGAGACCCAGCTCAACCGCCTGGACGATTCCGGCATCGTTCACATCGGCGCCGAAGTGCGGGCCGACGACGTCCTGGTGGGCAAGGTCACGCCCAAGGGCGAAACCCAGCTGACCCCCGAAGAAAAGCTGCTGCGCGCCATCTTTGGCGAGAAGGCCTCGGACGTCAAGGATACGTCTCTGCGCGTGCCCTCGGGCATGACGGGCACGGTGATCGACGTGCAGGTCTTCACCCGCGAGGGCATCGAGCGCGACAAGCGCGCCCAGTCCATCATCGACGATGAACTGCGCCGCTATCGCCAGGATCTCGACGATCAGCTGCGCATCGTCGAAAACGACGCGTTCGACCGCTTGCGCAAGACGCTGGCGGGCAAGGTCGTCAACGGCGGGCCGCGCAAGCTGGCCAAGGGCACCGAACTCACGGCCGAATACCTCGACAGCCTCGACCGCTGGCAATGGTTCGACATCCGCCTGGCCGACGAAGACGCCGCCATTGCGCTCGAACAGGTCAAGGATGCACTCGAGCAGAAGCGCCACCAGTTCGACCTGGCCTTCGAGGAAAAGCGCAAGAAGCTCACCCAGGGCGACGAGCTGCCGCCGGGCGTGCTCAAGATGATCAAGGTCTATCTGGCCGTCAAGCGCCGCCTGCAGCCGGGCGACAAAATGGCCGGCCGGCACGGCAACAAAGGCGTGGTCTCGCGCATCACCCCGGTCGAGGACATGCCGCACATGGCCGATGGCACGCCGGTGGACATCGTGCTCAACCCGCTGGGCGTGCCCTCCCGCATGAACATCGGCCAAGTGCTCGAAGTGCACCTGGGTTGGGCCGCCAAGGGGCTGGGCAGCCGGATCGCCCAGATGCTGGACGGCGAACGCGGCGTCCAGGCCCGGCAGGTGCGCGCCATGCTGCAGGGGCTGTACGGGGCCTGTGGCGGCTCGGTGCGGCTCGACAGCCTGACCGACGACGAGGTCATCGCGCTGGCGCACAACTTGCGCGCGGGCGTGCCACTGGCCACCCCGGTGTTCGACGGCGCCACCGAAGAGGACATCACGCACATGCTCGAGCTCGCCTACCCCGACGAGATCGCCGAGCAGCTGCGCCTGACCAGCGGCCGCACCCAGGCCTGGCTGACCGACGGGCGCACCGGCGAACTCTTCGAGCGTCCGGTGACCGTCGGCTATATGCACTTCCTCAAGCTGCATCACCTGGTCGATGACAAAATGCACGCCCGCTCGACCGGGCCGTACTCGCTGGTCACGCAGCAGCCGCTGGGCGGCAAGGCGCAGTTCGGCGGCCAGCGCTTCGGCGAGATGGAAGTCTGGGCGCTCGAAGCCTATGGCGCCGCCTATACGCTGCAGGAGATGCTCACCGTCAAGTCCGATGACATCACCGGCCGCACCAAGGTGTACGAAAACATCGTCAAGGGGGATCACGTGATCGATGCCGGCATGCCCGAATCGTTCAACGTGCTGGTC
>NZ_JBAYTI010000090.1:0-8423 GCF_041675725.1 Castellaniella sp. | reverse complement strand
CGGGTTGAACGCCTCGGCCAGCGGCACGAACGCCAATGCGGCGGGCATCAACACGATGGCCAGCGGCACGAATTCGAACGCCACGGGCATCAACAGCCAGGCTTCGGGTGTGCGCGCCAATGCGACAGGCCGCAACGCCATTGCGACAGGCACGAATGCCAGCGCCACGGGTCGGGATTCCTCGGCCAGTGGTACGGGTGCGGTGGCCAGCGCGCGTGACGCCCTGGCCAGCGGTACCGGTGCCCAGGCCACGGGTGAGTCCAGCAACGCCATCGGTGATGGTGCGCAGGCCAGTGAAGAACGGTCCAACGCGATCGGTTACCGTGCTGCGGCATCCGGTGAAGATTCAACGGCGATCGGTAGCTCTGCCGAGGCCAGCGGCAAGTCCAGCAATGCCATTGGTGACGATGCCACCGCGTCGGGTGCACGTTCCAACGCCATGGGCAACGAAGCCACGGCTAAGGGACGCGATAGCGTCGCTACCGGTACGGGCGCCACGGCCAACAGCGCCAACACCATCGCCACGGGTACGGGGGCTTCAGCCACCTTCAGCAACGCCATCGCCATAGGCAACGATGCAAACGCATATGGCTTCAGCACCCTCGCTTTGGGTGACGGTGCCAGCGCAGCGGGCTTCCGCACTACGGCGATCGGTCAGGATGCCAGTGCGTCTGGTCTCGACAGCGTGGCCATCGGAACCGCAGCGTCGGCGGCTGGCCTCTACTCCACGGCCATGGGCGCCGGCGCCAATGCAGTGGGTGTCAGCAGCCAGGCCATGGGGGCTGGGGCGCAGGCGCTGGGGGTGAATTCCATTGCCACCGGCACGCTGGCCGTTGCTGCTGGGTTCAACAGCCAGGCTTCAGGGACAGGCGCTAGCGCCATGGGCGTCAACAGCCAGGCCGCCGGCTTCGGCGCGAGTGCCTCCGGGTTCAACAGCCAGGCCTCAGGGACAGGCGCCAGTGCATCCGGCATCAACAGCCAGGCGTCTGGCTTTGGTGCCAGCGCATCCGGCCTGAACGCCATCGCCATGGGAACCGGGGCAGTCGCCAGTGGCCCGAACACCATCAGCATCGGCACGGGCAACCAGGTGACTGGGGCGAACTCCACGGCAGTGGGTGACCCCAACATCATCACGGGAACCGGCTCCCAGGCCTTCGGTAACAACAACAAGGTCTCGGGCAACAACTCGGCGGTGGTCGGCAGCAACAACAACGTGAAGTCCAACAACACGTTCGTGTTGGGCAACAACGTCAACGTGGCATCGGGTCTGGATGGCTCGGTGGCGCTGGGCAACGGCACCATGGTGTCGGCGCCCACGCCCACCAGCTCGACCACCATCGCTGGCAAGACGTACTACTTTGCAGGCGACAATCCGCAAAGCGTGGTCAGCGTGGGGGCGCCGGGGCAAGAGCGGCAGATCAGCAACGTGGCTGCGGGCGAGATCAGCCCGACCAGCACCGATGCGGTCAACGGCTCGCAGTTGTATGCCACCAACCAGGCCGTGGATCACCTCAGCAGCCGGGTCGATGGTCTTGAGGATGACATCCACAAGAACGACCGGCGCGCCAGCGCGGGTATCGCAGCCGCCCTGGCCACTGCGGGTCTGCCACAGGCCAACCAGGCCGGCAAGAGCATGGTCAGTATCGCCGGCGGTATCTGGCGCGGCGAAACCGGGTATGCCCTGGGTCTGTCGCACATGACGAAGGACGGCAAGTGGATCGTCAAGGCCTCGGGTGCCGGGTCGTCGCGCGGCGACTACGGTGGTTCGGTCGGTGCCGGGTATCAGTGGTAAGATCCTGGCATCGGGCACCCGCTTCTGCATAGGCAGGGCGGGTGGCCTGGCAGCCATGGGGTTGTAGATGGGCCGCTCATCAAGCCCCAGCCTTCGGGTTGGGGCTTGATGGCGTTTTATTCGATGTCATGGCGGGTTCAACGGTGACCGACGGTTGATCAACAATACGGTTGTTCTGTCAATTTCTCCAGCTCACAGGAGCTTTCGATGCAATATCTCAAGCGCTTCAGCAAGGTTTTCTCGGTCGTCATGGCGCTGGCATTCATGGCGGGCTGCCAGCAATTGGCGCTCAAGCGAAACAGCGCCCCACCGGCGGATACCAGCCTGGCCACGCCGCCCGCCGCACAGGCAGGCAGCAGCCAGCAGGCCGGCAATGCGCAGCAATTGGTCAGCGTGGATTTCCGTCTGGCCCAGCAAGAACAAGACAATGGCCTGCAAGAACTCAAGTTCAAGGATGGTTCGGCGGTCTGGTACCTGCCGGATCCCATCCTGACACGGGCCGATCTGGCCACGGCAGAACCGCGCCGCGCCAAGGACGGCCGCCCGTTCGTGCGGTTCACCTTCAATCAAGTCGGGGCGCAGAAACTGGCGTCCATCAGCGAGCGTTTTCCTGGTAAATACCTGGTCCTGACGCTGGGCAATTCGCTGCAGGCAGTCTACCAGCTGCAACAGCCCATCACCAATGGGATTCTGGACATCGGTTTTGGCACCGAGCAAGAAGCCATCACGCTGGTCGATCGGATCGCGGGCAAGTAATATTGGCTAATATGTGCATCGGCAGCAGGGGCTCCTGCCCGCTGTCGATGCGCCAACCTCTCTACGCTCTACGCCGGCATCATTCTCCGGCATCATTTCTTTAGCTGGCTTCCAGCTACGCAGCTGGCGGCTTGCCGGCTACATCCTGACAGACCGTTGGCCTTCCCACGAATCGGGGTAGTCCTCGATCCAGGTCTTGCGTATTATTTCTAGCATAACGCAGACCTTTTAACCGCCCGGTTGTTGGTTAGTCTCGTCAGGGCAATCTCCCAAAAGTCCAATGGCTTGTGCGCCGCTTTCTCAGTGCGCGTACTAGCGGTAGCTTTTTCCATGATATGGCATGAGCCTGATATCAGCGCAATACACGTTGTTCAATTCGGCGCATAACAAGGTAAAACATGTACCAAGTTGAGCGCCTGATTTGCGGGTTTCGGCATCGGTTGGCCAGCGGCCTGGGTGCGTGTGCAGACCGCAGGCGTTTCTGGCTTTATGCAGGCATTGTGTTTCTTCTGATGGTGCTTGCGTATCTGTCTTTGCTGCGCATCAACGGTTATTATTTTGCCGACGATAATCTCAAGAAAATCAGCGGCTCACCGTCGTTTTTGCACTTGAGCCGGTATACGGCAGAATTTTTCATTCGCTGGTTGGGCTATTCGGGGCACGCGTTTGACTACTCGCCCTTGTTTCAGCTGGTGTGCTTGGCCAGTCTGGCGACTGCAGCCGTCGTGCTGGTGCAGATCGTAGCTGGGAAACTGCAGCCTTTTCCGGTCTTCGCATCCACGGTATTGGCGACTTACCCGTTTTTTTACGAAAGCATGAGCTATACCTATGACTCGGCCTTCATGGGTATGTCGGTGCTGGCCTCGCTGGTACCTTTCTTGCTGGTGGCTGATCGGGTGCTTTTTGTGGTGGCGTCCGTCATCGGCTTGTTGCTGATGATGACCACCTATCAGCTGGCCAGCGGCGTCTACCTGATCGGTGTTGCAGCTGTAGTGTGGCGTCAGTATCGTGACGGGGAATGGGCCCGCGGCGATCATATGGGATTCATCGGTGTTGCGCTGGTTTCGTGGCTGTTGGCGATGCTGCTGTATAGGGTGTTTCTGCACCACGATTACCAAGGCTACATCTCTACGACCACCTTGCCTTGGGCAGACCTTCCTCTTGGGTTGCTGCGCAACAGCCAAGCCTATTTGAATATTTTCATTCATTTTGTTGGCTATAACTGGGTGCTGTATTTTACGGTCTTGCTGGGCGCCTTGTTCCTGGTGCGCCAGGCCCGGTCGCTGGGGCAGTTTCTGGGGGCCGCCGTATTTTTGGTGGTTATTTGGCTTGTAGCGCCGGGCCTGCCCTTGCTGCTTGATCAGCCGGTGTTTGCGTACCGCTACATGGTGGGCTTCAACGTCGTGGTGGCAGTGGTCGTGGTAGCGCTGGCGCATCGGGCCTCTGTCTTGTCCAGGGTTCTGTTGACGGTGTTTGTCATGGGCTTGATGGGCCTGACGACAGTGTACGGCAATGCCATGGACGATCAGTGGGCGCACGATCAATCGCGCATCCAGATCGCTTTGGCGAATGCCGGCCCTCTCATAGGCTATCCGTATCGCCTCGATGTAGACGGTTCACCTGGCCAGGCGGGCAGTTTCGACGTCCAGAGCCGCCAGTATCCGGTCATCACCGAACTGGCCCGTTCAAACTTTGAACGTTTTGGCCATGAGGCCTTGTTCGAGCGCTTTTTCCCTCTTCACGAAGGTGTGGCGGCCCGCTGCGCAGGTGAGCGTCATGTCCTGCTGGATGACCGCTTCAACCAGCTCGAAAGACAGGGCGAGTGTTATCGTTTATCCTTCAAGGATCCCGTCCAGCAGGAAAATCTCAAGGTGGTACAGCGTATAATGACGGGGCGCACCGTGGCGGGCTGGCCGGCAGTCCCCTTGGTCGACGCGGGTGGTATCCGCGTCTATCAAGAAGGCCTGAATCTGGTCTATGTGGCGCAGCCCTGCAACGAGCAGTCCCTGAAAAGGCCTTTCTTTCTTCATGTCTATCCAGACAACGCGCAGGGCTTCTTCCATGACTCGCCGTTTAGTCGTTTCCAGAATCTGGATTTTCAGATGCTCGGCGATGATCTGACACATCGGGGCCCTGCTTGCGCCCGTGTGGTGCATTTACCGAAGCAAAGAGTCCGCAAGTTCAAGACGGGGCAGTTCGACCAGAACGGCCAAGTTTGGGCGGCCACACACGAGTATCCCAAATGATGTCGCATCGCTCACCGTTGTATGGCCTGATGCAGGCTCGGGCTTTGCATAGCCTGCTATGGCTGGGGAGCGAGAAAATTGTCCAACTGGCTTTTTCGGCGCTCGCCGTGGGCCTGGTGGCGCGCACGCTGGGCACGCAGGCTTTTGGTGAATTCCAGTACGTCCTGTCGACCCTGATCGTTTTTTCTTCGGTGGGGCTGATCGCCAGTACGGAAGTGTCGGCACCCCGCCTGGCGGTTTGCGACGTCCCAAACGATCGCAAGCGCCTGCTGGGCTCGCTGTTCGTGCTGCGCCTGATGGCTGGTGCGCTGGCTTTTGCATTGATGGCGGGCTGGTCGTTGCTGATGGAACCAGTCCAGCGCCAGCCATTGATGCTGGTGATTGCAGTCTCGCTCCTGGTGATCGAGCCATTCAATGTATTGCGTCTGATCCGCGAGGTCGCGCAGGCCACGCGCATCATCACGGGCACCCGGTTGCTGGTGTCCATTCTGAAGGTGGCTGCCGTGGTCGTGCTGTATCGGATGCAGGCGCCCATCCTGGCGTTCATCGTGGTCTATACGGCGGATCACCTGCTCACGGCATTATGCTACTTGCTCGGCATTCGGGAAGATGGCTGGCCATGGGCCTGGCGGCCCACGCTGAGGCTGGTGCGGTGGTTCTTTCGCAAGGGCTTGCTGATCTGGCTAGGCCTGGTTGCCTTGATTTTCATCTTGCGGATGGACCGGCTGATTCTGCATGCCCGTCTGGATGCTGAATTGTACGGCCAGTATGCGGCGGCGATGAATCTGCTCGACAGTGTCTGGTATTTTGGTCCGGTATCCGTCGTGGCGCTGGCGCCTTCGCTGCTCTACCGGGCAGGCCGGCAAACGCTGTGGACGTCGTTGCGCCTGTTGTCGATTTTGGCTGGTATCGCCCTAGCGATGGTCGTGGTCGCAGGCATCCTGGCGCCCACTATTGTCCTGTTGATCTTCGGCTCCGGGTTTGTCGAGACCGCAGCCATGTTTCAGTTGGCGCTGGCTGTGCTGGTCCCTGGGTTTGCTGCGCTGGGGCTGGATGCGGTGCTGATTCATGCTGGCAATCACCGGGCTGTTCCCCTGAAGTGGGGGGTTGGCCTGGTTGCCGGTGCAAGCCTCTTGGTGCCCGATCTTGGCCTGGGTTGGCATCAGGGGCCGTTGGCGCTGGGGGTCGCGCACACGGTCAGCCTGCTGACCGGGCTATGGCTTCTGTGGGCGGTGCATCGCGTCCGGCCGATGGGTGTGGCCAAGTAAATGAATAGAGCGCGCACATGCATGTGACGGTGATTTCCCTGAACGGCTTACAGGAACTTTCTGGCGGTGGCCTGTATCTCAGGTCGTTGGTGTCAGGCCTGGCTCAGGCCGAGGGTGTTCGCCAGGTTCAGGTCATCGGCAAGGCCATGGGAGGGCAGGTTCAGGCGTTTGAAGATGCACGGGTATCCGAAGTCGAGCTCGAAAAAAACACGCGTACCGATGTGCTGGCGCGGATGCGCGGGCATCCGACTTTCTTGGGGTATTACCTCGATCGCATCGTTCGGCAATCGGCCGGCTCCGATCTCATCGTCTTGCATAATTCGCGCGGTGGTCGGATTTTGCGGCGGCTCAGGGCAGCCTATCCGCGCAAGAAGTACATTCTTTGTAGCGACAATGTCGAGTTCGACCTGCAGCGGCAGAAGGCCCGCTCGTTACCGCCGCTGCGGCGGCCGGCGTCGATGCTCGAGCAGCTCGAGATACGGCGGGCCGAAGCCCAAGCCCATGCGGCTGATCTGGTCGCCTTCATTACCGAGGCAGACAGGACACTGTTCGAACAGCTGTATGGGCGCCCTTCGCTGACGGACATCCTGCCAATCACGGTGCGGGATCCGTTTGGGGGCGCTTGCGAGGTGCCGGGTGCGGGCGATGGGTCGGTTCTTTTTACTGGACACTTTGGCTTTGCGCCCAACCAGGATGCATTGGCCGTCTTGCATCGTGTGGCCAGCGCCGTGAACCGGGGGCGGGGGCCGCACGAGGTCGTCCGCTTCGTGGTGGCCGGCGCTGGCCTCGATCGGTTGCCTGCGCCGCAGGCACCGGGGGTCACTTACCATGCGGCACCAGGCATCCAGCAAATGGATGCGCTGTTTCGCGCCGCATCACTGTATCTTGCACCCGTGCTTTGGGGAAGCGGCATGAAAACCAAGGTGGCCGAGGCGTTGTCCTACGGTCTGCCCGTCATTGCTTTGCCGCATGCCTGCACGGGCTATGAAGACGCGATCCGGCGTGACGACGGGGCCATGGCGTTGGCGTTGGCGCGTACCGACGATGAGCTGGTTGCTTTGCTCGAGGCCCGGCACAGGGCTTTGGATCCCAGGCAATCGCAGCGGGCGCGGGACATTTATTTAGCATCGTATTCGACAGCGGCGCAAGCGGCTCGTTTTACACGGATTTTCAACAGGATATTGCAGGTGGAGCCATGAATACAGGGTCTCAAGAAAATATGTCGACCCCTGTGTCAGATGATGATCTGCCGGGGTTTTATGACGTATTCAGCGCCTTTTGGCAAGGCAAGTGGATTGTGGTTGCTTTCATCGTCGTGGGCTTGCTGGGATCCCTTGTTTTCCTGGGCGTAGCCAAGCCGCGCTATCGCGCCGTGGTCACCGTAGTGCCTTCGCTCCAGACGCAGTTGAATGATTACAACCGAACCCTGCTCTTGCTGGACAAGATCGTCCATGGGCCGAATGCCAGGAAAATGCCCGATTGGCTCGGGTTCATTATTTCGGCATTCACCGAAGGTCGTGACAATGGCGTCAATGTCATGTCGGAAGTCCTGAGCTGGAAAGAACTGACGCCGGCAGCCGCCTTCGAGATCTTTGAACAGCAGCTCAGGGCAACCAAAACTTCTGATCTGTTCCTGCAGGGGCTCGCGCAGTCCCCTGAAGGCAAGGGGTTGTCAGAATCAGAGCGGGTCGCTATCACGCAGCGTTTTGACGTTCGATCCTATGCGCAACGGGGAATTCCCAAGGTCGATGTCCTGTTGTGGTACACAGACCCCGAATTGGCGGCGCGCTGGGTCAACACGTTTGTGAATCTGGCACTAGAGCAAAGCCGTGCTGAAATGCTCGTGCTATTGCAGGATGCCGTCGCCAATGAATTGGCAGTCAACACGCAGTATCTTGATTTATTGCGTCAGGCAGCCAGCCATGAGGGGGCGCCGGCTCGCAGTGCGGGGCAATCAGCTGTCACGGCGGCAACCGATCCTTTGCTGGTCGAGCCTTCTTCAGGGCGTTTGGAGATGCTGCAGGCCCAGATAGACTGGCTTTCCAAGATGACGGTGCAATCGCTCGAAGGCGATCTGGCTTTCGTCGCCACGCCAGCCACCGCGGCGGCGGCGCCGTATTTTCCCAATCGGATCGTTGTGGTGGCAGTAGGGATCGCCATAGGGTTGGTGCTTGGGTTCCTGGTGATCCTGGGGCGGCTGTCTGTTGGCTATTTTAGAAAAATGCGCCCGATCGCTCGGTGAGTATTCGGTAAAAAAGCAATGGTGTATTACCTTCTGCTGCTGGTTTATTTGCTGTACGTCCACTATCTGAGGCTCGCGACGCGGGTCCAGTTGTCGTTGAGCTTTCTTGCGCTGTTTGT
>NZ_JBAYTI010000089.1:0-8608 GCF_041675725.1 Castellaniella sp. | reverse complement strand
GTAATAGCGGCTGAATACACGTGTGCGAACGCTTCGGGCCGGGCCGCCAGCGCACAACCCACGGCATCCAGCACCAGATGACGGGCGTAGTCGATGACCTCTGACGGAACGTGATCCAGGGAAAGGCCGGCAGCAAATTCTGCGATTCGATTCGAGATCTGGGTCTCGGAGAAGCCGGAGTCTGCTTGATTCATGGCGTATTCGATGATGGGCCGGAGGCCGCTCTCCCCTGCATTTTATGTTATTTGTATGGACAATATAAATGAGCGGACAAATCATGTCAACCACGCGAGGTCGCGTGATTCATCGAAACGCCGTGCCGATACTCGACAAGGATCGTAGATCGCGTGAATTGTCCGTATTAACGTGCCAGAAGACGGCAGATGGGGGCGCGGCAGCGGCGGCACCGCATCGCACGATGCGCACAGACCCCGCGTGCGTGGGGGGCGGATCAGGCCGCCCCGGCGGGGATGCGATACACCTGGATGAACGTGGTGGGCGGTACTGGGTTCGAACCAGTGACCCCTGCCGTGTGAAGGCAGTGCTCTACCACTGAGCTAACCGCCCAACTGGACGCTGCCCGGCGCCGAAGGCGGCCAGCAGCCTGTTGGAAAGACCAACGATTATACACGCTTTCACCGGGCCTCCAGGCTGCGCCAGAGGCTGGGTTTGCCATTGTCCTTCTCCAGCGCATCGAGGTAGGCTTCGTGCGCCGCCAGGTCGTGATCCGTCAGCGCGATCACCTGCAGCCTGCCCGCATCGATGCGGCCGGAGGCCACCCGCTGGAGGTGTGCGTCATGGCCGTCCACCTCGGCCATGCCCTCGAGCAGCGAGTCCTGCCCCCGCGTCATGGCCAACCAGACTTCGCCCAGCAATTCGGAATCCAGCAGGGCGCCATGCAGCGTCCGGTGTGCATTCGAGACGCCAAAGCGTTCGCACAGCGCGTCCAGGTTGTTGCGCTTGCCCGGGAACAGGTCGCGCGCGACCTGCAGCGAGTCGGTGATCTGGTCGCACAATTCGGCAAAGCGGGGTTGCCCGGCGCGCGCCAGTTCGGCATCCAGAAACTTCACGTCGAACGGTGCATTGTGGATGATCACCTCGGCGCCGCGCACGAAATCCACCAACTGGTGGGCCACCTCGGGAAAGCGGGGATGCTCGGACAGAAACTCGGTGGTCAGGCCGTGCACCTGGAGCGCACCCGGGTCGCTGTCCCGATCCGGATTCAGATACAGGTGCAGGGTATGGCGCGTGATGCGCCGGTTGATGATTTCCACGCAACCGAGCTCGACGATCCGGTGTCCCTCGTCGGGATCCAGGCCCGTGGTTTCGGTATCCATGATCACTTGTCGCATGGTTCAGCCTCGTTTCAGCAATTCTTCCACACCCTGGTTGGCCAAGGCGTCCGCACGCTCATTGCCCGGTTCGCCCACATGCCCCCGGACCCAGCGCCAGTGCAGATCATGACGCGCCGCCAAGGCATCGAGTTCCTGCCACAGATCCGCGTTCTTGACCGGCTGACGGCTGGCCGTGCGCCACTGGCGCTGTTTCCACGCGGGCAACCATTCCGTCATCCCCTTGTGCACATAGGTGGAGTCCGTATGCAGGATGACGGTGCAGGGGCGCTTCAGGGCCTGCAGAGCGCGAATGACCGCAAGCAATTCCATGCGGTTGTTGGTGGTCCCGTGCTCGCCGCCACGCAAGGTTTTCTCGTGCTGGCCGTGGCGCATCAATACGCCCCAGCCGCCGGGCCCCGGATTGCCCTTGCAAGCGCCGTCGGTCCAGATTTCCACGCAAGATTCAGACATCCGCCTTCCTGTTGGTCTGATGGGTGACGGGCGCCACAGTAGCACGGCGGGCCTTGCGCCGTGAAGACTGGCGCCAGACCGGCCCGACCAGATGCATGGCCGCCACGCGCTTCACGGCCGCCACGGCGTATACCGCCCCCGCAGCCGGCCACCAGCGATCGCCGGCGTGTTCCAGGAAATGCCAGCGCTGCAGCCAGGCTTGGGTCGTGCACAGCGGCACATAACAGCCAAAGCGCCCTCGATCGACCTCGAAGGAGAGCAGTTTGAACCAATCCTTGAGGCGTCGCAGCGACACCTGCAAGGGCACCGGAATGGGCAGCTGCAGGGCCAGCCCTGGCAAGGACTCGCGCACCCCCCACAGGCTGCAAGGGTTGAAGCCCGTGAGGACGACGCGCCCTTCGGGCACCAGGACCCGTTCGACTTCGCGCAACACCTGGTGCGGATCCTGGCACCACTCGAGCGTGTGCGGCATGACCAGCAAATCGACGCTCTGGGCATCGAAGGGCAGCTGTTCGGGCTCGCAGATCAGGCGCCCCGCCCGTGTGCCATAGGGCGCGTCGGGGCTGTGCGCCCAGACCTTGTGCGGCATGCGGTTGGCCTGCAGCAAGTCCCAGTGCGGCAGGCCAATTTGTATGGCATGATAGCCAAATGCGTTGCCCACCATGGCATCCACCTGGCGTTGTTCCCAAGCGCGCACGTACTGCCCCGGGGGCGTATCCAGCCACTCTGCCAACTCGATCGGCGTAGCCCGTCTGGCTGTCATTGCAGCCTCCGGCCATGAAACCCCGCGAAACCTTTCATCTTATACCTGGCATGCTCGACCCCATCCCTGCCCTATCCGACAACTATATCTGGATGGTACAAAAAAATGGCCACGCTGTTGTGGTGGATCCCGGCGAGGCCGACCCCGTCCTGGCTCGTCTGGGCGCACTCGGGCTTACGCTCGAAGCCATCCTGATCACCCACCACCACCACGACCACACGGGTGGCGTGCCGGCGCTGCAGCAACGAACGGGGGCCACCGTCTATGGTCCGCGCAACGAAGCCCTGCCGGTCTGCGACCGCCGCCTGGCCGAGGGCGATACCGTGACGTTGCCGGCCACCGGGTTGCAATTCAAGGTGCTGGATGTCCCCGGCCACACCGCCGGCCATATCGCTTATTTCGGCCACCTGGATACCCAGGGTCCCGTCGTTTTCTGCGGGGATACGCTGTTTGCAGTGGGCTGCGGGCGCGTATTCGAAGGCACGCCCGCACAAATGCTGGCATCCTTGGATAAAATAAGTGGCTTGCCGAGCGACACCCTGGTCTGCTGTGCGCACGAATACACGCAATCCAACATCCGTTGGGCTCTGCACGTCGAACCGCACAACACGGCCTTGCAGGCGCGGGCCGCCGAAACCGACAGGCTGCGCGCCAAAGGCTTGCCCACGGTGCCCTCCAGGCTGGCACAAGAGCACGACACCAATCCGTTCCTGCGGGTGCGGGTGGCGGCCGTGCAAAAGGCCGTGCAGCAGCACACGGGGGTGGGCGGCCACACAGACGTAGCCGTCTTTGCAGCCCTGAGAGAATGGAAGAACAATTTCAGATGATTGCGCCATGATGATTTCCCGCTGGCTGTTCGTGGCCCTGCTATCGATATTGGCAGGGTGCGCCACACAAAACGACGGGCGGCAGGCCTACGTGGCCGAAGACACTTCGCGAACCATCGATCTCACGCACCCGCCACGCGACATGTGGGACCGCATCCGCCGTGGTTTTGCCATCCCCAACCTGAACGACGAGCGCGCCACCTACTGGACGAACTATTACGCCTCCCACCCGCAATCCGTACTGCTCATGAGCCAGCGGGCCGGCAAATACCTGTACTACATCGTCGATGAACTCGATCAGCGGGGCATGCCCACCGAACTGGCCCTGCTGCCATTCGTGGAATCCGCCTATGATCCCAACGCCTTGTCGCGCTCCAAGGCATCGGGCCTGTGGCAGTTCATCCCCAGCACCGGGCAGCATTACAACCTGCAGCAGGACATCTGGCGCGATCTGCGCCGCGACCCGGTCGCATCCACCCAGGCCGCGCTCGATTACCTCGCCTACCTGTATGACCTCCAGGGCGACTGGTACCTGGCGCTGGCATCCTACAACTGGGGCGAAGGCGCCGTGCGCAGAGCCATCGAAAAAGCCGGCAAACAGGGCGCGCGGCAACCCACTTACCTGACGCTCGACCTGCCCGACGAGCCCCGCAACTACGTGCCCAAGCTGCAGGCCATCAAGAACATCATTGCACGCCCGGAAAAATTCGGCGTCACCCTGCCCAAAGTAGGCAATACGCCCTATTTCACCACCGTTCACAAATCGCGCGACATGGATCTGGCCGTGGCGGCTGCGCTCGCCGAAATGCCTTTCGAAGAATTCCAGGCGCTCAATCCGTCGTTCAACAAGCCCCTGATCCTGGGCGCGCACAACCCGCCGTTGCACCTGCCCCTGGATAAGGTCAGCACCTTCGACCGCAACCTGGATACGCACCATGGTCCGCTGGCCACCTGGACGCTGGTGCCCGTCCGAAAGGGGCAGTCCCTGGCGGCCATTGCCAAAGCGCACGGCATCACCCTCAGCCAGCTGCGCAGCGTCAACGGCCTGAGTGCACGCCAGACCGTGGCGGGCACCACGCCGCTGCTGGTGCCCAGCCAGGCCGAGCCCATCCGCTCGGGCGGCAGCATCGGCCAGACCGACGTCATCGCCCGCCTGATCGCAGATGCGCAATCCGCGCCTGCCCGGCCTGCCACGCCACGCACCCACACCATACGCAAGGGGGACACCCTGTTCGCCCTGGCCAGACGCTATAACACGTCGGTTGCCGCCCTGCGCGAGCTGAACAATCTCAAGGATTCCAGGCTGGCGACCGGCAAACCGCTGCGGATACCCGCCAACCAATGATCGCAAAGGATACAGCCATGGGTTTTCTTCAAGGCAAACGCATACTCGTCACCGGGGTACTGTCCAACCGTTCCATCGCCTGGGGGATTGCACAGGCCTGCCGGCAGCAGGGTGCGGATCTGGCCTTCACCTACGTGGGCGAGCGCTTCGAGTCCCGGGTACGAGGCTTTGCCAACGAACTGGGCAGCGAGATCGTCATCCCCTGCGATGTGGCCGACGATGGCCAAATCGCCGCGGCCATGGCGACCCTGGCCAGCCACTGGGACGGCCTGGACGGCCTGGTGCATTCCATCGGCTTCGCGCCGCGCGAGGCCCTCGAGGGGGATTTCCTCGATGGCCTGACCCGCGAAAACTTCCAGGTGGCTCACGACATCTCGGCCTACAGCTTCCCGGCACTGGCCAAGGCCGCCCTGCCGCTGCTCGATGGGCGCGGCGGCTCCGTCCTGACCCTCACCTACCTGGGCGCCGAAAAGGCGATCCCCCACTACAACATGATGGGCCTGGCCAAGGCCTCGCTCGAAGCCAGCGTGCGCTATCTGGCCAAGTCCCTGGGCAAGCGGGGTCTGCGCGCCAACGGCATCTCCGCCGGGCCCATCAAAACGCTGGCGGCCAGCGGCATCCGCGATTTCTCCAACATGCTCAAATATGTGGAATCCCAGTCTCCGCTGGGGCGCAACGTCACCATAGAAGATGTCGGCAATGCCGCTGCATTCTTGCTGTCTGACCTGGCTGCCGGCGTCACCGGCGAGATCCTGCACGTCGACTGCGGCTTCTCGAATACCGTGCCGGGCATGGGCTGAGATCCGTCGGCTGAGACCCTCATTTCCACCCACCAGGGGGCGGGCGCCGGCGCGCCCCCCTGTTACGGGTAGGGAGGATTCATCCGGCATGCGGTAGTCTCGCTCGGGTTGCCCTATTGCAGCGGAAGGAGACAAGGCGTGTTCAAAGGTCAATGTCTGACGCTCACCCCACTCGAGTACCCCGGCATCCACGAATTATGCTTCGATCGGGCAGGCGCACCGGTCAACAAACTGGATGCCGCCACCCTCAAAGAATTCCAGGCCGCCCTCTGCTGCGCGCAATGCCTGCATGCCCAGGGCAATCTGAAGGGCTTGCTGATCACCAGCGGCAAGGACTCTTTTATCGTCGGCGCCGACATCCAGGAATTCACAACGTGGTTTGCACAGCCCGCAGCCGACATCACGGCCCTGCTGGCCCGCAATGCAGACCTGTTCACCCAGCTCGAAGACCTGCCCGTGCCCACCGTAGCGCTGATTCGCGGCTACGCCCTGGGCGGCGGTCTCGAGCTCGCCCTGGCCGCCAGCTGCCGGGTAGCCGGCACCTCGGCGCAACTGGGCCTGCCCGAGGTCAACCTGGGCATTTATCCGGGCTACGGCGGGACCGTCCGCCTGCCCCGCATCACAGGTCTGGACACGGCCTGCCACTGGATCGCACAAGGGCAGCACCATTCAGCGCAAGCGGCCCTGGACGCCGGCGTGATCGACCGGATGGTGGCCGATGACGGCCTGCGCGAGGCGGGCATCACGCTGTTGCGCGACCTGATCGCGCGGCCTGAAGACTGGGCGGCGCGCCAGGCCCGAAAACGCGACCCCGTGCCGGCCGGAGCCACTCCTCCGGAACCCCTGGTGGCACAGGCGCGCGCGCTCAGCCGCCAGCACCTGCCCGCCATGGCCACCCTCCTCGACCTCATGGCAGCCAGCGCCCGCCTGACGCGTGCCGACGCCCTGCAACGCGAAGCCGCCGTATTCGGCGACCTGGCCCGCAGCCAGGCAGCCGACGCACTGATCGGCACGTTCCTGGGTACGCAACAGGTGCGCAAGATCGCCCGGCAACACGCACGGCAGGGCAAGACCATCGGCCAGATCGGGATCCTCGGGGCCGGGATCATGGGCGGTGGCATCGCCTTGACGAGCCTGCTGGCCGGGGTGCCCACGCGGCTCTACGATGCGTCCGAGTCCGCGCTCGAACGCGCGGGCGCCCAGCTCGAGGAACAGCTGGCCCTGCGGGTCAGGCAAGGGCGGCTCGATGCGGCCGGGCAGCAAAAAGCAAGGTCCTTGCTCACCCTCGTGGATCAGCCCGCCGCCCTGCATGACGTCGATCTCCTGATAGAAGCGATTGTCGAGCGGCTCGAAGCCAAGCAGGCCGTGCTGTCCGAACTCGAAGGCAAACTGCCGGACACGACCCTGTTGGCCAGCAACACGTCCAGCCTGCGCATCAACGAGATCGCCGAGGCCTTGCAACGGCCGCAGCAATTCATCGGGATGCATTTCTTCAACCCGGTGGTGCGCATGCCACTCGTCGAAGTGGTGCGCGGCCGTCACACGCCAGACGCATGGGTGGCCACGGCAGTCGCTTTCGCCCTGCGCCTGGGCAAGACCCCCATTGTGGTCGCCGACGGCGCCGGCTTCCTGGTCAACCGGATCCTGACCGCCTACATCAGCGGCTTCCTGCAGCTGAGCGCCGACGGCGAAGACTTTGAACGGATCGATCAGGTCATGGAATCATTCGGCTGGGCCATCGGTCCCGCCGCCCTCGAAGACGTGATCGGCCTGGATACCGGCAGCCACGTCAATGACGTCATTGCCGCGGCTTATCCGCAGCGCATGCCGCAATTCGAGGATGACGCCCTACGCTGCCTGCTGCGCGCCGGGCGCCTGGGGCGCAAGAATGGCCGGGGCTTCTACGTCTATGAACGCGGTGCGCCGGGCGCGGTGCCGCGGCGCGCGTGCCCCGAGGCGCGCACGCTGCTGGCCAGCCTGCAGCCCCGGGGGGCCCGCATGCACGCCCCCGAGGACATCGTAGACCGGCTGATGCTGCCCATGGTCATCGAGGCCGCCCAGGCCCTGGAAGAAGGCGTCGTGGGGACAGCGGCCGAACTCGATATCGCAGTCCAGCTGGGGCTGACCTTTCCGGCCCATGCCGGAGGGCCCCTGCGCTATGCAGACTGGCTGGGGCTGGCCGAAGTCGGCCGGCGCTGCCAGCGCTTGGCGCACCTGGGCCCGGCCTATGTCCCAACCCCGCGGATGCGCGACATGGCCCGGCTGAACCAGCGCTTCCACAACCCCGCCTGACGGCACGAACCCAAAAATGGAACCTATCATGAACCAAGCCTATATCGTGGCCGCGCGACGCACGGCCGGGGGCCGGCGCAAAGGACGGCTCGCAGGCTGGCATCCCGTCGAGATGGCCGCCCGCATCATCGATGCCCTGATCGACGACCTGCAGGCGGATCCCGCCACCGTGGACGACGTGATCATGGGTTGCGTCAGCCAGATCGGCGAACAGTCCACCAACGTGGGCCGCAACGCCGTGCTGGCCTCGTGCCTGCCCGAATCCGTGCCCGGCACCAGCGTGGATCGCCAGTGCGGCTCGTCGCAGCAGGCCGTGCATTTTGCGGCCCAGGCGGTCATGTCGGGCACCATGGACATGGTGATTGCGGCGGGTGTCGAATCCATGACCCGTGTCCCCATGGGCAGCCCCGTGAACCTCGCCCAACAGGCCAGCCTCGGGCACTATCAAAGCCGCACGATCCTCGAGCGCTACAAGCACCAGATATTCAGCCAGTTCGTGGGCGCCGAAATGGTGGCCAAAAAATACGGGCTCACGCGCGAGGACCTGGACGTCTATGCTCTGGAGAGTCATCGTCGAGCGGCCGGCGCCACGGAAGCGGGACACTTCAGCGCCGAAATCCTGCCACTACCCGTTCTGGACGCTGCGGGCCGGCCCACGGACGATCGGCACGAAATCGACGAAGGCATTCGCTTCGACGCGTCGGCCAGCGCCATTGGCGCGATGGCCCCGCTGCAGGAAGGCGGCCTGGTGACCGCCGCAAACGCCAGTCAGATCT
>NZ_JBAYTI010000088.1:0-8635 GCF_041675725.1 Castellaniella sp. | reverse complement strand
GCCGCGTCGGTGCCCATGCTGCCCATTGCAAAACCGATGTCCGCGCGGGCCAGCGCCGGTGCGTCATTGATGCCGTCGCCGGCCATGCCCACGACCGCCCCGCTGGCCGATAGGCGGTCTACCGCCTGCAGCTTGTCTTCCGGCAGCTGGTCGCCGCGCGCCTCGGTGATGCCGGCCTGGCGGGCTATGGCGGCCACCGTATGGGGGTTGTCGCCCGACAGGATCAGCGTGCGCACGCCCAGGGCGTGTAGTTGTCGGATGGCGGCCTGGCTGTCGGGCTTGATGTGATCGGCGACAGCATACAGCGATAGCACCTGCGTGTCGCTGGCCAGCAACACCACCGTCTGGCCCTGTTGTTCAAGGTGCGCCAGGCGGGCCTCCAGGGCGGGCGAGCACAGGCCCCGTTCGTGGATCAGCCGGTGATTGCCGAGCCAGTAGGCCTGCCCGCCGATGTCTGCGCGTGAACCCCGCCCGGGCAGGGCCTGGAAGCCGGTCACCGCAAGCGGGATGCCATCCCTGGGCTGGTCGGGCTGGTTGCGCAGACCGGCGGCCACGGCGCGGGATACGGGGTGATCCGACGCGTCTGCAATGGCCAGGGCAAACCGGTGCGGGTCGGCTGCGCTATCGCCCAGAATCGCCACGCTGGCCAGCGCGGGCTGGCCGCGGGTGATGGTTCCGGTCTTGTCCAGGGCCAGCCAGCGGATCTGGCGGCCGAGCTCTAGATAGCTGCCCCCCTTGACCAGCACGCCATGGCGTGCCGCCGTCGCCAGGCCGCTCACGATGGTGACCGGCGTCGAAATGACCAGCGCGCAAGGGCAGGCGATCACCAGCAGTACCAGGGCCTTGTAGACCCAGTCGTACCAACCGCCCAGGCCCAGCAGCGGCGGCAGCACGGCCACGCCCAGCGCGAACAGCACGACCAGCGGCGTGTAGACGCGTGCGAAGCGGTCGACGAAACGCTGGGTTGGCGCCCGGGCGGATTGCGCGGATTCGATGGCCCGGATGATGCGTGCCAGCGTGGACTCTGCTGCCAGGCTGGTGACCCGATATTCGAGCGTGCCGCTGCCGTTGATGGTACCGGCGTAGACGGGGTCTCCGGGGGCCTTGTCCACCGGCAGGCTTTCACCCGTGATCGGAGACTGATCGATGGCGGATTGGCCGGCCACGATGTCGCCATCGAGGGCAATGCGCTCGCCTGGCCGGACCCGTACGAGATCGCCCAGCAGAACCTTCGCTGCCGCGATTTCGAGCCATTGGCCGTCGGCCTGCAGGACGGCCGCATGATCGGGGCTGAGCTGCATCAGGCCCTGGACTGCGCGCCGCGCCCGGTCGAGGGACAAGGCCTCGATGCGTTCAGCAAGCTCGTACAAGACCATGACCATGGCCGCTTCTGCCCACTGCCCGAGCACCAGGGCCCCCGTGACGGCGATGCTCATGAGGGCATTGATGTTCAGCTGGCCATGGCGCAGGGCCGTCCAGCCCTTGCGGTACGTGCCCAGGCCGCTGCCGGCCACCGCCAGTACGGCCAGCACGGCCGGCACCCACCAGGGTGCCGCCAGCCAATGGGCGGCTTCCGCCGCCAGGGCGGCCACGCCGCTGGCGATCAGGGGCCACCAGCGTTTGGGGGTCTCGGGTGGCATGGGATCATCCGATTGCTCGGGCGTGAAGCCCAGTGCGCGGATGGCTGCCAGAATGTCGTCCAGGGCCCCAGGCGCATGCCGCAAGGTCAGGACGCGCGCGATCAGGTTGAATTCGAGCGCCTGTACGTCGGCCCGCGGCTCGAGCGCCTGCCGGATCAGGGCGGCCTCGGTCGGACAATCCATCTGGCGGATGCGCAATTGGGTGCGCCATGCGCCGTCTTCCTGGCGCGGTGGATCGAGTGCGGACACCGGTGCCGCGTCCGCGGCAGCGCTTGCGCAGCAGGCGGCGTCCTCTTGCGCATGGCTGCCCTCGTGGGGATGCGCGTGGGCATGCCGATGGGGATTTGCGTGGCCCTGATGCATGATCAGACTGGATCGAAGTGGGTCATGACGTCGAGCACGGGGAGATCGGCCATGACGCGCCGGCGAGCCTCTACTGCGATGGCATGACCCGCCTCTATGGTGAGCTGGCCGTCCATTTCGATGTCGACCTCGACCCAGATCATGTCACCCATCTTGCGTGTGCGCAAATCGTGGATGCCCTGAACCCCGGGGGTTCCCAGAATGCGCTCGCGTATGGCGTTCTGGGTGTCTTCGTCGACTGCCCGGTCGACCAGGTCGTTGAAGGCCTGCCAGGAGAATTTCCAGCCCATGCGCAACACCATCAGGCCGACGACCAGGGCGGCGAGCGGGTCAGCCAGCGGCAGCCCCGACAGGTTGGCGCCGATGCCCAGCGCCACCACCAGCGACGAGGCGGCGTCGGAGCGGGCATGCCAGGCGTTGGCCACCAGCATGGTGGAGCGCACGCGCCTGGCCACGTGCAGCAGATAGCGAAACAGCAGCTCTTTCGCCATCAGGGCCATGAGCGCGACATACAGCGCGACCTGGTGTACGGTCGGGATGAGTTCCGGCGCTTGCAGGCGTTCGGCGCTGCGCCACAGCATGCCCACCCCCACGACGGCCAGTAGCACGCCCACGGCCAGTGTCGCTGCGTTTTCGAAGCGCAGGTGCCCATAATGATGATCGTCGTCCGGGCCTTTGTTGCTGTGCTGGTTGGCGATCAGCACGACGCCGTCGGACACCAGGTCGGACAATGAATGAATGGCGTCTGCGATCAGGGCCTGGGATTGCGCAAACACACCGATGATCATTTGCAGCACCGTGAGTGCGATATTGACCCAGACGCTGATCCAGGTGCTGCGATGCGCCGCTTTCTGACGTTCTCCCGGCTCGGGGAAGGCATAGGGGGACGGGGACATGGAGACAGTATAAAGGCCTCGGTTGCAGAATACTTACGTTACACTTGGCGGGTTCTTGACTTGGGTCCAGTGGGCTTGCACATGCGTACTGCTTTGGTCAAAGGCCGGGTATTCCACTGGCTGAAGAATTTCCCCTGGCACTGGCTGCTTGCCCTTCTGGTGGCATGGGCGGGGCACCTCTTCCTGCGGCCCGCCTGGGGCATGCTGCAGGGCCATGATCTGCTGGATGCATTCTTTGCCAGCGATGGCGAAGCGGTGGCACGTTATCTGCAGACGGGCGGGGCCACCCACGTTTCACGCGTCATGCTGGGGCTGGTAATTCAGCTCATGGCCATTGGCCTGCTGGCGCGCGCGCGCATTGCCTGGGCCATGAGCCTCGTGCTGCTGCTGGCCATGGTGACGTTCCTGGTTCGGGTGGATGCGGGTCCCGCCGGCCTGATTGCCCTGGGCGTGGTGCTGATCGGCCTGTTGCTGGCCAAGTGGCAGCATTTCGACCGGGCCAGCCTGGCGGCCGGCAGCCTGTTTGCCGCATTGGCCCTCAGTTGCCTGCTGGTTTATTCGGTGTTTGGCAGCCTGTACCTGGGCGATCAGTTTTCACCGGCGATCCTGGATCCGGTCACTGCGTTTTATTTTTCCCTGGTGTCCATGTCGACGGTGGGCTATGGCGACATCGTGCCCAAGGGGGACGCGGCGCGCATGTTCACGCTGTCGGTGGTGATGCTGGGGATCACGCTTTTTGCCACTTCGCTCAGCGTGGTTGTCGGGCCCCTGGTCGGGGGCAACATCCGGCGGCTCCTGTATGGGCGCATTTCACACGTCATGAGAAAAAACCACATCATATTGGCCGGCAGCGGCTCGCTGGCCCTCAGCGTATACCAGGCGCTGATCCAGCGAGGCCACGAAGTCACGGTGATTCAGGGGCCGGGGGATCCGGGCATCTTTCCGGCGCAGGCCGACATCCTTCAGGGGGATGCCAGCGATACCGAAGTACTGCGCCGCGCGGGTGGTCGCGATGCCCGCTACGTGCTGGCGCTGCGGCCCGAAGACGCCGAAAACGCGTTCATCATCCTAGCGGCCAGGGACGTCATCGGGTCCGGCACCAAGCTGGTGGCGCTGGTCAATGCGCCAGTGCACCTTGACAAGGTACGGCACGTCAACCCCGATATCGTGATTTCGCTGCAGGCGCTGGGGGCCGAGATCCTCGCCCGCACGCTCAGTGGCGAGCCGATCGATGACGCGCTCATCAAGCATTTGCTGTTTGGCGAGAAAGCCCCCGCCTGACGTCTCGGCGCGGCCGGGCCCCGCCGTGCATGGGGCCATGGGCCCATGCGGCCCCCGGGCCTAGCGCACCCGCAGCCCGGGTTCTGCACCCGGCCAGGGTTCGAGCACGTACAGCCCCGGGTGGGTTTTTTCGTCGGCGTGGCTGGCGGCCAGCACCATGCCTTCGGATTCACCGAAACGCATCTTGCGGGGCGCCAGATTGGCGACCACCACCGTCATCTTGCCGATCAGGTCGGCCGGCGCGTAGGCGGACTGGATGCCCGAGAACACCTGCCGCAGGCGGCCTTCGCCGACGTCGAGCATCAGGCGCAGCAGCTTGTCCGAGCCTTCTACTGGCGTACACTCGACGATGCGCGCCAAGCGCAGGTCGATGCGCGCGAAATCCTGAATGGTGATGGTCTCGGCGATGGGTTCGCCGCCGGGGGCCACCACCGGCTCGGCCGGTGGCTCGAAGAGCGCATCGAGCTGGGCGGGGTCGACCCGCTGCATCAGGTGCTTGAATGGCTGGATGTGCGTGGGCAGCCGGCCCGCGTCGGCCCAGACGAAACCATGATCGAGGCCGAACAGGTCGCGCGCCACGCGCGCGCTCAGGGCCGGCAGTACGGGGGTGAGCATCACGGTCAGTGCCTGGAAACCCGCCAGCGCCCGCGAGCAGATGTCCTGGAGCTGCCGCTTTTGCGCGTCATCGGCGTGGGCCAGGCCCTTGGCGAGCACCCAGGGTCGCGCGCCGTCGAACGCCTGGTTGATCTGGTCGGCCTGCGCCATGATGCGGCGGATGGCACGGCCGTAATCCCGTGCTTCGAAGTCGGCCTGCACCTGGTGCGCGCTGGCTTGCAGCGCAGCCTGCAAGGGGGCGACGTCGGCCGCAAAACCCAGTTGCCCGTCGAAGTGGCGGGTAATGAACGAGGCGGCCCGGCTGGCGATGTTGACGTACTTGCCGATCAGGTCGCTGTTCACCCGTGCAATGAAATCATCCGGGTTGAAATCGACGTCTTCGACGTGGGCATTGAGCTTGGCGGCCATGTAGTAGCGCAGCCATTCGGCATCCATGCCGATATCCAGGTAGCGCAGTGGTGAAATGCCTGTGCCGCGGCTTTTGGACATTTTTTCGCCACTGACCGTGATGAAGCCGTGCACGTGCAGCAGGTCCGGTACCTTGCGGCCGGAAAAATGCAGCATCGCGGGCCAGAACAGCGCATGGAAATAGACGATGTCCTTGCCGATGAAATGGACCTGTTCGATCGGGCTGTCGGGGGCCGTGAGGGCGTCGAAATCCAGCCCGAGGTTGCGGCAGTGGGCCATGAACGATGCCAGGTAGCCAATGGGCGCATCGAGCCAGACATAGAAGTATTTGCCCGGCGCATCCGGGATGGGGATGCCGAAATAGGGTTCGTCTCGGGAAATGTCCCAATCGGCCAGGCTCGCCTGCGCCCCGTCGCTTTCGGCCCCCAGCCACTCGCGTGTCTTGGCCAGTACTTCGGCCTGCAGGCGCGGGCTGCCGTCGGCGCGCTGGCCGGTGGTCCATTCTTGCAGGAAGGCCGCGCAGCGGGGATCGGACAGGCGAAAGAAGAAATGTTCGGAGCGGCGCAGCTCGGGCCGGACCTGCGTCAGTGTGGAGTAAGGTTCGATGAGCTCCGTGGGCTGGTAGACTGCGCCGCAGACTTCGCAGGAATCGCCGTATTGGTCTTTGGCGTGGCAGCGGGGGCATTCGCCCTTGATGTAGCGGTCGGGCAGGAACATGCCCTGTACGGGGTCATAGAACTGCTCGATTTCGCGCTTGTCGATCAGCCCCGCGTGCCGGAGCGCGCGATAGATGCCCTGTGACAGGGCCACGTTCTCGGGCGAGTCTGTGCTGTGCCAGTGATCGAACCGGATGTGGAAGCCATCAAGGTATTTGGGGCGTTCCGCGGCATAGCGGGCCACCAGCGCCTGTGGAGTGATGCCCTCTGTTTGCGCTTTGAGCATGATGGGTGCCCCATGGGCATCATCGGCACAGACGAAATGAACGGTGTGGCCGGCCATGCGTTGTGCGCGCACCCAGATGTCGGCCTGGATGTATTCCATGATGTGGCCGATATGGAACGAGCCGTTCGCGTAGGGCAGGGCGGTGGTGACGAAGAAGGTGCGTGGCATGAGGTGGTGCTGCTTGGGGCAAAACCCCCATTTTAGGGGATTTCACGCATCTCGATATCGACCACGTCGGGCTTCTGGCCGTGGGCTTTGCGGGCTGGCCACGGCGCGGCGCCTGGCGACATGGGCGCGCGCCGGCGTTCGGCCCAGTAGGCCTTGACGCCGAAAGGGCGGCCCTGCAGCCGGGCGACGATGTACAGCACACCGATCGCCAGCAGGGTGGAGACCATGAAGACCGTGGCCATGATCAAGCCAAAAAAGGCGAGGATCACGAACAGGATGGCGCGCAAGGTGTGTCGGATGAAGTTCATGCGGAAGGTCTCCGGCCTGAAAAAATGGTCGATGCTGTGTCAATATTGGGGGCAATCGGCGGATTACCAGAGGAATCCGTTAAGCTTTCAGTTTTAGGAATCTTCAAGCGACCCCTCCATGAGCACCACGATACAGGATATTCGCCAGTTATTGTCGCGGGTGGCGAACCCCGATACCCACAAGACCCTCGCCGTGACCGACGACGTTCTGCAGATCAGGCCGCGCGGCGATGCTTTCGATCTCACTGTAACCCTGGGTTATCCCATATTCAATGGCGAGGCCGCCCTGGCCAAGACCCTGCGCGAGACCCTCGAGGGCGCCGGCATCACCGTGGGCACCCTGGATTTCCGCTCCCGGGTGGCCACGCATGCCGTGCAGCGTGGCTTGCGCCCGCTGGATACGGTACGCAACATCATTGCGGTGGCATCGGGCAAAGGGGGGGTGGGCAAGAGTACCACGGCCGTCAATCTGGCCCTGGCCCTGCACGCGCAGGGGGCGCGTACCGGCCTGCTGGATGCCGACATCTACGGCCCCAGCGTGCCCATCATGCTGGGTCTGTCGGGCAAGCCCAAGAGCGTGGATGGCAAGAGCATGGAACCCATGGTCGGGCATGGCCTGCAATCCAATTCCATCGGTTTCCTGATGGAAGACGATGGGCCCGCCATCTGGCGCGGGCCCATGGTCACGCAGGCCCTGACTCAGTTGCTTTCCCTTACAAAATGGAACGATCTGGATTACCTGATCGTGGACATGCCGCCCGGAACAGGCGATATTGCCCTGACCATGGCACAAAAGGTGCCGCTGGCCGGCGCGATCATCGTGACCACGCCGCAGGATCTCGCGCTGGCCGATGCGCGCAAGGGGTTGGTCATGTTTCAGAAGGTGGATGTTCCCGTGTTGGGCATCGTGGAAAACATGTCGATGCACGTCTGTTCGCAGTGCGGTCACGTCGAGCCCATTTTTGGCCAGGATGGCGGTCGGCAGCTGGCCGCCCACTATCACTTGCCGTGGTTGGGGGCCTTGCCGCTGCAGCTCGACATCCGCGAGCAGACCGATTCGGGCCGGCCCAGCGTCGTGGCGAACCCAGACGGCGAGGCCGCGGCACTGTACCACGGCATCGCCCGGCAGTTGGCCATCATCGTGGCGGGCCAGCCGCTGGACGATTCCGGTATCCGGCCCCGCGTGGTCGCTCGTAAAACTTGAGGCGGCGAGGCGTGTGGCGCAGTCTTTGGGGGGTGGGCTGTCTCTATGCGGGCTGGGCGCTTGCAGCCCAGCCTGTGGTCATCGTGGATCCCGGTGGTGCGCCGCCAGAAGTGTTGCAATCCATTACGGATTCGCTGGATGCCATCACGCGGCTGGCCGAAGACCAGGACGTGCGCGAAGTCTCCCGGCTGCGTCGGCGCGCCTGGGACGCCACCCAGGCCGCACTGCGCACCCAGGGGTACTTCGATGCGACCGTGGACCTAGAGGCGACCGAAGCCCAGGATGATCAGCCCGAGTACTGGGACATCACCATCGAAACCGGCGAGCGGACCGAGGTGCGGCAGGTCGGCTTGTCGTTTGCCGGGGCCATCATGGGCGAGCCGTGGGCCGGGCGGCGTTCCGCGCTGCGATCTGGCTGGGCGCTGCAGCCTGGCATGCCTTTCATCAATGACGAATGGAGCAGCGCCAAGCAGCGGCTGCTGGATCAGATCGCGCACCAGGATTTTTATTATGCCCGGTATGGCCAGACGCAGGCGCAGATCCATCCCGAAGAGGCACAGGCCGATCTCGTCCTCGAGGTCGACAGCGGGCCGCCGGTGCGCATGGGCGAGCTGCAGGTGCTGGGCCTGAAGCGGGTGCCCGAGACACTGGTGCGCCGCTACGTGCGGTATGAGCCCGGCCAGGCCTACGACCAGGCCCTGCTCACCGAATGGCAGCAGGCCCTGCAGGACACGCAGTTTTTCAGGGGGGCTTTCGTGACGCTGGATGATGGCTCCCAACCCGCGGCGGGTTCGCCCGATGCGCCGCCGG
>NZ_JBAYTI010000087.1:0-8796 GCF_041675725.1 Castellaniella sp. | reverse complement strand
GCGCCCTGCTGGAGGCCGGAAAACTCGGCAACGCCATGCAGGCCGGCATCAGCCTGGCCGCCGTCCTGGCCGCCCAGCACCGCCACCAGGCCGCCCTGGCCCTGCTCGACCGCCTCGAACCCATCCGCGAAACCCACGCCGACGCGCACCAGACCCTGCGCATGGAACTGGTCCGCGCCGCCATCCGCGAACAGGGCCGCGACGACGCCCTGCGCAGCGTCGCCGCCAGCGCCCGCCACCAGGGTTTCGAACTGCTCGCCCTGCGCGCCGACCTGCTGCGCGGCGGCGCAGCGGCCAGCCGCGCCAGCGCCATCCTGCAAACACGCGGTATCGCCTTGCCGCACGACGCCTTGCCGATGTAACCCGGGCACCTCCCCCGGCGCAGGTCGGGGCTACGTCCCCGACGGCGTGGCACCCACGCTCGCCACGCCGCGCGCGTAGGCGCGACCTACGTCCCCGACGGCGCGGCTGCCTGCGGAATACCCAATGCCTCGATGAACGCTCCTGGCCGGTTGGCGATGGGCAGGTCCAGGCCGACATCCGAATCGTCGTTGAAGGACAGGTTCAGGGTCCAGGCGAAGCTGCCGCGCACATGCGACCAGCCGGTCAGGTCTTCCAGCGCGATGCAGACCTGCGGAGCCTCGATGCGGGTGCGGAAAATACCCTGGTGGTAACCGAACACGAACAACAGGCTGTCGGTTACCGCCAGCACCCCCTTGCTGTCCGGGAACCCGGCGGCCAGCGAGCCGGGCGGGCGGTGGAAGCCCTCGCGCGTGCGTGCGATGACCTGTTGGGACTGGCTGGCGGCGCGCTGTTCGGCATCCGCGCGCGACATCAGCGGGTTGAGTTCGCCTGCGGCCTTGGCCAGCCCGTAGGTCAACTGCGCCGCAGCGCTGCCCAGCCCCTGGAAATAACTGGCCGCGACCAGCGTCTGCCCGGCCAGGTCGGCCGGGCGTTCCTTTTTCACACGCGCCATCCAGCGATTCATTCCGTGGCTCCTTCGAAGCCATCGGCAAAGATCGCGCCGCCGCCGGGCTGGCCGTAGAGGATGGTCACGCTGCCGCTTTCGTCGCCGGGCACCAGTTCGTAGGCATCGCTGCCGACCGTGGCGGCCATCACCGTGTCCTGCAGCACGATCACCTGGCCCTCGAACTGCATTTCGGCGCGTTCGCCCGGGGCCAGGGGGCCGATGCTCCACACCCCGGTGACCGGTTCGTAGTCGCCGTGGGTGACGAAGTGATCGACCGGCATCAGGCCGCCGGCCAGCGGTTCGAGCAGCACGCTGGCCGCATCGGCCTCGCGCGGGCCGTTGTTGTCGATCGTGATGGTCAGCATCACCTGCTCGTTCAGGGTGGCCGCCTCCGTGTCGGCCTGGATGTCCAGCACCAGGTCGGTGAACGGATCGACGGCGGCAAAGGCCAGGTTGTTGAAGGGATCGGGGTCTTCGGAATGGCTGCTGGCCTGGGCCGAACTGGTGAAACCGCCGCTGCCGTTGACCTGCGTGCGCACCAGCAGGGTCGCCGACTGCCCGGCCGCCAGCGTGCCGACCTGCCACAGGCCGCTGGCCGAGTTGTAGCTGCCCTGGCTGGCGCTGTGATTGGCATAGCTGTAACCGGTCGGGCGCAGGTAATTCACGTCCACCCCGCTGGCCGGGTCCGGGCCGAGGTTTTCGACCAGCACCTCGAAAATCGCCTCATGGCCCGGCAGCGCGAACTGCGGGTCCACCGTGTGGGCGAGCTTGAGATCGGACCGGCTGAACAGCACCTCCGGCGTGGCCTCGGTCAGGTTGTTGTTGTGGTCCGGGTCGAATTGCTGGCCGTGGAAGGCGCCGCTGAGGGTATGGCCGCGCTCCTGGGTGACCTGCAACTGCAATTCCAGTTGCGCACCCTGGCCTGGGGTCAGGTTGTTGACCTTCCAGAAGCCTTCTTCGACGATGAAATCGGTGCCGGAACCGGCGTTGTGGCCGAGCAGGGTGTAGCCGACCGGGATGTCGATTTGCGCCCCGGTCTGGGTGGCCGTATCCGGGCCGCCATTGCTGGCCAGAAAACTGGCGATGAAGATATCGCCGGGGGCCACTTGCAGTTCGTCCAGATTGGGCACCAGCTTCAGGGCCAGATCGGCGGTGGGCGTGGCGGGCGGCACTTCGCCATAAAAGCGCTGGATGGGGGTCAGGAAGGTGGAGGATCCTTTCGAGTTGCCGGCGCGGTACTCGATGCGCACGTAGAACTTGCCCGGCAGGCCGGCAAACCCCTCCAGGCGCCAGTCGTCCCCGTCGCGGCTCATCCAGCCGCCACCGGCGGCCGGCGCAAAGTCGTCCTCATCGCAGCAGGTCTGCGAGACCAGCACTCGGGGCGTACCGAGCAGCGCCGGCGCCGAGCCGAAACCGGTCATGCGGTCCCAGACCAGGCGCTCGGGGTTGCCCGGTGTGCCCCAGACAATACGCTGGCGCAACGGCAGGCCGTCGGGGTTGGCGAGACGGACAAGGAAGTATTCACCAGCATTCAGCGAACGCCCGACCAGAATTCGACCGTCGGCGGTCATCTGCAGGCCGAGTGGTTCATACGTTACTTCCCCCGAAGTATACGGTTGCACGCCCGTCTGCAAGCCATTGCCGGCAGCGTTAAGCAGAGCAACCGCTTGATCTTCCCCATCAATAATCAGTTTGCCGACAGTGAGATAGCCGTTTCCTCTTTTCTGGACCGAATAAATCCGGCCGCCACCGAAAGGACTTGTCACGGTATGGTTGCCGTCCTGATCGATCATGGACCAGGCGCGCTGCGTACCACCGAATGAGTATCTAAAGTCCCCCCCTGCAGCAACGTTATTTACGGCCATAACGATCGACCAACATTGAGGATGTTGGCCGATGAACGTCGGGTCAAAACTCGTCCAGAGCTGACCGGTCGGGGTGAAGCGGGCGAGACGACGCGAGGAGGATTGACCAATACCACACGAGAACACCCAACCATTGTCATCCACAGCAATTGCAACGACATAACCTGGAGACTCCGTTTGATTCCAATTGGGATTGAAATTGGTATCCAGCGCGCCGTTCGGATGCAGCCGGGCGAGTCGTTGACGGGCCACGCCATTGACCTGGGTGAAATAGCCGCCGATTAGAATCTTCCCGTCATCAAGGACATGGATCGCGGAGACGTCGTTGTTGGCACCCGCCTGAAAGCTGGTATCCAGGCTGCCATCTGGATGCAGCCGGGCCAGTCGATAACGGGCCACGCCATTAACCCTTTCAAAGCCCCCGCCAATCAGGATTCGCCCATCCCTCTGCACGACCACGGCTTCAACAGTGCGACTGATGATGGGCGCAAAACTGCTGTCCACGGCGCCATTGGGATGCAGGCGTGCCAGATGTCTTCGGCTGGCGCCGTTGATATCAAAAAACCTCCCCCCGACAAGAACCCGGCCATCGCTCTGTACCGCAATCGCCCTCGGTTGATTATTGAATAGGCCTGCTTCCAGAAGCTGATCCACCCGCCCCTGCGCATCCAGCCGCGCCAGGCGGTTGCGGCCGAGGCCGCCGATTTGATTGAAGGCTCCGCCGAGCAGCACCGCGCCATCGTCCTGCACCAGCACCGCGCGCACGGCGGCGTTGGGGGTGACCAGTAGGGCAAAGCCGTTGTCGACGCTGCCGTCCTCGTTCAGGCGGGCGATTCGGCTGCGCGGGCCCACGCCGCTGGTGAAATCGCCGCCGATGAGGGCGCGGCCGTCGGGCAGCAGATCCAGCGCGTAGACCGGGCCGTTCAGGCTGGGCGGCTCGTAGTCCCCGTCCAGGCTGCCGTCGGCGTTCAGGCGCAGGACAAAGCCATCACCGTCGACCTCGCCGGCAACCAGGATGCGGCCATCGTCCTCGATCCGCAGGGCCTGAACCGTGCGCACACCGCTGGCCAGTCCCGCTGCCTGAAAGCCGTTGTCGAGTGAACCGTCCTCATTGAGCCGGTACAGGCGCCGGGCCGGAATCTGTCCGGCAATGCCGATGCTGCCGGCCACCAGCAGCTTGCCGTCGTCCTGCACCGCCAGGGCGCGCACGCTGCCGCTGAAATCCGGCGGCACGAAGCCGGTATCGAGCTGGCCGTTGTAGTTCAGGCGGGCAACGCCGGTTCGAGCCTGACCGCCGACGTTGGCGAAACTGCCACCGATGTAGACGCCGTAGTTGCCGGTCACAGGATCGGGCTTTTCGGCCAGGGCGTGAATATCGCCATCAGGATTGGAACTGAACCACGGCGACAGCAGCGCACCGTCGCCGTCCAGGCGCTGGATGCGGCCGTTGAAACTGCCGGCAATGACCAGATCCGTACCGCCGGCCAGCAGGCTGACGTTGACGTCACCACCGCTCAGATTCGGCCCGGCGAAGAACGAGGTGTTCCGGCCAGCCGCGTCGAGCATCGCCAGGCGCGAGCGCGGTGACCCGGCAATGCTGGTGAAGTTGCCGCCGACCAGGGTGCCGTGGGCGGTACTGGTCAGGCTGTGCACCGGGCCGTTGGGGCTGGGCTGGTAGCCGTCGTCCTCGGTCAGGGCCGCCACCGGCGCGGCGAAGGCCAGCAGCAGCGCCAGCCAGGCCACCGGCCCTTGGAATATCCTTCGGTTCGTCATGGTGTTTCTCTCCAGATCAACGGGCCTTCGAAGCCATCGGCGAAAATTCCCGCGTCCGCCGGCAGCACGCCGACGAATCCGCCGGAACCTGCCACCAGCAGCGAGCCATCGGCCATGAACAGGCATTTGGACACGGTGCTGTCCACATCGTCCGGGGTGATGTCGGAAAAGCCGGCTCCGCCATTGCCGGAAAGCAGCACCAGGCCGGTATGGCTGGACAGCGGCCGGCGTTCGCCCACCACCACCACGGTGTCGCCCCGCATGCACACCCCGCGCCCCCAGGTGCGTACCGAGGGCGTACCCAGCACAGCGGCGGAAATATCCACCTCCGCATAGCCGTTCATGTCGCGCGGGTCCGGCCCGCTGACCAGGATTTTTCCCCGCGTCGGCCCCTGGTGAACGCCCGTGGCTACCAGGCGCTGGCCATTCACCGCCAGCCCCCAGAGTTCGCCGCTCCAGGATGTCGGCAATACCGGCACGGCCGGCGTCATGGGGGCGGTGGCGTTCTGGTTTTCCGGCGGCAGGAACAACGTCGGCGGCTCGCTGATGGTGCTGCCGGTGGCCCAGAAGCGGTTGTCGTGCACCACCAGATCGGTCATCTGGCCGCCGGGACTCATCGTCGTCCAGTCCGATGCGCTGCTGCCCGTCCCGTCGGGGGCATGCAGCACCGATGCACCTGTGAGCGCCTCGGCCATCGAGCGGTTGTGCTTTTCCCGGTACGTGCCCACGTGGAACTGCCGCCCCACCTGGGCCACGCCCACCAGCACCGGCGTTGCGGCATAAACGGCACCTGGGGCCGGGGTGCCGGAAATATCCAGGCTCAGCACCATGTTCTTGGTGGTGGCGTCGAAACCGGCGATCTTGAGGTGGCCGTCCCGGCCCAGGCTGATCGAGCTGACCCGGAACTCGTTGAGGATGCCGGCGGGCGTTGCCTGCGGCGGCTCCCAGCTTGCCCCCATGTCGTAGCTCACCGACAGCCCGTAGCCCGTCGCCGCCGAGCCGCAGCCGACCCAGATGCGCCCATCCGGGTCCTGGAACAGGGCATCGGTGCCGCTCCCGCCAGGGCAGGTGTGCTGGCTCACCAGCCAGGTATCGTGGAACTGCGCTGCCACCGGCAGGCTCGCACACAGCGCCAGCACGCCGGCGATTGCAGCAACGGAAAAACACGCAAGGATTCTCATCTCATCACCTCGAAATCTCATGATTCAACCCAGGCAGCCCATCGGCACGAAGGCACCGGCGCATTCACTGCCAGTTTTCCCCCCAGGTGCCGCTGTTCCAGACCAGCCCGCTCGGCAACGCCGCGCAACTGGCCTGCACATCGGTCACCGGCGCGGGCGGCATCGTGCCGCTGGCCTGATCCAGGGTGCAGGCCTGGCCGGAAGGCTGGTTCTGCACGCTCACGCTGTACGCCGTGCCCGGCGTCAGCAGGGCGCTGAACTGGAACGGGCCATTGCCGCCGATGGGCAGGGTTTCGTCCACCGCAGTGGTTTGCAGGCGCAGCACCAGGCCACTGCCGGACAGGCCGGCCACCTGGCCGCCCAGCGTGCAGCACGGCGGCGCATCGCCCTCGAACCCATCCTGGAAGATCGGCGTGGCCGCGGCAGGCGCGGCCACCAGCGCGGCGGCGGCGAGAAGGACGCGGCGCATGTCAGTTGATCTCCGACAAGGTGCCAGCGCGCCAGTTGAATTGCCCTGTTGTCGAACGGTGGCGACCGCCACTCACGCTGGACTTGTCGCCGCTGGCCGTGTTCTCTTGGCCGCCGCTTACGCTGGAGTACTGGCCACTGGCCTCATTCATATAGCCTCCGGAAACCACTGCATGCCGGCCCCTGGCGATATGGCCGAACCCACCCGTCACCGTGGCGTAATTGCCTGTCACGGAGTTGGTTTCGCCAAAAGCCACGCCATAGAAGGCGCTGTAACGATGCCTTTCACCGACGATGAGACTGTGCGAGCCGCTGCGATGGTTGACGGCCCAGGTGCCGCCGTTGAACACGCAGTTCGGCCCATCGTCGTACTCGCCATCCGAACACCGGTAGAGCGAGCCGGCGGTGCCCGTGTGTAGTCTGTTGTGGCCGATGATGAGGTTGCCCAATCCGTTCGGGGTCGTCGCGTAAGGGCTGATCCCGTTCCTGATTTGCAGGTTCACCCCGGTAAGCCGGATGGTGGCGTAGCTCACCCCTGCATCGTTGGGGTCCGGGACATCGACCAGGGAAACGTAGGGTTCCAGCGCCATCACGGCACTGACCTCGATGGCGGCCACCTGGGATTGCAGTGCCGCCACCTGGGATTGCAGCGCTGCCAGGTGCGTTTCCAGTGCGGCGATGCGGGCATCGTTGTCGTTCACCGCCGTTCTGGTGGCGGCGAAATTGGCATTGACCTGCGCGGCCTGTGCCGGTGTGCCGGCGGAAAAACTGTGAGGAATCGTGAGTTCGCCGGCGTGGGCGGCAAACCCGGCGGGCAGCAAGGCAAGCGATGCGACGCGCACGATGGCGCAGCGGCGGAAGCGGGCAAGGCGGGACATGGGCACTCCATCTGTCAGGATCGGAGCCGCCACCGTGCGCCAGAAAACCCGCGAACGTCATGAAAGAACGGTCAAGTTTCGGTAAAAGAGCGGTAAAATTCTGGTCAGGGCGGCGATTGAAGCCGCATTCCCCCATGGCCGATGCTCCGAACCCAAAGCCCCTCTCCTCGTGCGGGAGAGGGGTTGGGGAGAAGGGGGGGCACCCCCGATCGCCCCGTCGCGCACGCAGGCGCGACCTACGGGCACGCCTGCGGCTGGGCTTCCATGCCATCGCAGAAGATGCCGTTGCCGCCACCGCCGCCGGGCAGGAACACGGCATGGGCGGCGTGGCCGCGATTCATCGTCAGGGTGCAGACGGGGTTGGTGCCGGTGCAGGCTCCGAGCCAGCCGGCAAAGCTGTGGCCGGGCGCAGGCACGGCGGTGAGGGTGGCGGTGCTGTTGGCGTTGAAGCGTGCCGAGCAGGCGGCCCCGGCGCTGCCGCAGTTGATCCGCGCCGGGGCGCTGGTGACGTTGCCCTGGCCTGCGCCGAGCAGGGCCAGGCTGACCGGATACTGGGTGATGCTGGCACCGGCCACGGCGGCCAGCGCCGCGCCCGCATCCACGATGCCGGTGCCACCGCCGCCGCCGAAGTAGGTGGGGAACGGGCGCGCGGTATTGCGCAGCAGGTTGGCGATCTGGTCCGGGGTGAGGTTGATGTTGCGCGAGAGCATCAGCGCCGCGACACCGGCCACGTAGGGCGTGGCCATCGAGGTGCCGTCCATCATGTCGTAACCGGCCCCCTCCGGAGCCGCCGCCGGAACGGTGGTGCCGAGGTTGATGGTGGACAGGATGCCGTCCAGTTGCGAGCTGCTGCTGTCCCCGCCCGGCGCGGACACGTCGTTGGCCGGGCCGTAGTTGGAATACACCGCGCGCGTGCCGGCCGGGCCGTTGGCGGCCACGGTGACCACGCCCTGGCAGTTGCCAGGGGTGGATTCGGAGGAAGGGATGGCATGGTTGCCTGCCGCCACGATCACCACCGAGCCGCGCGAACGCGCGCTGTTGATGGCGTTCTGGTAGGTGGGGCCGCAGGCGCTGACGCCCTGGATGCTCATGTTCAGCACCCGCGCCGGGCCGGCATTGGCCGGCAGGCCGGGGACGTTGCCGCCGCTGGCCCAGACGATGCCATCGGCGATGTCGGCCAGGTTGCCGCCGCAGGTGCCCAATACGCGCACATGCTGGAGCCATGCGCCCGGCGCGGTGCCGGCGATGCCCTCGCTGTTGTGGGTGATGGCCGCCGCGATGCCGGCCACATGGGTGCCGTGCCAGGAGGAGTTGCGCTGCGGCGCATCCGGCCCGCACTGGCCTGCCGTGTTCCAGTCGCCCTGATCGGTGGGATCGTTGTCGCGCCCGTTACCATCGCGGCTGTTGTTCGGATCGGAAATCATGTCCATGCCGGCCAGCGTCTTGGCATCCAGATCGGGATGCAGGGTGCGGCCCGTATCGATCACCGCGATCACGACGCCGTTGGTCCCGGCCAGCCCCCACGCCGGTTCCACATTGATGCCGCCCGCTGGCCCGAGCAGGCCCCACTGGTATTGCAGGTGCGGATCGTTCGGCAATGCAGCCGAGTACATCCGCAGGTTCGGCTCCACCGAGACCACATCGGGATTCTTCGCCAGTTC
>NZ_JBAYTI010000086.1:0-9265 GCF_041675725.1 Castellaniella sp. | reverse complement strand
GGGGTGGCGGGGAAGTGGGTGAGGGGGGGGTGGTCGGAAAGGGTGGGGATGGGAAGCGACTCCGGAGAGGGGGGGCGCGATCGGAATCGGCGGGGTTGTCGGGTTGATGCCCGGACTTTGGCCTGGGCGTCGGCGGGCCGCAGCACTACTTCATGTGGGCCAGCAAGTCGTCGGTGATGTGCTTGAGATTGTTCAGGCCGCCGGTCATCACGTACCAGCCGTTCGGGTCGGCGTAATACACGCGGCCTGCCTCGAAGGCCCGGGTCCGGCTCAGTTCGGGGTGGGCCGCGAGTGTGCGCGCCGCTGTTTTCTCGCCATTGTTGATGGCGCCGCGATCGAGGATGATCAGCCAGTCGGGATCGGATTGCGCCACGCGGGTGATGATCCGCGCGCGCTCGGCCTGGGCGGCCCGGTATTCCGGGGATCCGGGCGCCGGCCGGGGCGCGGCCGGCGCATTGCTGGCTTCTTTGGCTGGCAGCACGGATTCCAGCCCGGTCAGTTCATAGGCGTAGCCGAAACGGTCCCCTGGGGCATGTGCGATCACGTTGTCGTTGATTACGAACAGAAAGGCGGCGGTCTTCCCCTGGTTGGCCTGCTGCAGCGCCGCCACGTTTTTCTCCACCGCCTCGATGGCCCGTTCGGCCAAATCCTCCTTGCCAAAAGCACGCGCCAGAGCGAGGTTATCGCGGCGGAAGTCTTCCATGAACGGACGGCCGGTGGCGTTGTAGGCGACCGTCGGGGCCAGCGCCTGCAGCTTGGGGATGGCCGGCAGCGACCGCCTGCCGGCAAAGATCAATTCCGGCTCGAGGCGCTCCAGGGCGTCGTAGTCGGGCTCGAACAGGGTGCCGATGACCGGTGCGCTGCCATATTTGGCGAGCTCGCCCTGATAGACTGACTTGGGCACGCCGGCCACCGGGATGCCCAGCGCCTCGAGGCTGTCGAGGATAGCCAGGTCATAGGTGGCCAGTTGGCCCGGGGTGGCATCCAGCTGGAGCAGCCCCTTGCTGTGTTCCAGTTCGAATGCCTGGGCGGCCATGGCTGGCATGGAAAGCGCCAGGCTGAGGACGATGAGCCCGCGAATCGTTTTCATAATGAGTTGATAAATGTTAATGAGAACGAGTCGCATTATAGATAAATATCATCTTATGCGGGTATTCCAGGGATAGGTGAAAACCCTTATTTTTGAAGCCGATTACGTGCGGTAATGCGGCTTTTAGGCTGTCGCCGGAACGACTGCCCGCTGTCGCGGGCTCTTCGTAACAGGCCTGCCGCCGCGGGGTCAACGCTGGCTGGTCAGGTGGTATCGGCGGATCTTGTTGTAGAGCGTCTTGCGTGAAATGCCCAGGAAGTTGGCCGTTTCCTGCCGGTGGAATCCGTGGCGCCACAGGGCATTGAGCACCACATCGCGCTCGGTGCGGACCGGGCGCGGCTGCCACGGGCTGTCGCCGACCAGCAAGCGGGTCATGGCGCCTTCGTCCACTTGATCACCGGCGTGGTCGGCCAGCAGGCGGACCGCCATGCTGCGCAGCTCGAGCAGGTTGCCGGGCCAGTCGTGGCGTTGCAGCAGCCCGAGCGCACCCGGGGCCAGCACGGGCGTCGTGGCGTGGTCGCCACGCAACAGCCTGAAAAAATGATGAAGGATGTCTTCGAGGTCTTCGGTGCGTTCGCGCAGCGGCGGCAGGCGGATTTCGTGGCCTTCGAGCATGCGGGCCAGCGGCGGCGCAATGGCCTGGCGGCGTTTCAGGGTGTCGAGATCATCTTCCGAGACGAATATCAGCCGTTTGTCCCATGCCTGTGGATGCCGCGCCCCGACGGGTGTAAAGCGCCGTTTGCGCAGGCTGTTGGCCAGACGCTCTTGGACGCGCAGGGGAACGTGCCCGAGGCCGCGCAAGACGATGGCGCGCACATCCTGGCGGTGTGCGAGGCCGGGCAGGGCCGTGTTGCCGGTGCTTGGCCCGCGGCCGAACAGATGGATCAGGATCTGGCTGGCAGGGCTGTCGGCGTGGGCGTCGATGATTGCCAAGGTGCCGGGATCCTCTCCCGCCAGGGTGTGCAGCGCCATGATGGCGGTGGACCGCCCCGTGTTGGGCTCGCCGGACACCAGCATGCTGGTGCCGGGGTGCCCTGGGCGGTGCAATTTTGCGTAGACCTGGAGCATGGCCTGTGATCGGCCGGTGAAGCCGTGCTGCTCGCCAAAGGCCACCAGCATCTTCTGCTGGCGGCTCAAGCGCCGGGCCATGACGGCTGCCGACTTGAAACGCTGTGTTTGGCTGGTGACGGATTGGGCCAGTGGCAGGCGGTCGATGGTCGAACCGCCCACGTAGCCGTGCAGGTTCGAGACCCTGCAGACGGCGGCGAGCTGTTCCGGGTCCTGGATCGGCCCGCCTTCCAGGAAGAAAAAAGCGTCGGGATTCTCGCGCCGGATTGTGCGCCCCATGTCGCGCGAATGGGCGGCCGCTTCCTCCATGCTGATGTCGCTGATGGGGCCCTTGTTGCCACCGGCATTCCAGCCGAAGTTGTAGCAGATCAGGTCGACCCCTTGTGCAGCCGCCGCTTGGGCCTGTTCGCGTGTGCGGACGTAGGCCAGGGTCGCCAGGCCTTCGCGGTGGGCCTGGTCGAACAGTTCGAGCTCGCGCGCGAAACCGATGCCGCTGGCTTGCAGGACATCGCGCACTGCCGCCGGATAATGCACCGCTGACGGGAAATTGGCGATGCCGGCAAACCCGGATTCGGCAATCCGAGCGCAAAAATCGCTGATCTTCAGCGTGGGATCCATGACCGATGCGCCGAAAAACACGGGTAGCGTGCATTGGCTGAGCAGCTCGGTGGGTGCGAACGACATCACGAAGGCATTGGCATCGCGGATCGGCAGCAGGCAGGCCACCGATGAGGTGCCCATGAGCCGAAACCGCCCGGCATTCAGCGCGATGAGAAAGTCTGCCCCGCCGTCTTCAGCCGCTTCGCCCAGCAGGCCGGCGCCGATCGCCGCGCCGACCAGGAATTCGTTCTGGCGGCGCGCCTGGGAAAACCGCTCGCGCAGCGTAGCCCGCGCCGACGGTGTCGCTGCCTTGGATTCGGGGGTGCCGGAATGATGCATGGAGCCGCCCTGCAAGCCGATGCGCCCCGGGTCTGGACCCCGTCGAGGGCGCGCTATGGAAAGTGCACAGGATTCGTGCGCCTTAATGACCCAATTTTACCCATAATGAGAAATCGCCGATCTTGTTTGCCGCAGGGGCGCCGCCTACACTTTTCAATAGGAAGCGAAGGGGGAGTGCGGTGGACACGCGCTACATGATCATCATGCTCAATGGCCTGACCCAGGGCGCGCTGTTTTTCATCCTGGGCAGTGGCCTGACGCTGGCATTTGGCGTCATGCGCATCGTGAACATGAGCCATGGCGCTTTCTACCTGCTGGGCGGCTACCTGGGGTTCAGCGTCCTCCAGCATACCGGCAGCTGGACGCTGGCCGTACTGGCCGGCGGCGGGTTTGTAGCGCTTCTGGGGCTGCTGCTCGAACGGGGGCTGCTCGAGCGCATCCAGGCGGGGGGCGACCTGTCCCAGACGCTGCTGACGATTGCGTTTTCCATGATCATTGCCGACCTGTGCCTGGCCACCTGGGGCGGGCATCCGTTGTCGATTCGGGCGCCGGCGGCGTTGAGCAGCCCGGTCCGGCTGTTTGGCTTTCTTTATCCGGGCTTTCGCTTCGTGTTGATGCTGACGGCCGTGGTGATTGCTTTCGGCCTGTGGTTTCTGTTGTTTCGCACGCGTCTGGGCATGGCGGTGCGGGCCAGCGTGGATGACCGTGAAACCGTGTCGGCGCTGGGCATACGGATCGACACGATCTATTCGCTGATGTTCATGCTGTCGGCCTTTCTGGGGGGCGTGGCGGGTGTTCTGGGCGGGTCGTACCTGCAGTTGAGCCCGGGCGAGGACATCACCATCCTGACCTACTCGCTGGTGGTGGTCATCGTGGGCGGGCTGGGCAGTCTGTTGGGCACGCTGATCAGCGCCCTCGTCCTTGGCCAGATCCTGTCCTTCAGCCTGGCTTTCGTGCCCGAGATGTCCATGTTTCTCGTGTTCGCGCCCATGGCGCTGATGCTCGCGATTCGCCCGCAAGGCCTGTTCGGGAGACGGTTTTGATTCAGTCGACGCGATCCGCATGGCGACCCGAGAGGGCCGAACACCGCTTCGGCTGGTCTCTGGGCGCCCTCGTGTTCATCCTGATGGTGACGCTGCCGTGGTATGCCGATGCCTACACCATCACCACGTACACCCGATCGATCTATTTCGGGTTTCTGGCGCTCAGCGTCGCGTTGCTGCTGGGGCAAGGGGGCATGATCAGTCTGACGCAGACGATATTTTTCGGAATGACGGGTTACGTGATCGGCCTGCTCGGTGCCGAGCGCGGCATCGCCTTCCCGTGGCCCGAGTTGGCGGGCCTGTTGCTGGTGGTCGTGGTCGCCTTTCTGTTTGCCTTGGTCCTCATGCGCACCTACGGGCTGGTGTTTCTCATGCTCTCGCTCGCCCTGGGGCAGATCGGCTGGTCATTCGCGCGCCAGAATACCAGCCTGCTGCACGGCTGGGCCGGCATGCGCGGCATCAAGCCGCCCGAACTCTTCGGCCTGGATCTATCGGTCAGTAGCCATTTTTATTGGCTCTCGCTGGCCGTCTTCTGCGGGGCGCTGTGGGTGCTGTGGCGCATCGTGGAATCCCGGTTCGGCCTGGTCATCCGCGGCATTCGCGAAAACCCGCGGCGCATGAGCGCGCTGGGCTATCACGTGTTCTGGCAGCGCGTCGCCATTTTCGTCGTCGCCGCCTTGTTCGCCGCCGTGGGCGGCATTCTCGCGGCGTGGTCTTCGGGCATCGTGACGCCCAGCACCTTGCACCTGAACCGCATGATCTGGGTGCTGCTGGTGGTCATTCTCGGGGGCGCCCGGTATTTCTGGGGACCGGTGCTGGGCACGGTGATTGCCGTGTGGCTGGATGTCGTCATCAGCCAGTTGACGCCCCGGTACAACACCGTGATCGGCATCATTTTCGTTCTCGTTATCTTGATGGCGCCCAACGGGCTATTGGGCTTGTGGGATTCTCTGCAGGCACGCCGTCGGCGCAATCGTCCGCCAGGGTCAGCCCTGTGATCGTTGTTGCAAGCTCTGTCCGCATGGCCGCACATGCAGTCATGCAAGAGACCTATCAGAGGAGAGTGTCATGAAGTATCAAAAAGTGGGAGCCGCCCTTGCCTCATTCGCACTGGCCGGCCTGCTGTCCGCCCCGGGGCTGGCGCTTGCGGCCGACGACGGCGACACCGTCACCATCGGCCTGTTGAGCGCGTTTACCGGGCCCTTTGCGTCGTTCGGGCAGCTGCAGAAAGAGGGCGCGGTCCTGGCCCTGGAGGAATATGGCAACCAGGTGGCCGGCAAGAAGATCGAGGTGATCTATGCCGACGACCAGCTGGACAACGAACTGGCCGTGGCCAAGGCCAAGCAACTGGTCGAACAGGACAAGGTCGACATCATCACCGGGCTGGTATCGGGCGACGAGGGTCTGTCGGTGGGTGATTACATGAAGGGCAAGAACATTCCCATCGTGCCCATGTACGCCGCGTCCGAGGACATGACCATGCGCGAGGGGGATCCCTACATCATCCGGCCGACCTGGACCGGCGCCCAGCCCATGGACGTTTTCGGCTACTGGCTGGCGCAGGACAAGGGCTACAAGAAAATCTACATGATCGGTGAGGATTATTCCTATCCCTACAACCAGGCGGGCGGCTTCAAGCGGGGCTTTCTGAGAGGCGGCGGGGAAGAGGTCACCACCGTCTGGCATCCCGTGCCGACGTCCGATTATTCATCGCTGATCGCGTCGATTCCTCTGGACCAGGGCTACGATGCCGTGCTGTACAACGGCGCGGGGTCGGATGCCGTGGCCTTCGTCAAGCAGTTCGTCGAGTTCGGCATGCAGGACCAGATCCCCCTGCTGGGGCAGTCCAATACGTTCGAGAAGCCGGACCTGGATTCCATGCCGGCGGAAATCGTGGGGTCCTATTCTGCGCACCTGACGACCGATGATCTGGACACGCCGAACTGGAACACGTTCCACGATGCCTTCGAAAAACGCTGGGGTCATGGCCCCACGGCGGCCTCCGAGTTTGCCTACGGCAGCATGAAGATGATTCTGCGCGCGATCGAGGCGCTCGATGGCGACGTCAGCGACAAGGCGGCGCTGGCCAAGGCCATGCTGGCCGTAGACCTGAGCGACGAGCCTCGCGGCCCGGTCTCGCTGGATGATCACAATGCCGCAGTCCAGAACGTGTACATCCGCGAGGTGGCGCAAAACGACCAGGGCGAACTCTACAACAAGGGCTTGTTCACGGCCAAGGGGGTGAGCCAGTTCGGCCCCTACGATCCCGCCTTGTACATGAGCCAGCCGGCGGATAGCCGCAGCGAACCGGCCGGCAAGCGCGCCGACATGCCGGCGGCCATGCTCACGGTCGAGCAGGACTACGAACTGGTGCCGTTTGGCCAGTGACACGACGCCGCAACGTCCCGCATCATGCACGCAGATTCGCCCCCGCCCGCCATCCAGACCCGCCAGCTGAGCAAATCGTTCGGCGGGGTCCGGGCCACCCGTGCCGTCGACTTGACGGTGTACCAGGGTGAGCGGCGGGCACTGATCGGCCCCAATGGCGCCGGGAAATCCACCTTGTTCGGCCTGATCACCGGCGAGATTTCCGCGGACCAGGGCTGGATCGCTCTGTTCGGCCAGCCGGTGACGCGCCTGAGTGTGCGCCGGCGCGCCCGCCTGGGCCTGGGGCGTACCTACCAGATCTCGCAATTGTTGTCGGGTCTGTCGGTGCGTGAAAACCTGTTCCTGGCCGCGCATCCCAGCCGCAGCCTGGGGTTGAATCTCCTGCACGGCTGGGCGCATGACGGGGCCACTCTGGCCTGGTGCGAAGAAGTGGCCGCGCGCGTGGGCCTGGCCCCGTACCTGGCCACCCCGGTGGCCGAGCTCTCGCACGGCCTGCAGCGCCAGCTCGAAGTGGGCATGACCCTGGCCATGAAGCCCCGGCTGATCATGCTCGATGAGCCGGCGGCTGGCCTGTCACCGGCCGAGCGGCAGGATTTGTGCGCCATCATCCGCGAACTGCCGGCGGACATCACGCTGGTGCTCGTCGAGCATGACATGGACATCGTCATGCAGCTGTCCGAGCGCATTACGGTCCTCCACCAGGGAGCCATCGTGGCCGAGGGCAGTGCGGCCGAAGTCCAGGCCGACGCCATGGTGCAACAGATTTATCTCGGAGAGCAGCATGCCTGATCGAGCCCGCCAGGCGCCGGTGCTGGACGTACGCGATCTGCACGCGTCCTATGGCGACAGCCACGTGCTGCAAGGCTGTTCGCTGACCGTCGGGCCAGAGTGCGTGGTCGTGCTGGGGCGCAACGGCATGGGCAAGACCACGCTGATGCGGGCCATCATGGGCCTGACCCCGCCCAGCGCCGGGCACGTGCTTCTCCAGGGGGTCGAGCTGGCTGGACGCAAGCCCGACGAAGTGGCCAATGCGGGGCTGGGCTATGTCCCGCAAGGCCGGCGCCTGTTTCCTTCGCTGACGGTGCGTGAGCACCTGGTGCTGACGCATCGCAAGACGGGGCGGGCCAACGAATGGACCCCGCAGCGGGTCTTCGATCTGTTTCCCGAACTCTGGCAGCGGCGCAACATCAGCGGTACGTTGATGAGCGGCGGCGAACAGCAGATGCTGGCGATCGGGCGGGCGCTGGTCGGCAACCCCAGGTTGTTGCTGCTCGATGAGCCTTCCGAGGGCCTGTCGCCCGTGGCCAATGAGCGCGTCGTGAACACCTGCCGCACTTTGCTGCAGGAAGGCCTGTCGATCCTGCTGGTCGAGCAGAACATCCACGTGGCTGCGGCATTGGCCAACCATATTTACGTCATGGTGTCGGGCCGGACCGTCCATGACTCGGATGCGGCCCGCTTCATGGCCGACGATGATTTACGCCTGAAATATCTGGGCATTTGAAACCGCTGGTCGGTGCTTGCCGCCGATCGACATTCCAACTGACAAGGACTCTACACAATGGCCATCAAGCGCGAAGACATTCTCCATCAATTGCATGAACTTGCCAAAGCGGGCATTCCGATCGTCGGCGGTGGCGCGGGCACGGGCATTTCGGCCAAATGCGAAGAAGCGGGCGGGATCGACTTGCTGGTCCTGTACAACAGTGGGCGCTACCGGATGGCGGGGCGGGTGTCCATTACGGGCCTGTTTGCCTACGGGGATGCCAATCAGATCGTCCTGGACATGGCGGGCGAGGTCCTGCCGGTGGTGAAGCATACCCCCGTGCTGGCAGGCGTCAACGCCACGGACCCTTTTCGCAGCATGCCCGTGTTCCTGCGGCAGATCAAGGCGCTGGGGTTTTCCGGGGTGCAGAATTTCCCGACCGTCGGCCTGTTCGATGGGGTGATGCGCGCCAACATGGAAGCCACTGGGCTGGGGTACGATAAAGAAGTCGAGATGATCCGGCTGGCCCGCGAAATGGACTTGCTCACCACACCCTACGTGTTCAACGAGGCCGAAGCCACTGCCATGGCACAGGCTGGGGCCGACGTCATCGTGGCTCACGTGGGCCTCACCACGGGTGGCGCCATTGGTGCCGCCGAGGCGATGACCATGGATGACGCCATCGACATCACCTTGCGCATCGCCGATGCGGCGCGCAAGGTGCGTCCCGAGCTGCTGGTCATCTGTCATGGCGGGCCGTTCGATGAACCGGAAAACGTCGCCCAGGCCATGTTGCGCATGCCGGGCATCAATGGCTTCTACGGCGCGTCCAGCATGGAACGCCTGCCGGTCGAGCGGGCCATCACCGATCAGGTGGCCCGGTTCAAGCAAATGCAATTGGCAAAATGAGTGCATCATGGCACGGATACTGGTGGCCGCCACGGCCGACACGAAAGGCGAAGAACTGGTGTACCTGGTTCAAGTTCTGCGCGCTGCAGGGGCCGACGTGCTGGCCGTCGATGTCGGCACCGGTGGCCAGTGTCCGGTCGCAGTCGATGTCTCGGCCCCAGAGGTCGCTGGCTGGCATCCTGCGGGCGCCCGGGCCGTTTTCGATGCGCCGGATCGCGGCCAGGCCGTGGCGGCCATGGGCCAGGCGTTTGCCGCCTACTTGAAGGCGCAGGATGCCGGCACGCTGGCGGGCGTTCGCGGTGCGGGCGGCGGCGGGGGGACATCGATCATCACGGCGGGCAT
>NZ_JBAYTI010000085.1:0-9574 GCF_041675725.1 Castellaniella sp. | reverse complement strand
TTGGACAAGGCCACACGGATGTCGAGATCGCGCGCCTGATTGGCACAGTAATCCAGATCGCATTCGGGATCCTGGTGAACCAGATTGATGGTGGGAGGAGACACTTGATGATAGACGGCCAGCGTAGTGAACACCGCCTCGATGCCCCCCGCGGCACCCAGCAGATGGCCCGTCATGGACTTGGTGGAATTGACCACCAGCTTGCGCGCATGATCGCCAAAAGCCAGCTTGAGGGCGCTGGTTTCGTTTTTGTCGCCCAGGGGAGTGGACGTGCCATGCGCGTTGACGTAGCTGATGTCCTCGCGGTTCACCCCACTGTTGCGCAGCGCGTGCAGCATACCGCGCCGGGGGCCATCCTGGTCGGGGCTGGTGATGTGGTAGGCATCGGAGCTCATGCCGACGCCGAGGAATTCGCCATAAATCTGCGCGCCGCGCTTGCGGGCATGCTCGAGCTCTTCGAGCACCAGCACCCCGGCGCCCTCGCCCAATACAAAGCCGTCGCGGTCGCGGTCGAACGGACGCGAGGCGCCTGCCGGATCATCGTTGCGCGTGGACAGGGCGCGCATCGCGGCAAAGCCCCCCATGCCCAGCGGCGAGACCGAGCTTTCCGCGCCCCCTGCCACCATGACGTCGGCATCGCCGTATTCGATCAGGCGGGCGGCGTCGCCGATGCAGTGCAGACCCGTGGTGCACGCCGAAACCACGGCATAGCTGGGGCCTTTGAGGCCCAGCAGGATGGACAGTTGCCCGGAAATCAGGTTGATGAGCGAGGCGGGCACGAAGAAGGGTGAAATCCGGCGCGCGCCGCGCTGCAGGAATTCGGCCTGGGTTTCTTCGATGCGCGGCAGCCCGCCGATCCCTGAGCCGATGATGGTGCCCACGCGATCGGCGTCTTCGAGCCCGATGTCGAGGCCCGAGTCGCGCCAGGCCTGAATGCCAGCCGCCACCCCATAGTGGATGAAGGTATCCATCTGCCGGGCTTCCTTGGCGGGGATGTAGTCGGTGATGTCGAAATCCTTGACTTCACCGGCGATCTGGCTGTTGAGCACAGAGGCATCGAAGCGCGTCACCGGCCCGATGCCGGAACGACCCGCCAGGATATTGCCCCACGCGGTTTGTACATCGTTGCCTACAGGCGACACGATGCCCAGACCAGTGATCACGACGCGTCGCTTCACGATGGACTCCTGTAGATGGGAAAGGCGGCCCTTGGCTGGTACCGGACACCGATGCAGCCTGCGCCCGAATACGACCCGCCATGAACCGCCTGACCTGATGCGGCCGCCTGAGCGGCCGGGACGGGAGGGATTACTGCTTGCTGTGCGACGTGATGTAATCGATCGCTTGCTGCACCGTGGTGATCTTCTCGGCTTCCTCGTCGGGAATCTCGGTTTCGAATTCGTCTTCGAGGGCCATTACGAGTTCGACCATGTCGAGCGAATCGGCACCGAGGTCGTCAAGAAAAGAAGATTCGTTCTTGATCTCAGCTTCGTTGACGCCGAGTTGCTCAGCGACGATCTTCTTGACGCGCTGTTCGATGCTTTCCATGCATATCTCCAGTTTGGAAAAACCCCGCGAATTATAGCCAAACTTCCGAAACAGGGCTGCGGGAAGGGGATGAAAAAAGTTTTAACGGATTTTACCTTAGTCGGGGGCATCCGTTTCGCCTGCCTTACATGTACATGCCACCATTGACATGCAGCGTGGTACCGGTTACATAGGCCGCCTGCGGGCTGGCCAGCCAGGCGACGGCGGCCGCCACCTCGGCGGGCGAACCCAGCCGCCCCAAGGGGATCTGCTGCAGGATCGCCGCCGTCTGGCCATCGCTCAGGGCACGGGTCATGTCGGTATCGATGAAGCCGGGCGCCACGCAATTGACCGTGATCCCGCGGCTGCCGAGCTCGGCCGCCAGCGAACGCGACAGGCCGGCCACACCGGCCTTGGAAGCCGCATAATTGGCCTGCCCCGGGTTGCCGCTGTAGCCGACCACCGACGTGATGTTGACGATGCGGCCCCAGCGCGCTTTCATCATGACCTTGGCCGCCCCGCGACAGAGACGGAATACCGAGGCGAGATTGGTCTGCAGAACCGCGTCCCAGTCTTCATCCTTCATGCGCAGGATCAGCCCGTCGCGGGTGATGCCGGCATTGTTGACCAGTATGTGCGGCGCCCCCTCGGCCGAGAGTGCGGCCAGCAGGGCGTCGCAGCCGGCGGCATCGGTGACGTCGAGCACGACGCCACGCCCCCCATGCGGCGCCAGGGCCTCTTGGATGCCCTGGGCACCGGATTCTGTGGTGGCGGTGCCCACCACCGTAGCGCCCGCCTGTGCCAATTCGAGCGCCGTGGCACGGCCAATGCCGCGCGAGGCGCCCGTAACCAGGGCGATCTTGCCCGACAGGACAGCTTCTGACATGTCAGCCTCCGAGAGCGTCCAGCGTATGCCGAAGCGACGCTGGATCAGTGATGTTGAACGTCTGGATATCGCGGTCGATGCGCCGCACCAGGCCCGCAAGCACCTTGCCTGGACCACATTCGACCATGTGGGTGGCGCCGCGCTGCTTCAGGGCCCGAACCACTTCGACCCAGCGTACCGGATGCCAGGCCTGGCGCACCAGGGCATCGCGAATGGCCTGCGGATCCTGCGGGCTGGCCACGTCGACATTATTGACCAGCGGCATGGCCGGCGCATGCAGGGGTATGTCGGCCAGTGCCTGGCGCAGCGCAACGGCGGCCGGCTCGAGCAGGCGCGAGTGAAACGGGGCCGAAACCGGCAGCGGCAAGGCCCGTTTCGCGCCGGCGGCGCGGGCCCGCTCGCAGGCACGCTGAACGGCGGCGGCATGGCCGGCGATCACGACCTGCTCGGGCGCGTTGAAATTGACGGGTTCGACGATCTCGCCCCCGGAAGCCTCTTGGCACAATTGCGCCACCGCCTCGTCGGAGAGCCCCAGGATGGCCGCCATGCCGCCCTCGCCCACCGGGACGGCGGATTGCATGGCCTGCGCCCGCACCCGTACGAGACGTACGCCATCGGCCAAATCGAGCGACCCGGCGGCCACCAGGGCCGAGTATTCACCCAGGCTATGGCCCGCGACCAGGTCGGGCGGGCGCCCGCCCGCCTGTAGCCAGGCATGATAAGTGGCCACCGAAGCCAGCAGCATCGCCGGCTGGGTGTGCACTGTGAGATTGAGCGTATCGGCCGGGCCGCGCGCCATGAGGCCGGAGAGATCCTCGCCCAGCGCCAGATCGCCGGCCCGCAGGGTGCTGCGCACGGCATCGTCGCCCGCCCACGCGTCCATCATGCCGACGCTTTGAGAACCCTGACCGGGGAATATGAATGCAATCTTCATGATGCGAACCTTATATCCTGACCCGCCTTACATCCTGACCAGCACCGAGCCCCAGGTGAACCCGCCGCCGACCCCTTGCAGCAGAACCAGCTGGCCGGCCTGGATGCGGCCGTCGCGGCAGGCGACGTCGAGCGCAAGGGGCACACTGGCCGCCGACGTGTTGGCATGCCGGTCGAGCGTGACCACCAGGCGCTCGTCGGGCAGGCCCAAGCGGCGGCTGATGAAATTGAGTATACGAATATTGGCTTGATGGGGCACCATCCAGTCCACCTCTTCGATGGTGATCCCCGCCTGCCGGCAGACATCGCGCGCCGAGCGCACGAGCGAATTGACGGCCAGCTTGAAGACTGCCTGGCCATCCATACGCAGAAAGGGGTCGCCGGTCACCTTGCCCGCCTCGACCGTGCCCGCCGCGCACAGGATATGCTGCTGGCGCCCGTCGGCATTCAGCTTCGAGGCGAGAATACCCGGCGCCTCGGAGGCGCTCAGCACCACGGCGCCCGCCCCGTCGCCGAACAGCACGCAGGTGCGCCGGTCGCTCCAGTCGAGAATGCTCGAGAACACTTCTGCGCCGATGACCAGCGCATGGCGGACCTGGCCAGACTGGATGAAGGCGTTGGCCGTGGCCAGTGCATAGACGAAGCCGCTGCATACGGCCTGGACGTCGAAGGCGGCGGCCCCGCCCACGCCCAGATTGGCCTGCACCAGGCAGGCCGTGCTGGGGAAGATGAAATCCGGAGTGGACGTGGCCACGATGATGAGATCGATGTCGCGCGCCTGCAGCCCGGCATTTTCCAGGGCGGCCTGCGCCGCCGTGGTGGCCAGCGTGCTGGTCTTCATCCCGGGTTCGGCAATGTGGCGCTGATGGATTCCGGTGCGCTCGACGATCCAGGAATCGGATGTCTCGATGCCGCGCGCAGCCAGGTCGGCGGCCAGATCATCGTTGGTGACGACACGGGGGGGCAGATAGCCGCCGGTTCCTGTGATCCTGGCAAAGGGCATGGTAGGTTCCAAAAGAGACTACGAAGAGAGCCCGGCGTCGCCTTGCACGGGCGGCAACATCTGGCTGCGCAATACGTCGAGGCGCTGGATGGTGCCTTCCAGCAGGCCATTGAGCACGGCCTCGCGGGCGCGCAGCAAGGCCTGGCCAAACGCATAGATATCGGCCGACCCATGACTCTTGATGACGATCCCGCGCAGCCCGAGCAAAGCCGCACCATTGTAGCGGCGATTGTCGACCCGGGCGCGCAGGCGCTGCAACACGGGCATGGCGACCAGGCCTGCGGCCTTGGTGAGCGTATTCCGGTGGAATTCTTCGCGCATCATGGTGCTGATCATGCGGGCCAGGCCTTCGATGGACTTGAGCACGACGTTGCCCACGAACCCGTCGCACACGACCACGTCGACCGTGCCCTTGAAGATGTCGTCGCCTTCGACATTGCCGTGGAAATTCAGGCCGCTGGCGCGCAGCAGATCGGCGGCCTGCTTGACGATCTCGTTGCCTTTGATGAGCTCTTCGCCAATGTTGAGCAGCCCCACGACCGGCTGGGCCTTGCGATCCACGGTTGAAACCAGGGCGGCGCCCATGAGCCCGAACTGCAGCAGGTGCTCGGCCGAACAGTCGACATTGGCGCCCAGGTCGAGCACCGTGGTGGAGCCGCCTTTCTGGTTGGGCAATGCCGTGGCAATGGCCGGCCGGTCGATGCCATCGAGCGTCTTGAGCACGTAGCGCGAAATCGCCATCCAGGCGCCGGTGTTGCCGGCCGAGATGGCGGCCTGCGCATGCCCGTCCTTGACCGCCTGCACCGCCAGCCGCATGGACGAATGTTTCTTGCGCCGCAAGGCGACCTCGACCGAATCATGCATGGTCACGATCTCGCCCGCGTGGATGATCTCGAACGCCCCATCGGGCACCGCATGACCCTGCAACGCAGCCGAAATCTGGGCTTCGTCGCCCACCAGCAGGCAGCGCACATCGGCCTGGGCACGGACAAAGGCGACGGCTGCCGGCACTGTGACCGGCAGGCCCTCGTCGCCCCCCATGCAGTCGATGGCGATAGAAATGCGGCGTTCAGGCATCCGTTCGACGCAGCGCTGGCCGGCAGGATTACTCGTCGTTCTTGGTCTGGATGACCTTGCGGCCACGATACACGCCGTTGGGGCTGATGTGGTGGCGCAAATGCAGTTCGCCCGTGGTGGGCTCTATGGCCGTGGCGGGTACGGCAAGAGAATCATGCGAACGATGCATGCCGCGCCGCGACGGGCTCTTCTTGTTTTGCTGGACAGCCATGATGACTCCTGTGATCCGGGCTGCCCGCTGCCGGGCAGCCCCTTGGGTTGAGAATTCAATACGTTCAGTGTTTTCCGTGCTTCAGCGCCGCGAGCACCGCAAAAGGAGACGCCTCGGGGGCGCCCGCTGGCACCCCATCTGGCGCCGGCCCAGGGCATTGTTCGTGACGGGGGGCAAACGGCATCGCCAGAATGAGTTCGTCTTCGATCAGGTCGAGCACTTCGAGGTGAGGATCTGCAAGCATGTACTCGGCGTCTGGGCCCGGCCCTTCGGCATCGAGCGCATCCAGGGCATCGAGCTGGGCCTGGCTTTCAGCCAGCCCCAGGGACCTGGACACCCGCAGTTCGAGATCAAGAGGCTGCAGGCAGCGCTGACACACCACCCGCACGGCCCCCTGCGCGCGAACATCGAGCCAGGCCCCCCCTGTGCCGGGCTCGATGCGCCCGGCCAGCGACCAGACCACCGTGCCGGGTTGCGGCAACGGCAACCCCTGGCCCAGCCGATTGCAGCTGCCCACCTGAAGCGTGCCCGAAAGCTCGTGCCCCAAACGGGCAAAGGCAATCGAATCGATCACCATGGCTTTAGCCATAAAGGAAAACATAGCATCTTACTTGATAAAATCATGAACATGCAACTGATCCTCGCCTCCAGCTCACCGTATCGGCGCGACCTGCTCGAACGGCTCCAACTGCCCTTCGACGTGCATGCGCCCGATATCGACGAAACCCCGCGCCCGGCGGAATCGCCCCAGACCCTGGCCCTGCGGCTGGCGGGTGAAAAGGCGGCATGCATCGCCGGCGCAGCCCCCCATGCCCTGGTGATCGGCTCGGATCAGGTTGCCGAATTCGGCGGCCAGGCCGTCGGCAAGCCAGGCAGCCCGGCGGACGCATTCGCCCAGCTGCAGCGCTTCAGTGGGCAGGCCGTGCGTTTTCATACCGCGGTGTGCGTGCGCCAGGGTACGCGCGAGCAGTCTGAAAGCGTTCTCACCGAATGCCATTTCCTGCCGCTGGCCCCCGCCCAGATCCACTACTACCTGCAGGCCGAGCAGCCCTGGGATACCGCGGGCAGTGCCAAGGTCGAACGGCTGGGCATCGCCCTGATGCAATCGATCCGCAGCGACGACCCAACGGCGCTCATCGGGCTGCCACTGATGGCACTGTGCCGCATGCTGCGCCATTTCGGTCTCGACCCGCTCACCCCCCCGGCCCGCACGCCATGACCCTCCTGCACTTGATCCCGGTCGGACTGGGAAATCCCCGTCCCGATGACTGGCTACCGCGCCGGGCCCAGGAAATCGCCGCCCACCTGCCCTACTTCATCGCCGAAAACGCCAAGTCGGCGCGGGCGTTCCTGAAACTGATCGAAACCACGATCCCGCTGACACAAATCGACATCCAGGTCTTGCGGGCCGACACGGACGATGCACAGATCCGCAGCTGGCTGCGGCGCGTGCCGCCAGAGGCCGACCTGGGGTTGGTCTCGGAAGCAGGGTGTCCGGCGGTTGCCGATCCAGGCGCGCGCGTCGTGGCCCAGGCCCATGACCTGGGCATGCGCGTCATCCCCTGGACGGGTCCGTCCTCTATCATGCTCGGGCTCATGGCCAGCGGCCTGCAGGGCCAGCGCTTCGCCTTCCACGGCTATCCGCCCATCAAGGCGCCCGAGCGCGACGCCCGGCTGCGCCAATGGGACACCGATTCGCGCCGCCAGGCGCAGACGCAGATCCTGATTGAAACCCCTTATCGCAATGCGGCCTTGTTCGATGCGCTGCTGCGCTGCCTGCACCCTCGCACGCGCCTGTGCATCGCCAGCGCCCTGACCTGCGCAGACGAATCCATCCAGACCCGCAGCGTCGCGCAATGGCGGCAGGCGGGCCGGCCCGATTTCGAAAAAAAACCTACGCTGTTCTTGTTCCTGGCGAACTGAGCGGGGCCCACTTCAGGCACCCAGGCAGAGTATCGAGGCCGCCTTCGCAGCCTATGTCTCCGGCAAGACGCGGGTCCGCGCCCGCACCCAGCCCTGCATGTCGTCCACGCTGGACACCAGCGCCGTGGGCCGCGCCGACTGCAGCAGATCGGGCCGATGGGCCCCATAGGCGACCGCCAGGCTGTCCACGCCGGCCGCGCGCGCCATGAGTACGTCATGGGTGGTATCCCCCACCATGAGCACCCGCGCCGGGTTGAGCCGGAGCTCATCGAGCAGTTGCAGCAGCATGTCGGGATCCGGCTTGCCACGCGCCTCATCGGCCGTGCGAGTGGCCTGGAACAGCGCCTGCAAACCCAGCTGATCGAGGCTGGCATCCAAACCAGGGCGACTCTTGCCAGTGGCCACCCCCAGCACCACCCCGGCCGCGTGCAGATCCTGCAGCAGCCGGTCCTGCCCTGCAAACAGCTGGACCTGATGCTGCATGCGGCCATGGTGCACCCGGTAGCGTGCGATGAACGCCTCGACACGGTCGGCGCCGAGCTCGGGGACCAGACGATACAGGGCCGCCTGCAGGGACAGGCCGATCACCCAGCCCGCTTCGTCCGCCGGCGGTACGCGCAGGCCGAGATCGCGGCACGCCCCCTGCAGCGCACCCACGATGTGGGCCGTGGAATCCATCAAGGTGCCGTCCCAGTCGAAAATGACCGCCTCATAGGCAGCCACTGGAGGCGTTTCGGTCGCTGGGTGGGGTTTCATGGGATCTGGGCTCCGGTGGGGTGCGCGTGATCGAGCCGGTCAAGGAGGGCCTGGCAGTCGGCGGGCAGGGGCGCGCGCAGGCACAGCGGCTGCCCGCTGACCGGATGGGGGAGGTCGAACCGGGCCGCATGCAGGAACATACGCCGAAAGCCCTGGGCGATCAGCGCCTGGCGCACGGCATCCGGGCCGTATTTTTCGTCGCCGGCGACCGGATGCCCGCTGGCCGCAAGATGCACGCGGATCTGGTGCGTGCGGCCGCTGCGCAGTTCGGCGTCGAGCAGGGAATAGTGCCCGCCGTACCGGCGCTGCAGGGTGATGATGGTATGCGCCGCCTTGCCTTGCGCATCGACGCGCACGCGGCGCTCGCCCCCCGGGGTCAGGTACTTGAGCAACGGCAGGCGGATGTGCTGGCGCTGGTTGACCCAATCGCCCACCACGAGCGCCAGATAATGCTTGTGCCCGCGGCTGGCGCGCATCATGTCGTGCAGCGCGACCAGCGCCCGGCGGCTGCGTGCAATGAGCAACACCCCCGAGGTCTCGCGGTCGAGCCGGTGCGCGAGTTCGAGCAGTTTTTCGGCCGGGCGCGCGGCGCGCAACTGCTCGATCACCCCGAACGAAACGCCGCTGCCGCCATGCACGGCAACGCCGGCCGGCTTGTCGATGACCAGCAGATGCGCGTCTTCGTGGAGAATGGGGAAATGGGCGGGCGGCACGGGCACCCGGGCTCCGGGCGCGGGCAGACGCAGGGGCGGCACACGCACCTGGTCGCCTTGCGCCAGGCGTGCGTCGGCCCGGCTGCGGCCCCGGTTCACCCGAACCTGGCCGTCGCGGATGGCCTTGTACAGATGGCTCTTGGGCACCCCCTTGCACTCGCGCAGAAGAAAGTTGTCGAGCCGCTGGCCCGCCTGCTCGGGGCCGACCCGCAGGTATCGCACGACCGGTTTGTTTGCCGTGGGGACATCCATTTTGCGCATGTGGAAAAGCAGCCTATAATTGCAGCAGCCTTCAAGGGCCTGAAGCCGCCTAACGTAGAGACGCAAATCGTGTGTTTCCGTTGTGCAGCAGTCTCATTGTACTGCCCGGCTTTCGGCCTACGGGTTCCGGGTCGCCGGCATGGTTTCCGTATCTGCCCAATGTGGCAACGGCAACCGTCAACCTGTCGTGTGCGACACTGCAAGTTTCTGCTCGCTCTTCTGCACCGGGTGCAGCTTTTACAGTGCATCCGTCGTTCCCAGCAAACCAGTTCCGTCAACCATCA
>NZ_JBAYTI010000084.1:0-9629 GCF_041675725.1 Castellaniella sp. | reverse complement strand
TGTTCATGGCCTGCAGCACGTCCAGCGCCTCGGGGCCACGGGTCTCGCCCAGGATGATGCGGTCCGGGCGCATGCGCAGCGCGTTGCGCACCAGGTCGCCCTGCGTGACCTGGCCCAGGCCTTCGAGGTTGGGGGGCCGGGTCTCCAAACGCACCACGTGCGGCTGCTGCAGCTGCAGCTCGGCCGCGTCCTCGATGGTGACGATGCGCTCGTCGGGCGATATGTGCCGCGACAGCGCGTTCAGCAGCGTGGTCTTGCCCGAGCCCGTGCCGCCGGAGACGACGATGTTCATGCGGCAGGACGCGGCGATCTCGAGCACCCGCGACATGGCCGACGACAGGCTGCCGCGCGCCGCCAGGCGCTGCAGGGTGAGGTCTTTGCGGGAAAACTTCCGGATCGAGATGGATGCGCCATCGATGGCCAGCGGCGGCAGCACCACGTTGACGCGGCTGCCGTCGGGCAGGCGGGCGTCCACCATGGGGCTGCTTTCGTCCACCCGCCGCCCGATGGTCGAGGCAATACGCTGCGCCACGTTGATCACGTGGGCGTTGTCGCGGAACTTGAGCGCAGTGAGCTCGAGCTTGCCATAGCGCTCTACGTAGACCTGGTCGGGCCCATTGACCATGATGTCGCTGACGCTTTCATCCTGCAGCAGGGGCTCGATGGGCCCCACCCCGAACATGTCGTGCAGGATTTCCTGGCGCATGAGCCGCTGCTCGGACATGGTCACCGGCAGGTTTTCGCTGCGCACCGTCTCGTCGATGATGGCATCGATCTCGGTGCGCATGGCCTCGGCCGATTGCGACAAGGCCGTGGACACGTCGATGGCGCCGAACACCGCCTGGCGGATATGGCCATAATGCTCGGAGCGCACCACCGATTCGTTGAAGCGGGTGGGCGTGGGGGCGCTGATCACCTTCGAGTGGCGCAGTGCCACCACGGGTTCGGGCACGTCGGACTCTGATGCATCGGATTCCGACGCCATCTGGATGGCTGTTCTGGACGCGCCGCGCTCGGCGCTGGCCGCTGCCGGCTGGGCAACGGGCGCAGGAACCGGCACCGGTTCGACACGAACCGGTTCCACAACCCCCCCCACCCCGGCCAGGCCCTGGGGCGAAGCCGCTGCCCGGGCCAGGGAGACCGTGGCGTCGGGGCTGTCGGGCCCACCCGACTCGGGCGGCAGGCCGGTGGCCAGGGACAGCGGCTGCGCCGGCGCCTGCTCAGCCTGCGACGCGGGGGCGGCCGCCTGGGGTTTCCTGCGCCCGAACTTCATCACCGCCCTCCCAGCGCGCGCCGCCACCACGACTGCTGCGCGGTTTTCAGGGCCTCGCCCGTGACCAAGGCCGCCAGGGCGCGCACCCCGCGGGCAAACTCACTGCCGGCGGGCAGTGCCTGCCCCAGGTTTTCGGCCAGCACGGGCGCCTTGGGATCGTGTGCGATCGTGATGCGGACAGGGTGGGTGCTGACTTCCTTGAAATCCGCATCGCGCACCTGGCTGCGCGACGGCGCCCAGGGGTGGTTGAGTACCGGCAGCACCGTGGGCGACTTGGGGCGCGATTCGATGTGGCGCGCCAGACGGGACAGCACGCGGGCCGAATGCACCGATGGATCGGCCAGCAGACCCACCAGCGAGGCCCGCGCCAGGACCTCGTTGGCCCAGCGCCCCCGGCGCACGGGCAAATCCACCACCACGTAATGAAAGTATTGCGTCAGGGCTTCCAGCAGCCGGCGCAAGGCATCGGCCGAAGGGTTGAACTCATCCGAATAATCCAGCTCAGCGGCCAGCACGAACAGGTTGGGCGCGGCCTGGGCCAGCGAGCGCTCGAGGTACTGGTGGTCGAGCCGATCGATGTTGCCCAGCACGTCCAGCAGCGCCGTGCCCCCGGGCACCCCCAGAATGCCGGCCCCCGTGCCATCGTACACGTTGAGGTCCACATAGACGACGCGCCGGCGCACCCCGCCCTGGCCCAGGGCGCGTGCCAGATGCGCCGCCACGGTGGACGTGCCCACCCCGCCGCGGGTGCCCATCAGCGCCACGCAGCGGCCATGCCGGGTCTGGCGCACGTCGGACCGCTCCTGGATCAGCAGGCGGCGTATCAGTTCGACACTGAGGGGCTTGACCAGGTAGTCCTGGACGCCGCGCACCAGCAAATTGCGATACAGCCCCACATCGTTGCGCTCGCCCACCACGTAGACGATGACCGACGGATCGCAGGCATCGGCCAGCCGGTCGAGGTCGTCCAGCGCGCGATCGGAGGCCGAAATATCCACCAGCAGGCGCTGGGGCGACTTGTTCTGCTTTTGCAGCCAGGCGATGGCCGCGTCCACCCCGCCCGCCGCCACCAGCGTGTCGCTGACGGTGTCGACATCCATGACCCGCTGCATTTCCTCTTGGCTGTGCCGGTCTTCGAGGAAGGCGGCAAAAGCGTACAGGCGATCGGTCTCTCTGACTTTGGCGACAGTGGCCATGACGACTCTCTTTATTGTCCGGACTTGGTGGTGCGGGTTTCCTTGAGTGGCGTCACCTGGTTCTCGCGGTAGCGTGTGACGGCGGCCGCCGCATTGTCGGCCTGCTGCCCCGCATAGGGGGCCGGCTGGACGAGATCGCGCGGATTGGCCACGCTGTTGGCCAGATTGGTGTAGGTGGCGCAGCCAAACGCCGCCTGGGGCCGGCTGTCGTACACGGAGCGCGGCGGCTCGGTATACAAGGTGTTGCACTGCGGCGGCAGCGCCACCCAGCGGCCGTCTTGCAGCTGGACCTGAATGACGTTGGCATCGGGCACCAGGCTGTAATCGCGCTTGGGGAATGCACAGGCGGCCAACCCCAGCGACAGGCCGAGCACTCCCCCCATACGCAGTAGCCGAATAGCACGCATCTTGGCCCCCCCTCAGTAGACAAAGCCGGCCGTGCCGCTCAGGCGCGGCACCGAACCTTGCAAGGGATCGTAGCCGATGCTGCGCTCGAGCACGAACTCGATGTCGTTGTTGGCGCGCATGCTGGCGACGGGCGAGGTGAGCTGGTCCGGGCTGGTGGGCCGCACCAGATAGGGCGTGACGATCACCACCAGCTCGCTTTTGTGGTTGCGGTAGTCCAACGACCGAAACAGCGCCCCCAAGACCGGCAGGCTCCCCAGGCCGGGGATCTTGTCGACCTGGTCGCTGATATTGTTCTGCAGCAGGCCGCCAATGGCAAAGCTCTGGCCACTGGCCACCTCGACCGTGGTCTCGACCCGGCGCACGCGGATCCCCGGGATGGACAGGCCGTCCATGACGATGCTGGCGGATGGGTCGAGTTCGCTGATTTCCGGGCGCACCTTCAGGCTGATGCGGTCATCGGCCAGCACCGTGGGGGTGAAGTCCAGCGACACGCCAAAGGGCTTGAACTCGATGCTCATCGTGTCCTGGTCCTGCTTGACCGGCACCGGGAATTCACCCCCGGCCAGGAAGCTGGCGGTCTGCCCCGAAACCGCCGTCAGGTTGGGCTCGGCCAACACCGTGATCAAGTTCTCGCGATCCAGCATATCGATCATGGCCTGGGCCGGCGCCCCGGTCTTGGAGTAGCCGCCCAGCAGGGAATAGCCCTCGGTGGCCGCGATGTACCCGCCCGCGCCATCATAAAACGTACGCCCGCCGATCAGGCCGGTGACGAACTGCCCCGGGCTGGCCACCACGTTCCAGTTGATGCCTAGCTTCTGCGTGATGGCCTTGGACATCTCGGTGACCCGCACCCGCAGGTAGACTTGCGTGGGGCTGTCGATGCCCACCCGGTTGATGAGCTTGTCGGCCTCGCCCAGGTAGGGCTGGATGGTGCGCGCGATGGCTTCGACCGTTTCGGCATTGGGCGCCGACCCCGTGACCATGAGCGACCCCGGGGCGGATTCCAGCCCCAGGCGCAACGCCGGAAAACGCTGACGCAGAATCTGCTGCAGCTCGGCCACGTTGTGGCGTACCACGATGGATTCGTGCTTCAGCTGGCGGCCCTGGTCGTCCAGCGCATAGAGGGTGGTGGTGCCGGCCCGCTTGCCCATGACCAGCACCGTCAGCAGGTCGCCCTGCTGCTCGGCCGGAATCTGGATGTCCGCAATGGCGGGGTCGGCCACGAACACGGTGCGCGCATCGGGGATGCTGAGCATGTCGCCCGCGCCGATGGCCAGCGTCAGCGCCTGCGCCACCCCGGGCCCGCCCAGCAGGGCAGCCAGCCCGAGGGCGGCCACAGCGCAGGCCCGCTTATGGATTTTTTTATGCATCGGGATTCAACTCCACAACCTGGCTATCCATCCCCCGTATGATAGTCGCCCGCGCCGGCGCTTTGTGCTGCTCGGCGGCAGCCGGCTCGGCCACGGGCACTGGTGCAGGGGGCGGGGCTTCGGGCTGCAAGCGTTGCCGGGCGCGCGAGACATCGCTGCCCCACACCGGGCCGCGCGAGCCATCGGGGGGGGTCTTGTCCCAGGCCAGCACCGAGGCCTCTTCATCCTGGTCGGTCACGTGCTTGTCGGCCCGGGCAAAGCTGCGCAGGGCCAGCGACAGGCTGCCGAGTTCGGACGCCACCGTCACCGCCTCGGCGATGCGCGGGCGCACTTCGATGGTGACGGTGCGCGCACGGATGGGCCCCGCGTCATCCGTACTGCGCTGGAAGCTGGAGCCCACCGCGATCACGCGCACCTGCTCGACCACGGTCTCGCTGACCACCTGCTTTTCACCGCGGTTGAAATCGCCCTGCCCGCCCAGGCGCTGGGTGAGGATCATGTCGACATAATCGCCCGGCTGGATCAGGCCGGCGTTGCCCGATACGTCATCGACCGGCACTGAAACCGCCAGCATGCCCGGCTTGAGGGCCGCGGCCAGAAAACCCGGCGCATCGGGCCGGATGATGTCGGTGCTCTTGAGCAGGCTGCCGGCTTCCAGCTTCTGCCGCAGCAGGGCCCCGGCAACCTCTGCCTGCGAAGACCCTTCGACCAGGGCATTGCGCGGTACCTTGGATTTTGGTGTGGGCTGCCAGGCCAGGTCGCTGTCGCGCAGCAGCAGACCGGCGGGCAGATCGCCCGTGACGGCCAACAGGCGTACGTCGGGGTCGGCCACCTCGCGCGGGGTCTGGCTGTTGATGTACAGGATCCGTGCGCCGATGGCCAGTATGATGGCCGCCAGCAATATCAGGACGAACTTGAGCGCGGAGGACATGGATCAACCCAATTACAGAAGAAGGGCGTGCCGCCACAGCACGTACAGGCCACCCGCCGCCAGCGCCAGCCCGTAAGGCACGCCCCTTTGGGCAGAAACAGCGTTACTTATACAGCGCCAGGGGCGATTGGTAAAGCGTTGTAACCCAGGCCGATCGACCAGCCAACCCATCACGGCCAGCAAGGCACCCAGCCAGGTGATGATGATGGTCACCGGAAACGCCCCGGCCGGGCCGGCCCACAAGTAGACGGCGGCACCCAGCTTGACGTCGCCGCCGCCCATCGCACCGAGCACATAAAGGACAAAAAGAACAACGAAGGCGAGCAGGCCGGCCACCACGTGCCAGCCAATGGCCCCCCAACCCGTCGATGGGATCGCCCACAGACCATACAGCAGATAGAGCAATCCAAGGGCAAATACCCGGTGATTGGGCAAATGCCTGGACTGCAGATCAGAAATAGCCAGGGAACAAAGAATCAGTGCCACCACCAGCAACAAGAGGACTGATACCGGCACCGTTTGACAAGCCTAGAGCAGAAAGACGCTTTCAGCCTATTTCATCTTTTCAGGGCCAATTAGCTGCCCCCGCCAACCGCAGTGGTGACATTCCCGGCCAAAATAGTGAAAGCGTTTTCCAAAGCGTTACTGAATAAGCCTACACCAACAACAACGGCAGCAACAATCAACCCGGCCAGGATGGCATATTCAAGCGCCGATACACCGCGCGCATCATCTTTGAGGTTTTGGGCAGCAACATACACCTTGCGGCAAACGGTAGCGAACATGAGCCTTGCTCCTGTATTGGTCAAGCATTAAAAATGGGCTCAGACCCGAACTGGACCCGAAAACCCCGATATTGGGTCGATTATACGAAATTACGACACGTAAGATAGTATACGCATCCCCTAAAAACAACAGTTGATGACCTATAAATTGACGAACATCAAATACTTGCAGGGAATGCCGCCCGTGCTTTCCCTATCTCTGAACTGATTGCGAGCCCCACTGGCTTGGTCTAAGCTGTTGTTTTTTGAAACAGATATTTCTGGATACCGTCATGATACGCCACATCGCCCTGTTTGCCCTGATGGCCGGCCTGCTGGGTGGCTGTGCCGGCCGCCTGACCTACACTGCCCCCGCCGTACCGGCGGTGCAGACGGGCAGCCTGCTTTTGCCGTATGGGCTGCCGGCCAGCTGGGACCACAGCCTGCAGGCGTTGAAGGGCCACGGCTACACGATCGAGCAGGCCAACCCGGCCACGGCCAGCATCACGCTGGCGGTGGCGGGCCTGCCGCAGCGCTATGTAGACTGCGGCACCATCGACAGCATGGCGGCCACCTTGCGCGACAAGATCGTGCGCACCTATGAATTTCCGGCTGCGGCCGAGCAGCAGCGCTACGAGCAGTTGATGCTGGGCAACATCTACGACGTAGACCGGCGCATGGCGTTGGACAGCACCGCGCACGTGCAGCTCGAAGCGATCGATAAAAATACGACCCGCGCCGACGTACAAGTCCAGTACCAGCTGACGCGCCACGTGCGCATCAGCAACGCCACCCAGCGCGACTACCCCCAATATTCGGACACCATCACCTTCAGCAGCGGGGCTGCCGGGCGCTTTCCGGGGTTCGACCGGGCGACCCAGTGCGTGGCCACAGGGCAACTGGAAAACGAAATTTTGAATGCGTTGCAGACAGCGCGGTCACCGGCCCGACATTGATCCCATGACCCGTAGCCTGTGCCGCCTTGCGCAGGCAAGCGGTCGCAACGGCTGATCAAAACAACCGTTCAGCATAAATTTCCAGGGGAAACTCCTGTTGCCATAAATCGCCCCGATAGCGTACAAGACTGTCCTTCGGCTGGTGACAGATAGCATTGACACCCTCCCAGAACGCATCGTCATTACCTGGCGTCAGCGAGGCGAGCTCGGCGGGCAAGCAAAACATGGGCAGATCATCCAGTCGGTCAGCCAATGCCTGGCTCGCTTCCGGATCTGCCAACCGTACGAAGGCGGTCGCCTGCGACCGTATCTTCCACTGTTCGGGGGCCGGATCCCAATCGAGTTCGAAGCTGCTGTCCTGGAGATCGCTTGCGCCAAACAGCGCTGGCGGAAATACCTTCACGTCAAAAAGCACTCTGGACAGGGCCGGTTTGTGGTCACCGAATACGACGATGGCCAATGGACGTTTCCGGCGCTGGGCTGCGCCTTCCATCTGGACGAGAAATGCCGCCAACTCTCCCATGGATTGGTTCATCCGCCGCAGATAATCACCCCGGCCATGATCGCCGCCTTGATCTGCATAATCGCCATGGGTAAACATGGTGATGAGATACATGAACATTTTCTGGTCTGCCGCGGCATTTTCGTAGCGATCCAAAGCGCGGTCAAACAGGATTTTGTCGGGCGGAAGCCGGTGGTCGCTGGCGGATTCCCAACCCATATCCTCTAAAAATATGGACTCCTGAAAGCCAAAGCGCGGATACACCCGATCGCGGCTCCAGAAGCCGCCAAAATAATTGTGCAGACTGATTGTTGCATAGCCGCTGTCAGCAAACCGTTTGACCAATGTCTCACTGTCAGACCGAAAGCGTTCTGCAAAATTCTGATATTCGATTCCCGGTAGTACGGCGGACGACAAGCCCGTCAAGGTTTCGAACTCTGCCTCTGCCGTATTGCCGCCATATACCGGACTCAGCAACGTGAACGGGGTAAAGCCCTGATCAACGAACTGGAACATGGGCGTACGGAACCGTTGATCAAATGTCGTGAAACACGATTCACACAAGATCAACAGTACGTCTGGTTGATTTGCAGTCAGCAGGCCGGACCGCCGTTCTTCATAGAATGAGTGTGGCCCGCGTTCTGGAACGGCGACCGCCTCGGATGTCATGACCAACTGAGCGGGCAGGCCGTTCATGGCCACATTGACCAGTGGCCGCCAGGCTACATGGCATATCTGGATGCGGCAAAGCCCATTACGCACCATACCCGCCGCCATACCGTTACTGAATGCCAGCATCCCAACCAATAACGGCAGTAGCAAGCCCAGGGGCAGGTTCCCAAAAAACTCACGCCAGCTTCGCCGCCGGTATCGCCAACCCAGAAAAACGATGATCGCCAATGCCACGACGGTGATCTGTATACCTGGGGTGACATAGCCGCTGACCAAGGACAGGCTGCGGTCCAACCCTGCTATGTCGCTGGCGACGATGGGCACACCGGTAGCACTGACCTTCACATGGTTGGCCTGAATCAGGAGCATCTCGATCAGAAGCACCGAAAGCGCTGCCGCAACCCTGTGAATGAAGCAGGCAATGAAATAAAACATCAAAAGAGAGAACAACAGCCTGACATAGACCGCGATACCCGACCACGATGAACCCGTTTCAAAGAGCAAATAAATGGTCATGCGCCCGACCAAGAGCAAAAGAAGTGGCGACGCCTCTCTGATTTGCTGTCTTGCTGTTTCACTAAGATTCATTCTGTATCTTCACCGATCAGATCGGCGGGCCGATGTAATTGGCCTTCAGCCGCACCCCAGGGCACCGCCAGATAGGCCAGCCGCCGAATTTCGCGCCGCGCGCGCGCCAGGGCATCGAGGACCACCCCCAGCGCGGCCAGCAGCAGGCCCAGCACGCACAGGCCGGTGACCAGCACGGCGGTGGGCAGGCGCGGGACCAGGCCGCTGTGGGCGTAATCGATGAACAGCGGCACCGCCAGCCCCACGCCGAGCAGGCACAGCAGCAATCCCAGCAGCCCGAACACGACCAGCGGGCGCTCGAGCATGTACAGGCGCACGATGGTGGCCGCGATGCGCAGGCCATCGCGCCAGGTGGACAGCTTGCTGGTCGAGCCCGCTGGGCGCGCGCCATAGGGCGTGGGCAGCTCATCCCAGGGCATGGCCATCTCGAGCGCGTGCACGGTGAGTTCGGTCTCGATCTCGAAACCGGCTGATTGCCCCGGAAAGGATTTGACGTAGCGCCGCGAGAACACGCGATAGCCCGACAGCATGTCGGTGAAGGCGCCCCCGAATATATGCCGCACCGCCCCGCTCAGCAGCCGGTTGCCGGCCCGATGGCCCGGCCGGTAGTGCGCGGCCTCGCCCGCGTCCGAGCGGCTGCCCACCAGCATGTCGAGCCGCTGTTCAGCCAGGTGCGCCAGCATGCGCGGGGCGCTGGCCGCGTCGTACGTGCCATCGCCATCCACCATGATGTAGTAATCGGCTTCGACATCGGCGAACATGCGCCGCACCACGCTGCCCTTGCCGCGCTGGGCGACGTACTGCACGGCTGCACCCGCCCCGCGGGCGATATTAGCCGTACCGTCCTCCGAGCCGTTGTCGAACACGTAGACCTGGATGGCCGGGATGGCCGCCTGAAAATCCGCCACCACCCGCGCAATGGTGGACGCTTCGTTATAGCAGGGAATCAGCAGGGCAATGCGGGGTTCT
>NZ_JBAYTI010000083.1:0-9805 GCF_041675725.1 Castellaniella sp. | reverse complement strand
TGCGCTCGCGCGGCTCATCGATGCGTGTCTGCAGGCGGGGCGCGGTGGCCTGCTGGCCCTGCCGGTGGCCGATACGGTCAAGCAGGCCCGGCGGATGGCGCACGGTGGGCACCCAGAAGTGGCGCGCACCCAGGATCGGGAAGGCTTGTGGTTGGCGCAGACGCCGCAAATGTTTCCCGCTGGTTTGCTGCGGCGGGCCTTGCTGGGCGCCGCGGGGGATCCAGCGATCACCGACGAGGCCTCGGCTGTCGAGCGGCTTGCGGATGCAGCAGCGGGGCGGCCGTTGCTGGTGCCGGGTTCGGCAGCCAACGTGAAACTGACCTGGCCAGAAGATTACGACCGACTCGAGGCATGGATGACTCGCTCAGACCCGCAGGCGCCCGACGCCCTGTCGCTGCGTATCGGCCAAGGCTACGACGTGCACGCCCTGGGGGCGGATCGGCCGCTCATCATTGGTGGGGTGCGCATCCCCCACGACAAAGGCCTCATTGGCCATTCAGACGCCGATGTCCTGTTGCACGCCATCACGGACGCCATATTGGGGGCCGCCGCGCTGGGCGACATCGGGCGTCATTTTTCGGACCGTGATCCGCGCTGGGCCGGCGCCGACAGCCGCATGTTCCTGCAAGAGGCGGCGCGCATGGCGGCTGCCGCCGGGTGGCGCATCGCCAACGTGGACGCAACGATCCATGCCCAGGCCCCCAAGATGGGGCCGCATGTGCCCGCCATGATCGAGGTCATCGCAGCGGCCCTGTCCATCGCGGCAGGCCAGGTGAACATCAAGGCCAAGACCAATGAGGGCCTTGGCCATCTGGGGCGCGGCGAGGGCATTGCCGTCAGTGCCGTTGCGTTGCTGATGCGCCGCTGAGCAGGGCGGCATGGCCCCTGCATGCGGCCCCTACAGGGTGGGGCCCCCGAGTGCGCGGTTGCACGGACACAGGCAGTCGGTGAGCAGGGCGTCCAGGATGCGCAGGGTTTCGTCTGGGTTGCGGCCGACGTTGAAATTGTTCACCGACACGTGCTGGATGATGTTGTCGGGGTTGACGATGAAGGTGGCGCGCAGGGCCACCCCTTCGGATTTTTCGCGGATGCCGAGCTGGTCGACCAATGCGCCGGTGGTGTCGCCGAACTGGTAGTGATTGAGCCGGCTGAGTTCCGGGTTTTCGCGCCGCCAGGCGAGCTTGGCGTATTCGTTGTCGGTGGAACCGCCCATGAGTACGGCGTTGCGTGTCTCGAAGGCTTCGGTCAGGGCGTTGAAGCCGATGATTTCGGTGGGGCAGACCTGGGTGAAGTCCTTGGGGTAGAAATAGATGACCTTCCACTTGCCCGGGAAGGATGATTCGGTGATGTCTTCGAACGCCGAGACGCCGTTTTCCTCGTGCTGGTTGAAGCCCGGCTTGACGCCGGTGACTCGGAAGGCCTCGAGCTTGTCGCCTATGGTTTTCATCGGGGCTCCAGAAAATGGGTTCATGGTCTTCTGACCATGGCTTCATTCTACGCCAGTTGACCTGTTGCGGAACGGGGCAGTTCGATGCGCGCCACCAGGCCGGATGGCACGCGCGACGAGAGCGCCAGCTTGCCGCCGACCTGGCTCAGCAGGCGCTCGACGATGGCCAGCCCCAACCCGGCTCCGCTGCCGCCCGTGCGGGCGGATTCTCCACGGGCAAACGGGCGCAGCAACCGTGGAACGTCCGTGGGCAGGATGCCGCTGCCTTCGTCTTCGATGGTGATGACCAGCAGCTTGCCTTCGTAGTGGGCGCCCATCTGGATGTGCGCCTGATCATCCGCCGTGCTGCGCCCGTATCGACGGGCATTTTCGATCAGGTTGCTGACGATGCGCTTGAGATCGTTGGCGCTGATGTGGGCGCGCAGGCCCGGGGCGATGTTCGTGCGCAGGGTGCCGCCCATGGCTTCGGTATGGTTGCGTTCACGTTCGGTGAGCTCTTGCAGCACGCGACTGACGTCGATGCCGTGTTCGGGTACCAGCCCGATGGGCCGGGCATACTCCATCAGCTGCCCGATGCTGTGGGTGATTTGTGCCAGGTCCTCGTCGATGGCTTGGCGCGCCTCGTCGCTCATGCTGGTCATTTCGACCTCGAGCCGGATACGCGACAAGGGGGTGCGCAGGTCGTGGGAGATCCCCGCCAGCATGAGTTCGCGGTCCGCCTCGGCTTGCTGCAGATCGCGCACCATGCGATTGAACGCCATGTTCATGTCGCGAATCTCATCCGGGCCTTTTTCGGGCAGCGGCGTGGGCGTCTGGCCGTGGGCCAGCTGGCGCGCCACATTGGCCAGCTGGGACAGGGGCTGGCTGATGAAGCGCACACTGATGGCGGCGCCCAGCAGGGCGAGCAGCAGGGATGCGGCGACCCAGCCCAGCCAGTCGCGCCCGCTTGCCAGGCGAAGCTGGTCCCGGTCGAACACCAGCCAGTACTGCTCGTCGCCGATATGAAAGCTGATCCAGATCCCCGGCACTTGGTTCACCGCCCACATCACCAGGGTCTGGCTGCCCAGCAGCAGGCGGATCTCATCTGAAATATTGTGCCAGTATGTGCTGTGGGGCAGAGGCTCGAGCACGTCGTCGGTGGCGCGCGGCTGCACCCGCAGGCTTTCCTTGGTGGCCAGGTCGAGCAGCAGGGCCGGCCTGACTTTGGCCGGTGCGTAAATCAGGGCCGAGCGGGTAATGGTGACGGTGGTGGCCAGGCGCTGGGCCAATTGCTTGGCGCCGGGGCCTTCTTCGATGTTGAAGACGATCTGTAGCCAGGCCCCGAGGCTGACCAGCATCAGGCAGGCGATGAGCAGAAATGAGCGGCCGAACAGGCCTAGGCGGATGCGCCGCCGGCCGGACTTGAATGCGGGGGGTTGTGCGAACCCCCCCGGGCGGTTGCCGGTGGGCTCATTGATCACCGTCGGGTACGAACACGTAACCCAGACCCCAGACGGTCTGGATGAACACCGGTTTGGACGGGTTGGGTTCGATCAGCTTGCGCAGCCTGGAAATCTGCACGTCGAGGCTGCGGTCGAAGGCTTCGTATTCGCGCCCCCGCGCGAGTTCCATGAGTTTGTCGCGCGACAGGGGCACCTTGGGATGGCGGGCGAAGACCTTGAGGACGGAAAACTCGCCCGTGGTGATCGAAACCGCCTCGCCGTCGCGCGTGAGCGTACGGGTGGACAGGTTGAGCACATAGGGGCCGAACGTGACGGATTCGTTGTCCTGGCTGGGTGCGCCGGGGTGCTCGTCGGCCCCGCGGCGGCGCAGGATGGCGTTGACCCGGGCGAGAAGTTCACGCGGGTTGAAGGGCTTGGTGAGGTAATCGTCCGCCCCCATTTCGAGCCCCACGATGCGGTCGATGTCTTCGGCCTTGGCCGTGAGCATGATGATGGGCGTGTTGTCGTGATTGCCCCGCAGCCGCCGGCAGATGGACAGGCCGTCTTCGCCGGGCAGCATGAGGTCGAGTACGAGCAAGTCGAAATGCTCGCGCTGCCAGATTTTGGCCATGTCTTTGGCATCTTCGGCCACGTGGACGTTGAAGCCTTGTTCGGACAGGTAACGGCGCAGTAGATCGCGTAGGCGGGGGTCGTCGTCTACGACGAGGATCTTGCGCGGCAGGGGGGGATTTTGTGTGCTCATTCCAAAAATGTAACAGGGATCGGGCCAAGACACCAGTCCGATCACAAGTCTTTACTTTAAAATGGCGCCATCATGAGCACCCACCATCTCCTGGCCCTGGAAACGTCCGGCCACGTCTGCAGTGTGGCCCTGTTGTCGCAGGTCCGCGGTCGGGCCCGGCTGCGCGCCGAACGCCTGGCGGGGCGCCAAGGGCATGCGCGGCACGTACTTTCACTGGCCCAGGGCCTGCTCGATGATGCGCAGTTGGCGCCGTCGGCGCTGTCGGCCATTGCCTTCGGGCAAGGGCCCGGCAGCTTCACCGGCCTGCGGCTGGCGTGCGGCGTGGCCCAGGGCATGGCGTTGTCGCTCGGTATTCCGGTCGTGCCGGTGGATTCGCTGTGGGTGCTTGCCGTCCAGGCGGCCGGGCCGGGCGCGCAGGGTATTCATCTGGTGCTCCAAGATGCCCGCATGCACGAAGTCTATGCGGCTGCGTATCATGCGGGTCCGGACGGCGGCTGGGTATGCGTCCAGTCTCCAGTGTTGCTGGCCTGTTCCGGCGTGGCGGCGTGGGCGGCCGAGCAGTCCGCCGCATGGGGGGCTCGGGGGTCGGCCGCGTGGTTCGCCAGCGGCAGCGCCCTGCAGGCCTGCCCGGGCCTCGAAGATGCGCTGGCCGAACTGGGGGCCACCGTGCTGCCCCATCCGGGCGAGCCAGATGCCGAAGTCCTGGTCCAGCTGGCCGAACAGGTCTGGCTGGACGGTGGGGGGCTGGACGCTGCGCTGGCGCACCCGGCCTACGTGCGCAACAAAGTGGCCTATACCACGCTCGAGCGGGCGGGTGGTTTGGGCGGCAATCCCGCCGTGGGCGAATCCGCAGTCCAGCTGCACGACATGGCGGTGTCCGACGTCGATGAAGCGGTTGCCATCGAGCGCCAGATACAGGCCGCACCCTGGAGCCGCCGGAATTTCATCGATTCGCTGCTCGCGGGCCACACTGGTTGGGTCCTGCGGCGCATGGGCGCCATGCTGGGTTTTGTCTTGCTGATGGAAGCGCCTGACATGGCGCATGTACTGGTCATTGGGGTGCGGCCGGATGTACGGCGTCAGGGCCTGGGCAGCCGCCTCCTGCAGGCCTGTGTGGCCCATGCGCGCCAAGCGGGCCTGCCTGCGCTGACGCTTGAAGTACGCCGCAGCAATCAGTCGGCCATCCTGTTCTACGAACACCACGGCTTCCAGAGGCGGGGCGTGCGTCGCGGCTATTATCCGGCGCCCGAAGGGCGCGAGGATGCCTGGATCATGACCTTGCCCCTGGGCGATTCGGCATGAAGCCGGCGGTGAATGCCCTGCAGCAGGTCTGGCTGAAAGAGCTCGGGGTGGATCTGCAGGCACTGCCTGGTGTCACACCACAGGTGGCGCCGCGGGTGTCGTCCGCGCGCGGCCCGGTGGCGGCGCCCCCGGTCGGGCCCGGGGCGGCCCCATCGGGCCAGGTCGCACCCCGCCCGGCGGCGCCGGGCTCCGCTGCGGCAAAGTCCGACGCACCGGCCAGGCCAGCGTCTGTGGGGGTCGCCGATACGGCCGCGAACGCGCCTGCCGTGCCGGACCTGCAGGCTTTGTCCACAGCCGTGCAGGCGTGCGAGCGCTGTGTCCGTGCCACGGGCCGCATTCGCGCGGTTCCGGGCAGCGGCGTGCACACGAGGCCCTGGTATTTGCTGGTGGGCGAGCAGCCGGGTCTGGAAGACGAGGCCGCCGGCCTGCCGTTTCAAGGGCAGGCCGGCCAGCTGCTCGAGGCCATGCTGGCCTCGGTGTCCCTGCCCCATCGGGATTCCCGCTACAGCACCTACGCGGTGAAATGCCGCGCGGTGGGGGGCAGCCAGCCCGATGACGCCGAGCGGGCGGCCTGCCGCCCTTGGCTGCAGCAGCAGATCGAAATTCTGCGGCCGCGCTGGATTCTGGCGCTGGGGCGCGTGGCCACGCAAGCCATCCTGGGCACGGCCGATCGCTTCGAGTCGCTGCGCGGGCGCACCGTGTTCTACGTGCTGGAATCGGGTGAGCGCATCCCGGTGCGGGTCACCCATTTGCCCTCTTCGTTGCTGGTGCATGGGGCGCTCAAGGATGAGGCCTGGCGTGACCTGCTCGGCTTGGCCGAGGCGGTGCGGGCACAGGATGGGGCTGAAACGCAGCCCGGTGGTATCGCGCCCTAGTGCAGGGCGGTGCCATGCCCCGCCTGGCCGATCAGGCTCGACAGACGGGGGTTGGCCTGGTGATTCAGGCGGTTCCAGCGTATGAAGACCAGCATCAGTGCGGCGACGAGCAGGCCGAACAGGGCGATGATCAGGTTGATCGGCAGCCCGAGCCAGAGCAGCAGGCTATAGATGGCCAGCATCAGCAGAATGTTCAGTTGTTCGTTGAAATTCTGTACGGCGATCGAGTGCCCGGCCGACAGCAGCACATGGCCGCGGTGTTGCAGCAACGCGTTCATGGGCACCACGAAGAACCCGGACAGCCCGCCGATCAGCAGCAGCAGAATGTATACGGCCCAGGGGCGGTACACCAGGGGCATGAACAGGACCACGAGCCCCATCAGCACCCCCACCGGCAAGACCGACAAGGCCCGCCGCAGCGGCACGCGCCCAGCCGCCGCTGCACCGATGACGGTACCGAAGGCCGCCACCCCCATGAGGATGGAGGCTTGATCCAGCCGATAGCCCAAATGCTGTGCACCCCATTCGATGACGATGAACTGCAGCGTCGCACCGGCCCCCCAGAACAGCGTCGTGACGGCCAGCGAGATCTGGCCCAGCTTGTCGGCCCACAGAATGCGCACATAGCGCGAGAATTCACGGATCAGCGCAACGGGACGGGTCTGCTGGCGTGGATAGAAGGCGTGCGTGTCCGGAATGAGCAGGTTGCACAGCGCGGCTGCGACATAGACCAGACCGATGATGAGGATGGCGCTTTGCGAGCTGCTGTGCACCAGGCCCAGGACCAGGTCGTGCGACATCAGCCAGCTGGATACGGTGGGGCTGATCAGCAGGCCGCCCAGGACCGTACCCACGATGACCGACAGTACGGTCAGGCCTTCGATCCAGCTGTTGCCCTTGACCAGCAGCTCGGGTGGCAGCATTTCCGTCACGATGCCGTATTTGGCCGGAGAATAGGCCGCCGCACCGATCCCCACGATGGTATAGGCGATGAACACCACGACCAACTGCTGGTCGTGGCCCAGGCCGAAGGATCCGTATGCGAACATGAGGACGCAGCCGGCCGTTTTCAGCGCGTTGGTCACGAACATGACCCGGCCCTTGGGGAAGGAATCGGCGAATGCCCCGACGAATGCCGCCAACACCACGTAGGCCAGCGCGAACCACCATTTCATCATGGGGGCCATCCAGTCGGGCCCGCTCAGTTCTGCGATGAGGCCAATAGCGGCGATCAAAAGGGCGTTGTCGGCAAGGGATGACAGCGCCTGCGCGGCCATCACCATGTAAAAACCCTTGTTCAACCGCCGACCTCGAAGCGCACGCTTTCTGATGTCATGATATCTCGGCAAGCCTGTAAAAAGAGTTGCAGTATAGCGGGTAAGACCGTCGTCTGCGTGGGTGTCCTGGTTGTTTGCGCGGGTCCGTACGGCGGGCTGCGGTATCATGTCAGATTGAGGGACTGTCTTTGGTTCGTCGCCTGCCGTGCGCCTGACGCAGATCAAACTTGCCGGATTCAAATCGTTCGTGGATCCTACCGTGATTCCCACGCCCAGCGAGCTGGTCGGTGTGGTGGGGCCCAATGGCTGCGGCAAATCGAACATCATCGATGCCGTGCGCTGGGTCCTGGGCGAAACCCGCGCGTCCGAGCTGCGGGGCGCATCGATGCAGGACGTCATCTTCAATGGCTCCGAACTGCGCAAGCCGTCGGCCCGGGCATCGGTCGAGCTGGTGTTCGACAACAGCCTCGGGCGCGCCTTGGGCCAATGGTCCGCTTTTGCCGAGATCTCCGTGCGTCGCGTGCTCACCCGCGACGGCGCCAGCAGCTACTACATCAACCAGCAGGGCGTGCGCCGCCGTGACGTGCACGACCTCTTTCTGGGTACGGGTCTGGGATCCCGCGGCTATGCCATCATCGGTCAGGGCATGATTCACCGCCTCATCGAGGCGCGCCCAGAAGAACTTCGCGTGACCCTCGAAGAGGCGGCCGGGGTGTCGCGCTATAAAGAGCGTCGTCGCGAAACAGAAAATCGCCTGGCGGACACACGCGAGAATCTGCAGCGCCTCGAGGATATTCTGGGCGAGCTCGCCGGCGGGCTGGAAAAACTCCAGCGGCAGGCTCGGGTGGCAGACCGGTTCCGCAGCCTGCAGGCCGAGAGGCAACTCAAGCAGAACCTGTTCTGGTGGCTGGGCGAGCAGGCGGCCGAGGCCCAACGGGCCCGGCTGGCCGTCGAATGCGGGCAGGCGCAGGCTGCCCTCGAATCCGATCAGAGCCGGCTGCGTACGCTGGAGACGCAGCTGGACGTTCTGCGTCAGACGCATTTCGAAGCCGGCGAAGCGCTGCATGGGGCCCAGGGGCAATTGTTCGAGGCGGGTGCGCGTGTCAGCAGCCACGAGGCCGAAGTCCGGCACATGGCCGAGACGCGGACGCGTCTGCAGGCTCGCCAGAATCGCCTGCAGGGCAAGCTCTCCGAATGGCAGGGCCAGCAGCGCTCGGGCCAGCAGCGCCTGGCCGAGCTCGAGGCCGGGCTGCAGGCGGCGCAGACGCAGGCCGCAGACAGCGCCGCGGCGCTGCGCCAGGTCCAGCAGGGTCTGCCCGAACTCGAGGCGCAGGTGCGCACGCATGCGCAGGCGTTCGCCGCGGCGGGGCGCAGTGTCGTACGCCTCGAACAGGCGCTTGCGCTTGCCGGGCAGGCGCAGCGGCAGGCCCAGACACTGTATGACCAGGCGCAGGCGCGGCAGCAGCATTTGCTGGCCGAACAGCAGGCGCACGCGCCGGTCGATGAAACCCGCTTGTCCGAATTGGCCCAGGCCTGCGCCAGCGCCGAGGCGGACCGACAGGCGGTGCAGCAGCGGTTGGATGCCCTAGAGGCGCATGACAAGGGTCTGACCGCTCAGCGCGATCGGGCGCGCCGTGATGCGCAGGCGGCCCGGCATGCACTCGAACGGCTGGATGCGCGCCTGCAAGCGCTGGGTTCGCTTCAACAGATACCGGTCGGCGAAGCGCAGGCGGCCTGGCTCGACCGGTATGGGCTGCAGGATCGGCCCCCCCTGTGGCAACGGCTGCAGGTGGCTCCAGGCTGGGAGGTCGCGTTCGAAGCCGTTCTGGCCGAACGCCTCCAGGCGATCGAGGTGGCCGACCTGGATGCCGCGGGCGACGCCCTGCAGGACGGGCCGGCCGCCGGGCTGACCCTATATCAAGGCGCACCGCCGCCCGAAGGCGAAGCGCCCGCTTCGATTCCGGGCCTGGTGCGCCTGTTGGATCACGTCCATATATCGGATCCGGCGCTGCATGCGGTGCTGCATGCCTGGTTGGCGTCGGTCTGGACGGCGCCAGATCTGGCGCAGGCCATGGCGCGGCGGGGCCAACTGGCCCCGGGATGCTGCTGCGTGGTACCCGAGGGGCACTGCGTCTATCCGCACAGCGTTCAGGTCCATGCGGCAGACCCGTTGCAGGATGGCCGCCTGGCCCGCCAGCACGAGATCGAACAGCTGCACGGGGCCGTTGCCGCGGCGCGCTCGCAAGCCGAGCAGGCCGAAGATCACAGCCAACAGCTCGAGCAGGCCTGCCGCGACAGCGAACAGACACTGTCCGACTGCCGCGAGCAGCTCGCCGCCTGCACGCAGGTCTGGCACGAGCTGCGCTTGCGCCATACACAGCGGCGCGACGAACAGGCCCATGCCCAGGTGATGGCCGCACGCACGCAGGCCGATCTGCGCGGTATCGAGTCCTTGTTGATCGAGCAGCGCGAGCGGCAGGCCGAAGCCGAGGCGCAGCAGGCGGGCTTGCAGGCCGAGCATGCGCAGGCGCGCGCGCAACTGGAAACACTGGAAGCACAGCGCGATCAGCTGGCCGAGGCGCTCGAGGCTCGGCACCAGGACGTCCGGGTACACGAACGGGCCACCCAGGAGGCCGAGTGGGCCGTGCGTGCCGCGCGTCAACTGCTCGAAGAGCAGCACCGCAATGCGCGCTGGGCAGAAGAACAATCGGCGCAGTCGC
>NZ_JBAYTI010000082.1:0-9965 GCF_041675725.1 Castellaniella sp. | reverse complement strand
CCGTTGAAATACATGCGGCCCTGCTGCGGCCGGTAGCGCCCGGAAATGCAATTGAGCAGCGATGTCTTGCCCGCGCCATTGGGGCCGATGATGGAGTAGATTTCGCCCGGGCGCACGGCCAGGTCGATGCCCTGCAGGGCCTTGATGCCGCCAAAAGACAGGTGCAGGCCTTCGACCGACAACAGGATGTCGTTGGCCGGATCGGCAGAAAGGCCCGCTGCGCGGTGGGTTTCCTGTACCATGGTGTCTCCGTGGTGTCGGTGCGTGCGACACGCCATCTTTGGTGCACCTCTGGCGGGTGCAGTTGCCAATCAAGATACCGCCGCCTTCGGGTTCCAACTGTCCCTTGTATGACATTCACGATTTAACTAGGGTAATTCCTGATGGATCTGGTCCAGGCCTTGCATATGCACGCCGCATGGTTCGATCTGCTCGATGACGAGCAGCAGGCCCGGGTGGTGCGTGATACGGCCGTGGCACAGGTCGAGACCGGCACCATCATCGAACACAAGGGGGTGGTGGCCAGTGCCTGGATCGGGGTGTTCGACGGCCTGATCAAGGTATCGGTGGGCAATGCCGAAGGCAAGCTGGCCTCGCTCACGGGCGTGCCCGCGGGGGGCTGGATCGGCGAAGGCTCGCTGCTCAAGCGCGAGGCACGCAAGTACGACATCATCGCACTGCGCCAGAGCACCATTGCCCGCCTGCGCAGCGACACGTTCTACTGGCTGCTGGATGTCAGCATCCCTTTCAACCGCTACCTACTGCACCAGCTCAACGAACGCGTGGCCCAGTTCATCGGCAAGGCCGAATACGACCGCCTGCTTGCGCCCGATGCGCGGGTCGCGCGCTGCCTGGCCGAGCTTTTCAACCCCTTGCTGTACCCGGGCGACTCGATGCGCCTGGAAATCACCCAGGAAGAAATCGGCTATCTTGCACGCATCTCGCGCCAGCGCACCAACCAGGCCTTGCGCACCCTCGAGGCGGCGCGGCTGCTGAAAGTCGAGTATGGCGGCGTCGAGGTGCTCGATCTCGAGGGCCTGCGTCTCTACGGGCTCTGAGCCGGCCTCCGCACCCGTTGCCCCCTGCTGAAGAACTTTTCATTGCGCTCTAAAATAGGTACGACTTCCCTGATTTTTCCCTGATGCACGGCGCTCGGGGCGGGTTCGCACATACTCTCTGACCAGGTTCTTTCATGTCTGCTTCTTCCGTCTCCAATCTACCCTCTTATCTGAACCCCCATGACCCGGGCCCCTGGGCCATCTACCTGCAGCAGGTCGACCGGGTCGCGCCGTACCTGGGGTCGCTCGCCCCGCTGGTTGGCATCCTGAAACGCCCCAAGCGCATCCTGGTGGTCGACGTGCCCATCCGGCTCGATGACGGCTCCATGGCCCACTTCGAGGGCTACCGCGTGCAGCACAGCCTGGCACGCGGTCCTGGCAAAGGCGGGGTGCGCTTCCACCAGGACGTCACCCTGTCCGAAGTCATGGCCCTGTCGGCCTGGATGTCGATCAAGTCAGCCGCGGTCAACCTGCCTTTCGGGGGCGCCAAGGGCGGCATACGCTTCGACCCGCACCAGTATTCGCAGGCCGAGATCGAGCGCATCACCCGCCGGTATACCAGCGAGATCCACGACATCATCGGCCCGCACAAAGACATCCCGGCCCCCGACGTCAACACCAACGCCCAGATCATGGCCTGGATGATGGACACCTATTCGATGAACGAAGGCGGTACCAACACCGGGGTCGTGACCGGCAAGCCGGTGTCCCTGGGCGGCAGCCTGGGGCGCATCCAGGCCACGGGCCGGGGCGTGTACGTGATCGCCTGCGAGGCCGCGCGCGAGTCCGGCATCGACATCAAGGGGGCGCGCATCGCCATCCAGGGGTTCGGCAACGTGGGCGGCACGGCCGCGCGCCTGTTCCACGATGCGAGCGCCCACGTGGTGGCCATCTACGACCACACCGGCATCGTCCACGACGAACGCGGCCTGAACATCCCCGCGCTGCTCGATCATGCCCATAAAACGGGGGGCGTGGCCGGGGCTGCGGGCACGCAGACCCTGACCGAACACGAATTCTGGTCGCTGCCCACCGACATCCTGATTCCGGCCGCACTCGAGAGCCAGATCACCCAGAACAATGCCGATCTGGTCCACACCCGCATTCTGGTCGAAGGGGCCAACGGCCCGACCACCCCCGAGGCCGACGACATCATCTCGTCCAAGGGCACGGTCATCGTGCCCGACGTCGTGGCCAATGCCGGCGGGGTCACGGTCAGTTATTTCGAGTGGGTGCAGGATTTCTCCAGCTTCTTCTGGACCGAGCAAGAGATCAACCACCGGCTCGAGGCCATGATGCGCGCCGCCTATGCGTCAATGTCGTCGGTGGCGCGGCAGCACAGCGTATCGCTGCGCACCGCGGCGTTCATCGTGGCCTGCACACGCATCCTCGAGGCCCACCACGTGCGCGGTCTCTACCCCTGAGCCGACCAGTCCAGGATCACCTTGCCGCTGGCGCCCGAGCGCATGATCTCGAAAGCCTCGCGGAAGGCGGCCACGGGGTAATGGTGGGTGATGATGGGCGAGATATCCAGGCCGCTTTGCAGCATGGCGGCCATTTTGTACCAGGTCTCGAACATCTGGCGGCCGTAGATCCCCTTGATCTCCAGCCCCTTGAAGATCACCTGGCTCCAGTCAATGCCCACCCCGTCGGGCAGGATGCCCAGCAACGAGACCTTGCCGCCATGGTTCATCTGCGCCAACAGGCCGGCAAAAGCCTCGGGCACGCCCGACATCTCGAGCCCGACGTCGAAGCCCTCGGTCATGCCCAGTTCACGCATGACCTCTGCCAGATCCTGGCGTGCCACGTTCACCGTCCGGGTGGCCCCCATGCGCCCAGCCAGCTGGAGGCGGTAGTCATTCACGTCTGTGACGACCACGTGCCGGGCGCCCACATGGCGCGCAACGGCCACCGCCATGGCGCCGATCGGCCCGGCGCCGGTGATGAGCACGTCTTCGCCGGCGAGATCCCAGGCCAGCGCGGTGTGGACGGCGTTGCCGAACGGATCGAAGATCGCCGCCAGGTCATCGGACACGTCTTCGGGGATGCGGAAGGCATTGAAGGCCGGGATCACCAGGTATTCGGCGAAGGCCCCCGGGCGATTCACCCCCACGCCCTGTGTATTGCGGCACAGGTGGCGCCGCCCCGCGCGGCAATTACGGCAATGGCCGCAGGTAATGTGGCCTTCTCCGGACACGCGGTCCCCCACTGAAAACCCGCGCACCTCTTGGCCGATCTCGACCACCTCGCCCACGTATTCGTGGCCGACGTGCATGGGCACCGGAATGGTGCGGGCGGCCCAAGCGTCCCAGTTCCAGATGTGGATGTCCGTGCCGCAAATGGCCGTCTTGCGGATGCGAATGAGCAGATCGTTGTGACCCACGGCCGGGCGGGCCACATCGGCGAATTGCAACCCGACCCCGGGCCCCGTCTTGACCAGCGCTTTCATGAGAGGACGCCCAGTTCGCGCCCCACGTGGGCGAAGGCCTGCACCGCGTGGTGGATGTCTTCGGGCGAATGGGCCGCACTCATCTGGGTGCGGATGCGCGCCTGCCCCTTGGGTACGACCGGATACGAGAAACCGATGACATAGATGCCGTGGTCGAGCAAGGCATCGGCCATGCGCGACGCGAGGGCGGCATCCCCCAGCATGACCGGAATGATGGGATGTTCGCCGGGGACCAGATGAAAGCCCAGCGCCTGCATTTCATGGCGGAACTGGCGCCCATTGTGCTGCACCCGCTCGCGCAGGCGGGCGCCCTCGGGCCCCTGCAGCAGCGCCAGCACCTGGCGCGAAGCGGCCACGATGGCCGGCGCCAGGGTGTTCGAGAACAGGTAAGGGCGCGAGCGCTGGCGCAGAAGATCCACCACCGGTGCAGCCGCGGCCACATAGCCACCCGATGCACCGCCCAGGGCCTTGCCCAGGGTTCCGGTGAGCAGGTGGACGCGCCCCTGCACGCCACAGTGCTCGGGCGTGCCGCGCCCGCCCGCCCCCATGAACCCGACCGCGTGGGAATCGTCGACCATGACCAGCGCATCGAACGCCTCGGCCAGATCGCAGATGGCCGGCAGGTTGGCGACGATGCCATCCATGGAAAATACGCCATCGGTGGCAATGAGGATGTGACGGGCCCCGCCGGCGCGCGCCGCCTGCAGCTGGCTGCGAAGATCCGCCATGTCGTTGTTGGCATAGCGGAACCGGCGCGCCTTGCTCAGGCGGATGCCATCGATGATGCTGGCATGATTGAGGGCATCGCTGACGACGGCATCCTGTTCGTCCAGCAAGGCCTCGAACAGGCCGCCATTGGCGTCGAAGCAGCTGGAATAGAGGATGGCGTCGCCCATGCCCAGCCACTGGGCGAGTTCGGCCTCTAGGGCCTTGTGCCCGGTTTGCGTGCCGCAGATGAAGCGCACCGAGGCCAGGCCGAAGCCGTCTTGCTCGAGCCCCCGCACCGCCGCCCGAATCAGGCGCGGATCATTGGCCAGGCCCAGGTAGTTGTTGGCGCAGAAATTGAGCACGGACGAGCCACCAGCCAGGCGCACGCGCGCCGATTGCGGGCCGGCGATCACGCGCTCTGGCTTGTAATACCCCTCGGTGCGCAACTGGTCCAGGCGAGCCTGGACATCATCAAGAAAACGGCTGGACATAAGATACCTGGGCTTGAAGCACATTGGGTCAATACCCCGGAATTGTACGCCCGCTACCTGATCATAGAGGCCATGTACTGGTCGAAGCTGCCTTCGGCGATGCGAAACCAGGGGATTTCCTGGTCCAGGAACGCTTTGTAGTGCCCGTAGACCTTTTTGAAGCCCGGATCCTGTGCGGAAAGTTCGGCGTAGGTTTCCTCGGAGGCCTCGAAGCAGGCGTCCATGACCGGCTTGGGAAAGATGCGCAGCTTCGCGCCCTTGGCCACCAGGCGCTTGAGCGACCTGGGGTTTTCTGCGTCGTAGGTGGCCAGCATCACGCTGGCGGCGCGTGCGGCGGCATCGGTCATGATGCCCTGGTAGTGCGTGGGCAGGCCTTCGAACTTGTCTTTGTTGACGTACAGGGACACTTGCAGGGTGGCTTCCCACCAGCCCGGAAAATAATAATACGGCGCCACCTTGTGAAAGCCGAGTTTTTCGTCGTCGTAGGGGCCGATCCATTCGGCGGCATCGATCATGCCTTTTTCGAGCGAAGGGTAGATGTCGCCTCCGGCGATTTGCTGCGGCAGCACGCCCAGCTTCGCGAGCACCGCGCCCGCAAATGCGGCCGAGCGAAATTTCAGGCCTTCGAGATCATCAACCGTCTTGATCTCTTTGCGGAACCAGCCACCCATTTGGCAGCCCGTGAAACCACAAGGAAAATTGACGATATTGTATGACTCGAAGACTTCGCGCAGGAGATCGAGCCCACCCCCCCGCAGCACCCAGGCATTCATTTGACGGGTGTTCATGCCAAAGGGCACGGCCGCATCGAAGCACAGCGTGGGATTCTTGCCGTAGTAATAGTACGACGCCGTGTGGCCGCACTCTACCGTGCCGTTTTGTACGCCGTCGAGCACCCCGAGCGCCGGCAGCAGTTCGCCCCCCGGGAAGACGCGAATCTGGAACCTGCCGTCCGTGGCTTCTGCAATGTATTTGGCTACGTGCTCGCCACCGGAATAAATGGCATCGGCGCTGCGCGGGAAGCTGGAAGCTAGGCGCCACTGGATCACGGGCGCATCTTGGGCGAATGCCGGCGCAGCCAGCGTGGCGCCGCCGGCGGCCGCGCCCATGGTGACCTTCTTGAGGAAGGAACGACGCTGCATGAGAGAGCCCCTTTTAGGTGGTTGATGAACCGGTGATGCGCGCCTTGCAAACGCGCGAGAGCCTGCGCATCATGCACTTCTGTAGGCTTTTCTCACAAATTGATGATAGCACGGAGGCGCGCCGTGCTTCGGGGCCGCTCAGCTCAGGCAATGGCCCCCGCGTCTTTCAGCACGGGGGCGAGTTCGCCGTTCTGGTGCATTTCGCCCATGATGTCGGTCCCGCCGATGAACTCGCCCTTCACGTACAGCTGCGGGATGGTGGGCCAATTGGAGTAATCCTTGATGCCCTGGCGCACCTCGGCGTCGTCGAGCACGTTGACCGTGACCAGGTGAGTGACACCCTCTTCTTTCAGGATCTGGATGGCGCGCGCCGAAAAACCGCATTGCGGAAATTGCGCCGTACCCTTCATGAAGAGCACCACCGGATGCTCGGTGACGGTTTCACGGATGAAATTGTGGACTTCGGATTGAACAGTATCGCTCATGGTGCTCTCTGAAAATCAGGCCGCCCAGCGGCCGTGGGTAATGCGTTCGATGCCTGCCAGATCAGGCTGGCTGGCAACCCCTGTAAAACCGGCGGTGGCCATCATGGCCCGCACGGCGGCCGCCTGATCCCAGCCGTGCTCGACACACAACGCCCCTTGCGCACGCAGATGCGCACCCGCCCCCTGCACGACCGCCCGCAGGGCCTGCAGCCCATCGGCCCCGTCCGTCAAGGCCAGGCCTGGCTCGAAGCGCAGGTCGCCCTGGTGCAGATGCGGGTCATGGGCCCGTATGTACGGAGGATTCGACACGATCAGATCGAAGCGTGCCGAACCCAACTCGACATCGTACCAATTTCCTTGCAAAAAACCCAACGAGGCGCCCAACGCGCTGGCATTCCTGCGCGCGACGGCCAACGCATCGGCGCTGCAATCGGTGGCCAGCACAGCGGCATCCGGGCGTTCGAGCGCCAGGGTGATGGCAACAGCGCCACTGCCAGTGCCCAGTTCGAGGATGCGCGGGCGCTCGAGCCCTTGCACAGCCTGCAGGCCGCATTCGACCAGAAACTCCGTCTCGGGACGCGGGATCAACACCGCCGGCCCCACGCAGAAATCACGCCCGTAGAATTCGCGCGTACCCAGCACGTAGGCCATGGGCTCCCCGGCGAGGCGGCGCGCCTGCAGGGCCTCGAATTGCGCCTGCTGGGCTGCGGTGACCGGATCCGAGTCATGGGCAATCAGCCAGGCGCGCGACACGCCGAGCACGGCCTGCCCGAGCAGGTGGGCTTCGAACCGCGGCAGGGGGCTGGCGGCCAGCATTGCACGCAGGGGAATCGGACGTGTCATCGGCACCGGTTCAATCGTGCGCCAGTTCGGCCAGCTGGGCGGCCTGGTGTTCGGCCAGCAAGGACGAGGTGAGTTCGTCCAGGTCCCCATCCATGATCGGGCCCAGCTTGTACAGCGTTAGATTGATGCGGTGATCGGTGACGCGCCCTTGGGGAAAATTGTAAGTGCGGATGCGCTCGGAACGGTCGCCCGACCCCACCAGACTCTTGCGCTGGGCGGCTTCGCGCGCCTGGGCCTCTTGTTGCTGGCGATCCTTCAGGCGCGCCGCCAGCACCTGCATCGCGCGGTCCCGGTTGCGGTGCTGCGAGCGGTCGTCCTGGCACTCTACCACCAGGCCCGTCGGCAAATGCGTGATACGCACCGCGGAATCCGTCTTGTTGACGTGCTGCCCGCCCGCACCGCTGGCGCGAAACGTATCGATACGCAGGTCCTGGGAATCGATGTGGATCTCGGCCTGTTCATCGGCCTCGGGCATGATGGCCACCGTGCAGGCCGACGTGTGCACGCGCCCCTGCGATTCGGTCTCGGGCACGCGCTGCACGCGATGCGCGCCCGATTCGAACTTGAGGCGGCCATAGACCCCCTGCCCCGTCACGTGGGCGATCACCTCTTTGTAGCCTCCCAGCTCGGCTTCACTGGCCGACACCAGTTCGACGCGCCAACCCTGCAGCTCGGCATAGCGGCTGTACATGCGCAACAGATCGCCGGCGAACAGGGCGCTTTCATCCCCCCCCGTGCCTGCCCGGATTTCGAGGAACACGCCCCGGTCGTCGTCCGGATCCTTGGGCAGCAGGAGAACCTGCAGGTCTGCTTCATATTGTTCCAGCCGCTGGGTGGCATCGAGCAGCTCTTCTTCGGCCAGGAGGCGCATATCCGGTTCGGCCAGCCATTCACGCGCAGTGGTCTGATCGTCGTGCGCCTGCCGCCAAGCCGCAAATACCCGTACCACCGGCTCGATTTCGGCACGCTCGCGGGTGAGCCGGCGCAGGCGATCGAGATCGGCGGCGCTATCGGGCTCGGCCAGCAGGGCGTCGATTTCACGCAGCCGCAGGTCGAGCTGTTCGAGGCGTTGATGCACTGAAGCTTTCATGGCGATGGGCGGGAGACGGTCGGTAGCGGTTGAAAGATCCCGTGCCTGCACGGCCTGGACGGGGCGCGGGCAGGCCAGGTACGGCGCCTGGAAACCGGCTAATGCCGGCGCGCGCCGGGTTCGGGCAACAGCCGCGGCAGCAGCGAAAGCAGCTGGTCGCGTTCGGTGCCTTCGCTACGATTGAGTGCCGCCAGCGGCCCATGCAGATGCTTGTTGGTGAGGCTGTGCGCAAGGTATTCGAGCACGGTTTCTGGGTCATCGCCGCGCGCCAGCAGGCGCCGGGCACGCTCGAGTTCGGCCTGGCGCAGGGCCTCGGCATTGTGCTGGTAGTGCACGATGGCCGGCACGATCTCGCGGTTGCTGAGCCAGTGCATGAAGTGTTGCACACGGGCCTCGATGATGGCTTCGGCCTGAACCACGGCGGCCTGGCGGGCATCGTGGCCGGACTGCACCAGGCGGCCCAGATCATCGACGGTATACAAATAGACATCGGCCAGGCGGCCGATTTCGGGCTCCATGTCGCGCGGCACGGCCAGGTCGACCATCACCATGGGCCGGTGGCGCCGAATGCGCGCGGCGCGTTCGACCAGCCCCAGCCCCAGGATGGGCAACGAAGAGGCCGTACACGACACGACGACATCGAATTCTGCCAGGTGTTCGGGCAGAGATGACAGCTTGAGGGTACGGGCGTCGAATTGCCCGGCCAACTGTTCGGCGCGTTCGAGCGTGCGATTGGCCACCGCCATTTGCAGCGGCCGCGCCGCCGCAAAGTGCGTGGCGCACAACTGGATCATCTCGCCAGCGCCGATGAACAGTACGCGGGATTGGGAAAGATCGCCCAGCACGCGCTCGGCCAGGCGCACAGCGGCCGCTGCCATGGACACCGAATGGGCGCCAATGGCCGTTTGCGAGCGGACCTCTTTCGCGACCGAAAACGTACGCTGAAACAGCTGATGCAGCAAGGTGCCCAGCGCACCGGCTTGTTCGGCCGCGCGCACGGCCGATTTCATCTGCCCGAGGATTTGCGGCTCGCCCAGCACCATGGAATCCAGCCCGCTGGCCACGCGAAAGGCATGACGCACGGCATCATTTTGCTGGTACTGATACAGGTGCGGCGCCAGTTGGCCCGCCTCGACCCGGTTGAACTCGGCCAGCCAGGCTGGCAGCTGATCACCCACCGCGGGTTCGGCCGCACAGTAGATTTCTGTGCGATTGCAAGTGGACAGGATGGCAGCTTCGCGCACCGATGACCCAAAGGCCGTGCGCAGCGCCGCCAAGGCCGGCTTGACCAGCTCGAGCGGAAACGACACGCGCTCGCGCACCGCCACCGGTGCCGAGACGTGGTTCAGGCCAAAGGTGAGTACATCGAGAGACATGCCGGTCGGAATTGCCTTGCTTTGTCGGACAGGGCGTATTATAAGACGCCATAGCCCGCTTGTGGCATGTGTGGCCATCTTACCTGCACAGGCTGGAAATATCGTGTATAGTTTTGCGTCTTGGCCCGGTAGCTCAGTCGGTAGAGCAGAGGACTGAAAATCCTTGTGTCGGTGGTTCGATTCCGCCCCGGGCCACCAGTTGGGCTCTACCCCATAAACGGGGGATGGGCATTCACTAGACACGGTTGATGACACCGTTCCAACCGCATTGAGCCAAGACTCTCATGCGGTAATTCTCAAAGTTTCTGAAGCCATAGGCCCTG
>NZ_JBAYTI010000081.1:0-9969 GCF_041675725.1 Castellaniella sp. | reverse complement strand
GGGGGCTACTACGACCGCACGCTGGCCGCCCTGCAGGCCAGCGGCCAGGCCTTCGTCAGCGTCGGCATCGCCTGGGCCAGCGGCGATCTGAGCCAAATGGGCCACCAGCCACAAACCCACGACATCCGCCTCGATGCCGTCCTGACCGACAAGGGCTGGGCGCTGAAAGCCCCCGAGCCCTGAGCAGACCGCAGGCCAGGCCCCGGCCGCCGCGGCCCGGACCGTAGCGGGCTGGCCTGCCGCCGCCCGGACCGGGCGCCTCAGGCGGCCTGGCCCAAGCCCAGGTTGCGGCAAATGCGCGTGACGGCCTCGGCGTGGTTGAGCGTATAGAAATGCACCCCGGGCGCCCCCTGTTCGAGCAGGCGGGCCACCAGGCCGGAGACCAGGTCGATGCCGAAGGCCCGGATCGAAGCCTTGTCGTCACCGAAATCCTGCAGCCGCAAGCGCATCCAGCGCGGGATTTCCGCCCCGCACATGGCCGAGAACCGGGCCAGCTGGGTGTAGTTGGTGACGGGCATGATGCCTGGGGTGATCGGGACATCCAGCCCCTGCGCCCGCACCCGGTCGACGAAGTCGAAATATGCATCCGCATTGAAGAAATACTGCGTGATAGCGCCATCGGCCCCGGCCCGTACCTTGTCGACGAAATGCCGCAGATCCTGCTGGGCGCTGTCGGCTTGCGGGTGCATTTCGGGATAGGCCGCCACCTCGATGTGGAAGCGGTCGCCCGAGTGCGCACGAATGAACCGCACCAGATCCACGGCGTAGTGCAGTTCGCCCGTATCGCCCCCCATGCCCGAGGGCAGATCCCCCCGCAGCGCCACCAGGCGCCGTACGCCGCGCGCGGCGTAATCGTCCAGCAGGGCTTTGAGATCCGCCCGGGTGGCCCCTATGCACGACAGATGCGGCGCGACGTCGCCGCCCAGATTCTGCAGCATTTTCACGGCCTCGACCGTGCCGCTGCGGGTGGAGCCCCCGGCCCCGAACGTGACGCTGACCCAAGCCGGCGACAGCGCCGCCAACTGCTTGGCCGAGCGTACCAGGCGTTCTTGGGCGGCGATGTCGCGCGGGGGGAAATACTCGAAGCTGATAGTGGGTGTCGCGGCCATGGTCACATGATCAGCAGGTTGGCCAGGGCCGTGGAGATCAGGCTGTAGATGATGGCCCCCACCAGCGCCCACCAGAAGCCTTCGACCTGAAAGCCGCGCAGGATGGAGCCGGCCAGCCAGAAGACCAGCGCGTTGATGACGAGCAGGAACAACCCCAGCGTCACCACGGTGAGCGGCAGCGTCAACAGGACCAGCAGCGGTTTGACGGCGGCATTGAGCAGGCCCAGCACCAGGGCGGCGATCAGCGCCGAGCCAAACGAGGACACCACGATGCCCGGAAGAATCAGGGCGACGATCAGCAGGGAGACGGCATTCAGTAGCCAGAGCAACAAGAGCATGGGGCTTCTCCGAAAGGCTCGACAAAAGGCTCAAAAATCAATAGCGGTAGTGATCGGGTTTGAACGGCCCGGTCACCGGCACGCCGATGTAATCGGCCTGCTGCTGTGAAAGATCGGTGAGGCGGACACCGAGCTTCTTGAGGTGCAGGCGCGCGACTTTTTCATCCAGGTGCTTGGGCAGCACGTAGACCTGGCCCGTGGCGTAGTGGTCGCCGCGCGTGAACAGCTCGATCTGGGCGATGGTCTGGTTGGTGAACGATGCCGACATCACGAACGATGGATGCCCGGTGGCGCAGCCCAGGTTCACCAGCCGCCCGCGGGCCAGCAGGATCACGCGCTTGCCATCGGGGAAAACGATGTGATCCACCTGCGGCTTGATCTCTTCCCAGGCCAGGTCTTCGACCGATGCCACGTTGATTTCGCTGTCGAAATGGCCAATATTGCAGACGATGGCCTGGTCTTTCATGCGATAGAGATGATCGCGGTCGATGACGTGGTAGTTGCCCGTCGCCGTCACGAAGAGATCGGCCTGCTCGACCACGTCGGGATCATCGAGGCATACCACCCGGTAGCCTTCCATCGAGGCCTGCAGGGCGCAAATGGGATCGATCTCGGTGACCCACACCTGGGCGCGCAGCGCGGCCAGCGCCTGGGCGCACCCCTTGCCGACGTCGCCAAACCCGCAGACGATCGCGATCTTGCCGGCCACCATGACATCGGTGGCCCGCTTGATGCCGTCGACCAGCGACTCGCGGCAGCCGTAGAGGTTGTCGAACTTGGACTTGGTGACCGAATCATTCACGTTGATGGCCGGAATCTTGAGTTCGCCGCGCTGCGACATCTGGTACAGGCGGTGCACCCCCGTGGTGGTTTCTTCGGTTACCCCGCGGATGTGCCCGAGCCGGCTGGAATACCAGTGCGGATCCTGCGCCAGGCGATCGCGAATGGCCGCGAAGAGCACGCGCTCTTCTTCGTTGCCGGGTTGCGCGATGACGCCGGGGTCGGCCTCGGCCCGGGCGCCCAGATGCAGCAGCAGCGTGGCGTCGCCGCCGTCATCGAGAATCATGTTGGCCGGCTCGCCCGGCCAGTCGAAGATGCGGTGCGTGTACTGCCAGTAATCTTCCAGGGATTCGCCCTTGACCGCGAAAACAGGCGTGCCGCCCGCGGCGATGGCCGCCGCCGCGTGATCCTGCGTGGAGAAGATGTTGCAGGATGCCCAGCGCACTTCGGCCCCCAGCGCCTCGAGGGTTTCGATGAGCACCGCCGTCTGGATGGTCATGTGCAGGCTGCCGGCAATGCGCGCGCCCTTGAGCGGCTGGCTGGCCGCGTATTCTTCGCGGATGGCCATGAGGCCGGGCATTTCGGTTTCGGCGATGGCGATTTCGCGCCGGCCCCAATCGGCCAGAGCGATGTCGGCAATGATGTAATCGTGTGCAGTCGTCATGGTGGTCCTGGTGACCCCGCACGGATACGAAGCGGGCCGATACCCCACCCCCGCCCGCACAGGGCAACGATGGGCGCCGTTCGATGGAGATGTCCCCGAGCCTGACGGCCACCGTGCCAGCCTGAGGCTGGCGAACGGGCCGTTGCAACGCCCCTCGGGGGAAGGGGGTTATTATAGCGGATCGGCCGTCGTGGGTGGTGCGCCGGTTTCGGCGCCTGCCGGGCCTGCCGCCCCCGCCAGGCCCGGCGGTTCAGGCCGCCGCTTTCAGCACCTGCACCTTGTCGGTGGCCTCCCAGGTGAATTCGGGTTCCGAGCGGCCAAAATGCCCGTACGCCGCCGACTTCGAATAAATAGGCCGCAGCAGGTCGAGCATGTTGATGATGCCTTTGGGCCGCAGGTCGAAGTGCTCGCGCACCAGGCGGGCGATTTGGTCGTCCGGGATCACCCCCGTGCCCTCGGTGTACACGGTGATGTTGATGGGCTCGGCCACCCCGATGGCGTAGCTGACCTGCACCTGGCACTGGCGCGCCAGGCCGGCCGCGACGATGTTCTTGGCCACGTAGCGGGCGGCATAGGCGGCCGAGCGGTCGACCTTGGAGGGATCCTTGCCCGAAAACGCCCCGCCGCCATGCGGGCAGGCGCCGCCGTAGGTGTCGACGATGATCTTGCGCCCGGTGAGGCCGCAATCGCCCTGCGGCCCGCCGATCACGAACTTGCCGGTCGGATTCACCAGAAAGCGGGTGCGCTCGGTGAGCAGCCCCGGGGCGAACACGGGGCGGATGATCTGCTCGATCACGGCATCGTGGATCTGGGATTGCGCGATGTCGGGATGGTGCTGCGTGGACACCACCACGGTGTCGACCTCGGCTGGCTTGCCGTCTATGTAACGAAACGTGACCTGCGATTTGGCGTCGGGCCGCAGCCAGGGCAGCCGGCCATCTTTGCGCAGTTCGGACTGGCGCTGCATGATGCGGTGCGCATACCAGATGGGCGCCGGCATGAGGTCGGGGGTTTCGTCGCAGGCGTAGCCGAACATCAGCCCCTGGTCGCCGGCCCCCTGGTTGAGGATTTCCTCGGGGCTGCGGTCGACCCCCTGCGCGATGTCGGGCGACTGTTTGTCGTACGCCACCAGGACCGCGCACCCTTTGTAGTCGATGCCGTAATCGGTGTTGTCATAGCCGATGCGGCGGATGGTGTCGCGGGCAATCTGGATGTAGTCGATATTGGCCTGGCTGGTGATTTCGCCGGCCAGCAACACCAGGCCGGTATTGCAGAGCGTCTCGGCCGCGACGCGCGAATTCGGGTCCTGCGCGAGCAGCGCGTCGAGGATGGCGTCGGAAATTTGATCGGCCACCTTGTCCGGGTGGCCTTCGGAGACGGATTCTGATGTGAAGAGAAAATCGTGTTGTGCCACGGTGCTTTCCTGGGTGGCACCAGCCGCCAGCCGGTGCGAGGTTGAACGAAAATGCGTTGCACCTCTGCGGTTGGGGCGCGACGCTTTAGCGGATGAAGCCCACAGGCGAATGCGGGGGATCGCTCCGCAAGTTGTCGGTTAACTCAGCGATCCACGGCATTTTAAGCGAAAATAAGGGTTTTCCGCATGAAGAACTTCCTGCGTCAGGGTCTTTCTTACTGATTCGCCACGCCCCATGCTGCTGTTTCTTGCCCGTCTCATGGCCTGGCTGCCGCTCTCATGGCTGCAAACCGCCGGCCGCCTGATCGGCCTGGCGGCCTACCGCTATCCCAGCCGCTACCAGCGCCGGCTGCGCCGGCACACGCGCTGGGCCGGCTACGACGACCCCGCCTTCGTGCGTCGCGCCGCCGCCGAGACCGGCGCCATGATGGCCGAAATCCCCAAAATCTGGTGGCGCACCGAGCAATGCCTGGCCAAGGTCGTCAGCGACCAGGAACCCATCGTGCAGGCCGCCCTGGCCGAAGGCCGGGGGGTGCTGTATCTCACCCCGCACCTGGGCTGCTTCGAGATCACCGCCCGCCACCTGACCCGCTACGGCCCCCTTACCGTCATGTTCCGCCCGGCGCGCCAGGCCATCCTGCAACCGCTGGTCGAATCCTCGCGCGACATGCACAACCTGCACGCCGTGCCGGCCAACCGCCACGGCGTGCGGGAATTCGTACGCGCCCTGCGCCGCGGCGAGGCCGTCGGCATGCTGCCCGACCAGGTCCCTGGCGAAGGCGAGGGGATCTGGCTACCGTTCTTCGGCGAATACGCGCTCACCATGACCCTTGCGGCCCGGCTGGCGCTGCAGACCCGGGTCGCCGTCATCCTGACCGCGGGCGAACGCCTGCCGCGCGGCCGGGGCTGGCGCATGCACTACCTGCGCCTGCCCGAGCCGCTGCCCGAGACGGTCGAGGCCACGGCCATTGCCATCAACCAGGCCATGGAGACCCTGATCCGCCGCTTCCCGGAACAATACCTGTGGGGCTACAACCGCTACAAACAGCCAGATGAAGCGCCGCCGCATCCGGACGAAGCCGAACCCGCGCCGGCCGACACCGGGCCCGCCGCAGCGGGCGCACCGACCCCGCCCGCCCCGCCGGGCGCAGCCACGCACCATGAGCGCTGAACCCCCGACCCCAGGCCACCCGGATCCCGGCACCGGCATGCCCTGGCGCGGCGATACGGTCCGGCAACGGATACTGGGCCGCGTCCTGGGGCATTTCGCTCGCTGCTCCACCGCCAGCCGCCTGCGCTGGGGCCGTGTGCTGGGCTGGCTCGTGCCCCGGCTGCTGCGCGCACGCGCGCACGTGGTCGACGTCAACCTGCGGGCCTGCTTCCCGAATCTCAGCCCGGCCGAGCGGCGGGCGCTGGCGGCGCGCCACTACAGGCTGCTGGCGCAATCTTTCGTGGACCGCGGGCTGTGCTGGTACGGTACGCCCGAGCAGATCGGCGCCACCGTCACGCTGCACGGAGAGGCCCAGCTGCAGGCCCTGCTCGACCAAGGCCGGCGCATCCTCATGTTCGCACCGCACTTCATCGCCCTGGACGCCGCCGCCACGCGTCTGACCCTGTTCCTGAAAGAGTCCGCCACCTTGTACAGCCGCCAGAGCAACCCCGACGTGGATGAAATCGTGCGCCGCGGCCGTGGGCGCTTCAACCGCGTCCACCTGGTCAGCCGGCAAGACGGCGTGCGCGGGCTGATCCGCCATCTGCGCCGCGGCATTCCGGTGTATTACCTGCCCGACATGGATTTCGGCCGCCAGGGCAGCGCCTTCGTGCCGTTTTTCGGGGTGCCGGCGGCCACCCTGTTGTCGGCGGCCCAGATCGCCGCCACCTGGGATGCCGCCGTCGTGCCCATCATCAGCCGGCTCGATCCCGATACCGGCCAGTACCGCGTCGACATCGGCGCGCCCCTGGATGATTTCCCGGGCGCCGACGATCCACAAGCCGCCACGGCGCGCCTGAACGCCCTCATCGAAGCCGAAGTGCGGCGCGATCCAGCGCAGTATTACTGGGTGCACCGCCGCTTCAAGACGCGGCCGCCCGGTGAACCCGGTTTCTACTGACGCCCGGCGCCATCCCGGTCCCGGCCAGCCAGGCTGCGCGCCCATGGCCGGGCGCCCGGCCAAACGTTAAGATAGAGTCCTCTCAGCTCAACCGCCCAGCGCGCCCGATCATGACACCGGACCACCCCGGCGCCCAAGAAATCGCCGACTTTCTCCGCCAGAATCCAGATTTCCTCAACGAGCACGCCGACGTTTTCGCCACGATCGAAGTGCCGCATCCCTATAAAGAGGGCGTCATTTCACTGGCCGAACGCCAGATACTGACCCTGCGCGCGCGCCTCGAGGCGCGCGAGGCGCACCTGCACCAGCTGCTTCACCACGCCGACGGCAACCAGCGTATCCACCAGGGGGTGATGGCCTGGTGTGCCCACATGCTGGCCGAGCCCGAACCCCGGCGCATTCCCGACCTGATCGTCACGTCCCTGTCCCGGCAATTCGAGCTCGACAGCATCGCCCTGCGCCTGTGGGATCTGGCCGGGCTGCCCGATGGCGCGTACGCCCAGGATGTCGCCCAGGAAACGCGCCGTTACGCTGCTTCGCTCAACAAGCCGTATTGCGGCCCCGTGCAGGCGCAAGACGCCGCCGCCTGGCTGGAGAACGCACCGGCCTCGCTGGCCCTGCTGCCCTTGCGTACCCTGCAGGCGCAGCAGCCCATTGGCCTGCTGGTGCTGGGTTCCAGCGACGAACAGCGTTTCACCACCGACATGGGCACCGAATTTCTCGAACAGATCGCGCTGTTGGCGGGCGCGGCGCTGAGCCGGCTGGCACACGATGAGCCCGATGCCATCGCCTGACGCCACCGAAGCGTGGCTGGCCCACCTGCTGCACGAACGCCGGTATTCCAGCCACACGATCGACGCCTATCGCCGCGACCTGGCCCTGCTGCGGCAAAGCCACCCGGCGCAGGCGCTCGACACCCTCGAACAAACCCACTTGCGCCAGGCGCTTCGGCAGCTGCACGGGCAGGGCCACGAGCCGCGCAGCCTGGCGCGGGCCCTGGCGGCCTGGCGCAGCTATTACCGCTGGTGTGTGCACGAAGGCCGCCTGGCCCGCAACCCGGCCGTGGGCATACGCGCCCCCAAAGTGCCGCGCAGCCTGCCCAAGGCCTTGTCCGTCGATCAGGCGCAAGCCCTGCTCGACCGCACCCGGCTGCCGCCGGCCGAATCCGCCGTCGAAAAACGCGACATGGCCATGTTCGAGGTCCTGTACTCGGGGGGGCTGCGCCTGGCCGAACTGGTCAGCCTCGACTGCCGCCCATGGGCGAACCCGGAATACCAGTCCCGCAGCTGGATCGAACTCGATGAAGCCCAGGCGGTGGTGCGCGGCAAGGGCAACAAGACCCGCGTGGTGCCCCTGGGCCGCCAAGCCGTAGCCGCCCTGCAGGCCTGGCTGGCCGTACGGCCTGGCCTGCGGGCCGCCCGCCCGGACGCGGACGCCCGGGCCGCCCTGTTCCTGGGCGTGCGCGGCGCCCGCATCCGACCCCGCGTGGTACAGCTGCAGCTGCGGGCCCTGGCGCAGCAGGTGGGCCTGCCCCTGCAGGTCCACCCGCACAGCCTGCGACACAGCTTTGCCAGCCATTTGCTGCAGTCTTCCCACGACCTGCGCGCGGTGCAAGAGCTGCTCGGGCACGCCAACATCTCGACCACGCAGATCTACACCCGCCTCGATTTCCAGCACCTGGCCGCGACGTACGACCAGGCCCACCCGCGCGCCCAGCGCAAACCGGATTCCTGAGCCGGACCGGGGCGGCCACACCCGGCGACCCGGATCCCGCCCCGCCCCGGGCCCCACCCCGATCCCCGGGCGGCACAGCCGGGTGTCTCAGCCCGCGACCAGCACCCAGGCACCCGCCAGCGCCAACCAAGGGCCAAAGGCCAAGGCCGGGTCTGCAGGCAGGCGCCGCCGCCAGGCCAGCCAGGCCGCCATGGCCAGCCCCCCCAGGGAGGCCAGCAACAGGACGGTGGGCACGGCTTGCCAGCCCAGCCACGCGCCCAGCGCAGCAAGCAGCTTGAAATCGCCCTGCCCCACGCCTTCGCGGCCGCGCAACCCCGCATAGCCGTGGGCCAGCAGCCATAACACGCCATAGCCAGCCACGGCCCCCAGCACCGCATCGGGCAGACGCGCAAACGTGTCGTTCAGGTTCACCAGCAGACCCAGCCACAGCAAGGGCAGGGTCAGGCCATCTGGCAACAGGCCCGTGCGGGCATCGACCCAGGCCAGCGTCCAGAGGACCAGCACGAATACGACGGCGGCCAGCGCCGCCCACGTGGCCCCGAGCCAGAGCCCGCAGCACGCGGCCAGCCCCAGGCTGACGCCCCACCAGCCCAGGCGGGCGCGCCGCCGCAGCGTCGGGGCCCCAGGCCAGAGTGGCGCGATGTCGGGCAGGCCCGCCTCGGGGCCCGCCAGAGACTGCAGCAAGCGCGCGGCCCAGACAGGCAGGGCGGCCGCCAGCAAGGAACCGGCCAACAGGCAGGCTGCCAGCCCGGCCCACCCCGGCAGCGGCCACGAGGCCCAGAGCGTTGGAATCATCCGGCCACTGTAGCGCCCAGGGGGATGGCGCACAATCCGGTCTGTGACCGGATTGCTACGACGGCCCGCCAGCCTGGGCGGGCGCGGCGACCAAGGCCTCCAGCAGCTGCCCGGCATTGTGCTCCAGCATGCCCAGATACGTGCCCGCCGGCCGCCCGGGCGCGTCCAGCGCGTCGGCAAACAGGGGGCCGGCCAAGGGTACGCCGGTTTCACGCGAGACCTGCTGCAAGGCCTGCGACGGACTGCCCTGTTCGAGGAACAGGGCGCGCACGGGCTGCGCCTTGAGTTCGCGTATCCAGGCGGCCATGGCGCGCGCCGAGGGTTCGGCGTGGCCGCCTGCATCCCGCAACGGCAGGATGCGCAGGCCCCAGGCCTGCGCCAGATAGCCAAATGCATCGTGGGCCGTGGCGAGCACGCGGTGCTCGGGTGGAATCTGCGCCAGCTGCGCACGCCAGCGCGCATCGGCTGCCAGCAGCCGGGCCGCCAGCTGGCCGGCGCGCGCGCGGTACTGCCCGGCATGGCCGGGATCCGCCTGTGCCAGACCGGCGGCGATGTTCTCGAGATACCGCACGCCCAGGGCGGGATCCTGCCAGGCATGCGGATCGGGCCCGCCCTGCCCGGGCAGGACGCGCGGCACCACCCCTTGTGTGGCGACGACGTCCAGCCCGTCGAAGCCGGACGCGGACCGCAGCGCGGGCAACCAGCTTTCCAGGCCCAGACCGTTGCTGACCAGCACCTGAGCCTGCCCCAGCGCCTGCAGATCGCCCGGGGTGGGCTCGTGATCGTGCACTTCGGCCAGCGGGCCGACGACCACGTGCACGGCCACCTGATCACCGCCCACTTCGCGCACCATGTCGCCCAAAATGGAAAACGTGGCCACCACCCGCAAGGGCGCTTCGGCGGCCCGTGCGGGCACGGGCGACGCGGCCAACCCGGCAAGCGCCAGCACGGGCGCCAGCCAGACGCCCGCGCCCACCCCCCGGGCCATCTTGCGCCGCTGGCGCCGCCAGGCCTGCCACAGGCC
>NZ_JBAYTI010000080.1:0-10185 GCF_041675725.1 Castellaniella sp. | reverse complement strand
GCAGCAAACGGGCCAGCAGCAGGCTGACGGCGGCCGCGAGCAGCACCGACAGCCCGACGATCATCCAGGTAGCGCTCAGTTGACGCGCCTGAAAGCGCTGGTCGATTGCATCGCTGACCGCCTGCGGCACCCGCACGGGATTCAGCAGCCAGCCGACCGTATCGCCATCCACGCGCACCGGATGGCGATGGAAATCCACACCGGTGCGCAGCCGGGGACCGGCCAGCCACGTGCCGGCGGCATCGGTCAGCGTGACGCGCAGGACCGGTTCGCGATCGGTCTCTTTCTGATGCCGCGTCAGCCGCAGGGCACGGCTCCAGTGCCGACGCTCCTGGGTGATGAACGCCCAGCTGCCGGATTCGGCGTATTCGCTGGCCAGCGCCTGCGCCAGGTCGTCCAGCCGCTGGATCTCGCGCTCTTGCACATAATCGCCAAATCCGCTCTGGAAGCTCAGCCGGACAGCCAGGCCCATGGCCAAAGCCACGACGATACAGGTGGCCAGCAGGGCCAGGAACAGCTTGAACGTGATGCTGAAGCGCACTGCCGGCCCGCCCGAACGGCACTACCGCATTTTGTCCAGTGCGGCCGCCAGGGTGTCGACCGTGCGCTGCACGTGATGGAGTTTGTCGAGCCCGAACAGACCCAGGCGGAACGTCTTGAAGCCTTCGGGCTCGTCGCAGGCCAGCGGCACGCCGGCCGCCGCCTGGATACCGACCTCGGCAAACTTGCGCGCGTTCTGGATCGCGTCGTCTGTGGTGTAGCTGACCACCACGCCCGGCGCCTCGAAACCCGGCGCCGCGACACTCTTGAACCCGCGCTCGGCCAGCAGCTTGCGCACTGCGGCGCCCAACTGCAGTTGTTCGTCGCGCACCTTGCCGTAGCCATAGTCTTCGGTTTCGGCCATGACGTCGCGCAGGATGCGCAGGGAATCGGTCGGCAGCGTCGTGTAGTACCCGTGAGTCCCTTTTTCGTAGGTTTCCATGATGCCCAGCCACTTGCGCAGGTCGGTTGCAAAGCTGGAGCTTTGGGTGCCGTCGATGCGCTGGCGGGCTTCTTCGTTGAGCATGACCAGCCCGCAACAGGCCGAGGACGTCCAGCCTTTTTGCGGCGCGGAGATCAGGATGTCGACGCCGACCTCGCGCATGTCGACCCACAGCGTGCCGGATGCGATGCAATCGAGCACGAACAGACCGCCCTGGGCATGAACGGCATCGGCCACCTGGCGGATGTAGTCGTCCGGCAGCAATAGGCCGGATGCGGTCTCGACGTGCGCCGCAAAGACCAGGTCTGGCTTGAACTCGGCGATGGCTGCAACGACTTCTTCTACGGGCGGCGGGGCGTAGTAGGCCTGCGCACCCGGTTCGATGGGGCGCGCCTTGAGCACCCTTTCTTCGGACGGGATCTGCCCCGCTTCGAAGATCTGCGACCAGCGATAACTGAACCAGCCATTGCGGATCACCAGGCAGCGCTTGCCCGTGGCGAACTGCCGGGCCACGGCTTCCATGCCAAAGGTGCCGCTGCCCGGCACGACGATCGCGGAGTGCGCGCCATAGACCGACTTGAGCGTGCGCGAGATATCGCGCATGACGCTTTGGAACGACTGCGACATGTGGTTCAGGGCGCGGTCGGTATAGACCACGGAATATTCGAGCAGGCCTTCAGGGTCGACCTTGGACAACAATCCAGACATGGGCTTCTCCAGCGGAACAATGCTGGGATTGTAGACCAGAGCCCGACAGCACAACGGGTGAACGCTACAATGATCGGCTTTCACGATCCGGTGCACGTCCATGGCCTCCCGCATTCCCGGCAATTTCGTCTCCAGCTGGCTGCGGGTGTCGCACCTGTCATCCGGCCTGATCGCCGTGCTGGTGGGATACACCAGTTCGGTCGCCATCGTGTTCCAGGCCGCCTGGGCGGCGGGCGCCACCGACGCCCAGCTGGCCTCCTGGATGTGGGCGCTGGGGCTGGGCATGGGCTTGACCTGCATCGCTTTGTCCCTGGTGTGGCGCGCACCTATCCTGACCGCGTGGTCCACGCCAGGCGCCGCCCTGCTCGCCACCAGCCTGGGCGACCTGGGTATGGCGCAGGCGGTCGGCGTCTTTGTTGCATCCTCCCTTCTCATCACACTCGCCGGCATCACGGGCGGATTTCAGAAGATCATGGATTGGGTCCCCGGCCCACTTGCATCGGCGATGCTGGCCGGTGTGCTGCTGCGTTTTGGCATGGACCTGTTCGTCTCCATGCAGGGGCGGCCCCTGCTGGTGCTGGTCATGTTCGCCGTCTTCCTGCTCGCGCGCCGCGTACTGCCCCGCTATGCAGTACCCCTGGCGCTGCTGGCCGGCATCCTGATCGTCCTGGCGCACGATGACCTGGCGCTGGCCGCGCTGGACTGGACACCCGCCCGGCCGGTCTGGATGGCACCGGATTTTTCCTTCTCGGCCCTCATCGGCGTGGCCGTGCCGCTGTTCATCGTCACGATGACTTCGCAGAATGTGCCGGGGCTGGCCGTGCTGCGCGCCAACGGCTATGCGTGGGTGCCCGCCTCGCCGCTGATTACGGTGACGGGGGCGACGGGGCTGGTCCTCGCCCCGCTGGGCGGGTTTTCCTTCAATCTGGCGGCGATCACCGCGGCGATCTGCATGAGCCCCGATGCAGATCCGGATGCGACCCAGCGCTACCGGGCCGCCGTGTGGGCTGGCGTCTTTTACGTGCTCACGGGGATCTTTGGCGCAACAGTAGTGGCCCTGTTCGCCGCCTTCCCGATCGAGCTGGTGGCGGCCATTGCCGGGCTGGCCCTGCTGGGCACGCTGGGCAGCAGCCTGCATGGCGCACTGCTTGACCCCAGCCTGCGCGAGGCCGCCATGGTGACGTTTCTGGCCACCGCCTCGGGCATGACCCTGTGGGGCATCGGCAGCGCATTCTGGGGGCTGGTCCTGGGCGCGCTCTGCCTCAAGGTCCAGGCTGCGGCGCGGCGCACATGATCGCTGCCAGCGCCGTGGACGGGCGCCGCGCACGCACGCCGGCCTGGTCCAGCCACTGTACTGCCGCATCGGGCGGCAGCGCCCGGCCTTCTTGCAGTACGATGACCCGCGAGGCGAACCGGAAGACCAGATCCATGTCGTGTTCGATGAGCAGGACAGCGCCATCTGCGGGCCATTGATCGAGAATGCCCAGCAGGCGCTCGCGTTCCGCCCCCGACAGGCCGGCGGCCGGCTCATCCAGCACCAGAAGGCGAGGGTGCTGCACCAGCGCCAGGGCGAGCTCCAGCTGCCGCCGCTGGCCCAGGGCCAGCTGGGCGGTGGGTTCCAGTGCCTGCGGCAGCAATTGCCACATCGTCAGCACGGCGAGGGCCTCGGCCGTGATCTCGTCATATCGGCACAGGGCGCGGCCACAGTGCCGGCCCTGACCGCGGCGCTGTGCGATGGCCAGCGCCAAGGACTCCAGCGGGCTCATGGCCTCGAACAGCGGGCTGTTCTGGAACGTGCCCACCAGCCCGAGGCGGCTGCGCGCATGCCGCGGCAGCTGGCCAATCGGGCGGCCCTGCCAGTGGATCTGCCCCGCCGCGGGACGGAACGAGCCCGTCAACAGGTGCGCCAGCGTGGATTTGCCCGCCCCATTGGGCCCGATCAGTGCCAGCCGCTCGCCGCGGGCGATGCTGAGGTGGAGTGCGTCGATGATGCGCCGGCCCCCTTCGTCATGCACGAGCCCTGTGGCTTGCAGCAGCGGTACCGCCTGTTCATGCGCCCCGGCCGGATTCTCACCAGCCGACGGCCGGGTCGACATGGCACCGGCCGGCATGGCATCGGCCGGCACGGATGAAGCCATTGGCGCCGCGCCGCGGATCGGTTCACCGTAGCGCAGCCAGGTGCTGTACGACCGACGGATCGGGTCTGACAGGCCCAGCAGGCCACCGCGAGCGAACAGCACCACCAGCACCAGAACCAGACCCAGCCAGAAGGGCCAGTATTGAGGGTTCAAATCCGCCAGCGCGTGCTGTGCGCCCACCAGCACGGCGGCGCCCACCAGGCCGCCATACAGGCGCCCCGCCCCGCCCAGCACCAGCATGATGAGGACATCGGCCGAGCGCTGCAGGCCGAGCACCTCGAGCGACACGAACTGGTGCGTCTGCGCCAATAAGGCGCCGGCCACGCCCGCACCCATGGCCGACAGCGTGACGGCCTGCACCTGCAACGATCGCACCGGGAATCCCAGGGCTGCCATGCGGGATGGATTCATGCGTACGCCATGCAGGCTGCGGCCATACGGCGCGTACACCAGGCGCCGGAACAGGATGAAGACCAGCAGCAGTACCCCCATGGCATAGAACAGTGCCGTCTGGCCCTGCCAGTCGAATTCAAACACCCCGAACAGGGGATCGATCTGAAAGTCCGAAAGGCCGTCGACGCCGCCGGTCACGGTGGAAAATTTGTTGGCCAACTCGTAGAGCATCAGCGACAGCCCCAGCGAGATCATCAGCTGGGCGAGCGGGCCGCCGCGCAGCAGCAGGAAACTGACCGGCAGGCCGGCCAGGCCCGCGCACAACGCCGCCAGCATCAGGCCAAGCAGCGGATCGCCCGTTCCGTGCATGGCGAGCAAAGCCGCCACGTATGCACCCAGGCCGAAAAACGCGGCATGGCCCAGCGACAGGATGCCGGCGTGACCGAACATCAGATCCAGGGACAGGGCAAACAAGCCCATGATGGCGATCTGGCACAACAGCAGTTCATGCCCCGGCCAGAACCACCAGAGCAAAACCGGCAGGATCCAGAACAGCCACTCGGCCGGCCGCCAGCCTGCCGATGCGCGATAGACGTCGAGCGGATCAGGTGACGTCGTCATCCGCGGCCCCGGGCGACGGTGCGCTGCAGCAGCCCCTGCGGGCGCCAGGCCAGGGCGGCCACCATGACGGCGTAAATGATGAACGCGCCCAACTGCGGCACCCAGTATTTGCCCAGCACATCCGCCAGCCCCAGCAAAAGGGCCGACAGAAACGCCCCCCAGATATTGCCACTGCCTCCCATCGCAACCACGATCAGGAAGTACACCAGGTAGCGCAGCGGAAATTCCGGATCCAGCCCCAGCATCTCCACCCCCAGGGCCCCGCCCAGGCCAGCCAGGCCGCAACCCAGGGTAAAGGTGACCGTCAGCAGGCGATCGACATTCACCCCCAGACTGCGCAACATGGCCGCATTGTCCACGGCGGCGCGCACATACCGGCCCCAGCGTGTGCGGATCACAGCCAGCTGCACCAGCAACACCACCAGCAGCCCGGCCGCGATCAGGAACAGACGGTACACGCCCAGTTCGGCACCCCACAAGGACAAGGTGCCGCTCAGGAAATCAGGCAGGTGGACGGGTTGCTGGCGCGCACCGAACGCGTAATGTGCCACAGCCACCGCCATGAACACCACCCCCATCGAGCAGAGAATCTGATCCAGCGGCCCGGCCGCGTGCAGACGGCGATATACCAGGGCCTCCAACAGCCACGCCGCTGCGGCCGATGCGGCAAAGGCGCAGGGCAAAGTCCACAGGAAGGGCACGCCATGTTGATTGAGCAGGATGACGCAGACATAGCCGCCGAGCATGGCAAAGGCGCCGTGCGCCAAGTTGACGAACTGCATCAGCCCCAGGGTGATCGCCAGGCCGACACTGATCAGGAACAGCAGCATCCCCAGCGCAAGGCCGTCGACCAGCAGGCTCATGGCCCGATACGCTTCATTGTGCGGCCTTCACCGGATCGCGTACCGCCTCGATGGTGTCGAATTCGACATTCTGCAGCAGGCCGTCCACCCGCTCGACCCGGCGCATGTACACATTCTGGACGATGTCCCGCGTCTCGGAATCGATACGCACCGGGCCACGCGGACTCTGCCACGACAGGCCCCGGGCCGCCTCGATAAAAGCCGGCGCACTTGCATCGCCCCCCGTCTTTTCGAGCACGTCGCGCACCAGCTGCATGCCGTCGTAGCCGGCCACCACCATGAAATTGACGCGCTCGCCCGGATGCGCAGCCTGGTAGGCCTGTACGAACGCGTGATTTTCGGGCGAATCATGCACCGCAGAATAATGAAACGACGTGATCAGCCCGAGCGAGGCCTCGCCCAGCGCCTCCAGCATGTCTTCGTCGGTCACGTCGCCGGTGGCCAGCAGGCGGATGCCCGCCTCGGGCAGGCCGCGCTCACGCGCCATCTTGACCAGCGACACGGCCTGTTCGCCATTGGGCACGAAAAAGAACGCCGCATCCGGCGCGGCATCCTTGATGCGCTGGATATACGGCCCATAATCGGGGGTGCTGACGGGCGTGCGCAGGGCGCCCAGCACCTCGCCGCCCAGCTCGGTAAAAGTCTGGCGAAACTGCGTTTCAGCGTCGTGGCCAGGGCCATAGTCGGCGACCAGCGTATAGACCGTGCGCACGCCCTGGGCCCGGGCCCATTGCGCCAACGGCGCCGTGTTCTGGGGCAGCGTCATGGATACGCGTACGATGTTGGGCGATTTCTCGGTGATCGACGAGGTGGCCGCATTGAGCACGAGCATGGGCACCCCGGCCTGCGTGGCCAGCGGCGCGACGGCAAAGGCGTTCGGGGTCAGCATGAAGCCCGCCAGCAGGTCGACCCGGTCCCTGACGAGAAGCTCCTGGGCCAGCCGCTTGGCCACGGCCGGCGAAATGCCGGTGTCATCCTTCACCAGAATCTGCAGTTCGCGGCCTGCCACCTGGTCACCGTGCTCGGCCAGAAACAGCCGGATCCCCTGTTCGACCTTTTGCCCATACGCCGCAAACGGCCCGGTCAGCGGCACGATGAGCCCGATCTTCAACGGCTCGGCCTGGGCCGCCGCGGTCCACAACAGGCCGCTGAGCACCCACACGGCCATACGACGGAGCAAGGATCTGGACATCGAACTGCCTTTTCAGAGATCGAGCACGAGGCGGGGCGTCAGGGCCCGGGAGACACACGGGGTGAACTGATCGTTGGCCTCGTGTTCCTCGTCGGTAAGATACGTATCGCGATGGTCGGGCGTGCCGGCACAGACCCCCGTGAGGCAGGTACCGCAGATGCCTTCTTCGCAGGAGACGGGAATATACACGCCCTGCCGGTCGAGGGCGGAGGTGATGCTTTCGTCGGCCGGGATCTCGAAGACCTCGCCAGTACTGGCGAGTTCGACCTCGAAGGCCACGTCTTCGTCCGTCAGCATCGGACGATCCGCCGCACCCAGGGCAAAACGCTCGTAGCGTACGCGCGATTCGACCACCCCGGCCTCGGCCACCTGCCCACGCACCCAGTCGATATAGCCAGCCGGCCCGCAAATATACACCTGCACATCCCGGTCTACCGAACCCACAATGGCTGGGATATCGGGATGGCCCGCCCTATCCGGCGGCTCGGCCTGATCGAAATACAGATACAACTGCTCTGGCGGCAGGAGCGCCTGGAGTTCATCGCGATACGCCATGCGCGCAGGCTCGCGGCAGCTGTAATGCAGCTGCAGGGCGGCACCCTGCGCATGCAGGGCGCGGGCCATGCTGAGCAACGGGGTGATGCCGATGCCGCCGGCAAACAGCAGGCTGCAGCTTGCCGCCATCAGCGGAAAACGGTTGCGCGGTGCGCTGATCAGCAGAATGTCGCCCTCGCGGACCCGCTCGTGCGCGGCCACCGAACCTCCGCGCGATTCGACCTCGCGCAGCACTGCGATCTCGTAGTGCCGCGTCTGGCGGGCATCGCCGGCCAGCGAATATTGGCGGATGCATCCGCCCGGCAAATGAACGTCGATGTGCGCACCCGGTTCGTAAGCCGGCAGGAGCCCGCCGGCCAGATCGACCAGTTCGAGGCCGATGATGTCCTGAGCCAGCACGCTGCGGCTGGCCACACGAACCGAAAGCATCGCCGATTCCATTGTGTTACCCCATCAGAAGGGCGCCGACCATCCGGCCGCGCACCCTGGACCTACTGCCCCTCGAGGAAGCTCTTGAGCTTGTCGGCGCGACTGGGGTGACGCAGCTTGCGCAACGCCTTGGCTTCGATCTGGCGAATACGCTCGCGCGTGACGTCGAACTGCTTGCCGACCTCTTCCAGGGTCTGATCGGTGCTCATTTCGATGCCAAAGCGCATGCGCAGCACCTTGGCCTCGCGCGGCGTGAGCGAATCGAGGACTTCCTTGACCACATCGCGCATCGAGCCATGCAGGGCCGAATCCGAGGGGGATACCGTGCCAGTATCCTCGATGAAGTCACCCAGATGGGAATCATCATCGTCGCCAATAGGGGTTTCCATGGAGATGGGCTCCTTGGCGATCTTGAGAATCTTGCGCACCTTGTCCTCGGGCATGTCCATCTTCTGCGCCAGGGTCGCGGGATCCGGCTCTGAACCGGTTTCCTGGAGGATCTGCCGGTTGATGCGGTTCATTTTGTTGATGGTTTCGATCATGTGCACCGGGATGCGGATCGTGCGCGCCTGATCGGCGATCGACCGCGTAATGGCCTGCCGGATCCACCAGGTGGCGTAGGTGGAGAATTTGTAGCCACGCCGGTATTCGAACTTGTCGACCGCCTTCATGAGACCGATGTTGCCCTCTTGGATGAGATCCAGGAACTGCAGGCCGCGGTTGGTGTATTTCTTGGCGATGGAAATCACCAGGCGCAGGTTGGCCTCGGTCATTTCACGCTTGGCCTTGCGCGCCTTGGCCTCGCCCGTGGCCATGCGTTTGTTGACGTCTTTCAGATCTTTCAGCGGCAGCACCACGGCCTTCTGCAGTTCGATCAGCTTCTGCTGAATCTCCTGCACCGCCGGCGCATGACGCGCCAGCGTTTCGGAATACGGATGCCCGGCCGCGATTTCCTGCTCGACCCAATCGAGGTTGACCTCGTTGCCGGGGAACACCTTGATGAAATGGGTACGGGGCATGCCGGCCCGGGTCACGCAAATGGCCATCGCAGCGCGCTCGTGGGCCCGGACCTCGGCGACCTGGGTGCGCAGGGCATCGGCCAGGCGCTCGACCATCTTTGCAGTGAAGCGCACCCCCTGGAGCTCAGCATGAATGGCCTCGCGCGCCTGCGCATAGGCTTCGGAACGATAGCCTTCGTTTTCGAACGCCGCGCGCATCTTGCCATACCAGGATTCGACCACCTCGAACTTCTTGAGCGACTTGGTGCGCAGGTATTCGATCTGCTTGCTGCTCATGCCCCCGGCGGGGCCGTCGTCATCTTCCGAGGTCACCCCGGACCCCGCGTAGTCTTCGCCCTCTTCGTCGATCAAGCCATCGACCACATCGTCGATCTGCGCCGTGCCCTCGCGCACCTTCTGAATCTGAGCCAGAATTTCGCTGACGGTGGTGGGGCAGGCGGCAATGGCCATGACCATGTGCTTGAGGCCATCTTCGATCCGCTTGGCGATCTCGATTTCGCCTTCCCGTGTAAGGAGTTCGACCGTACCCATTTCGCGCATGTACATGCGCACGGGATCGGTGGTGCGGCCGAAGTCGGAATCCACCGTGGTCAACGCGGCTTCCGCTTCGTCTTCGACATCGTCATCGCTGGTGGCCGAGGCCACGTTGTCGCTCATCAGCAGCTGCTCGGCATCGGGCGCCTGGTCATAGACCGAGATACCCATGTCGCTGAACGTGCTGATGATGCCGTCGATGGCCTCGGCATCGACCAGGTCGTCGGGCAGGTGATCGTTGATCTCGCCATAGGTGAGATAGCCGCGGTCCTTGCCCAGCTTGATCAGGATTTTCAGCCGATTGCGCCGGGCTTCCTGCTCTTCGGGGGTCAGTTGGCTGCGCGCAGGGCTGTCCTTCTCGGCCTTGCCGCGCTTGCCCCGTTTGGGCAGCGGCTTGAGCTCGGGGATCACCTCGCCGTCGTCGCCATCGTCGTTGACGTAATCACTGGCATCGCTGCCACTTTTGGATGGTCGTCCTGGCTTGCGGCCACTGGGCGCCGCCTTCTTGCCGGCTGGCTTCTTGGCGCCTGCCGACTTGCCCGCCGCCGCCTTGGTCGCCTTGGCGGCAGCAGCTTTCGCTGTCGTGGCCTTGGCCGTCGTAGCTTTGGCCGTCGTAGCTTTGGCCGTCGTGGCCTTGGCGGCCGTGGTCTTCTTGGCCGCCCCAGCCTTGGTTGATGCAGTCTTGGTTGATGCAGCCTTGGTTGATGCAGCCTTGGTTGATGCAGCCTTGGTTGATGCAGCCTTGGTTGAT